>CAYWGW010000038.1:0-26134 GCA_964457385.1 uncultured Spirochaetaceae bacterium
ACTGGATGGGGCTGGAGAGTCGTCTGCGCGGTCTCCTGATGCAGGGGGAGCCCGGGCGCTCGGGTTTGCGCGCGCTGGCCGGATCCGAGTCGAGGCAGTCGGCTGGTGACGCTCCGGCACCGCGGCTGAACCTGAGATCGCTCGAGCGGGACACGATCATCCGGGCCCTCGCCCATTGGGGTGGCAATCGGACCCGCGCCTCCGAGTCCCTCGGCATCAACGTCCGGACACTGCGCAACAAGATCCGCGAGTACGATCTCCGCTGACGCGGGCGGGCGGCCGGAAGCTTCTTCCCACCGGAGCTCCGATTCGCATTTCAATGTGCATCCGCGTCCGTGCAGCCCTTCGTCCCTGCAAGATCCGGAATCAGTGAGAATCGCCTGGATGGCCGCGACGAGACCGGGGTCCCTGGCACGCCGCTTGCTCTTTCGCCTTCTCGACGGACCGGATTGCAGAGCGAATCGCTCCGCTCGGTCCCAGGAGGAAGAAAATGCCGAGCTTCGGTCCCTCTGCCCTCAGCACGCTGCAGGAAGCGATGCGCTTCCGGATGGCGCGGGAGTCCGTGCTGGCGGGCAACATCGCGAACGCCGACACACCCGGCTATCGCCGCCGGGATCTCTCCTTCGAGGGCATCCTGGCGGAAAAGACGCCCGCGCTGCAGCGGACGCATCCCGGTCATCTTCCGCAGGACTCCGTCGAAGCCACGGGTGCGCGGGTCGAACGGGGACCGCGGGGTACGCGACCGGATGGCAACGGCGTCGACCTCGATCAGGAGCTCGTCGTCGCCCATCGCAACGCCGGCGCCTTCATCGACCAGGCCAACGTCCTCGCGCGCCTCTCGATCCTCGTCCGGACCGCGATCGGACAGGCCTAGCAGGAGTCCAAGCCCATGAACATGAGTGACATCGTGGACATCGCCGTCTCCGGCCTGCGGGCTCAACGGACCCGGATGACGGTCACGGCCAGCAACATCGCGAACGCCCAGACGACGCGAACGGCGGAGGGCGGGCCCTACCGCCGTCGGGATCCGGTGTTCCAGGCCGACCGTCTCGGCTCGCCCTTTGCCTCGGCCCTGCAGCGAAAGCTCCGGGCGGTCTCCGTCACCCGGATCCAGGAAGACGGCCGGGATCCGATGACTCGATACCTGCCCAGTCATCCCGACGCCAACGAAGACGGCTACGTGGCCTTCCCGAACGTGAACCTGGTGGAGGAGCAGGCGAACCTGGTCGGATCGAGCCGCGCCTTCGAGGCCAACCTGCTCGTGATGCAGAAGGTCCGGAGCATGGCTGAAGCGCTGATGCGGGTGGGGCAGTAGTCATGGACCAGATTCTCGTCGAGAGGCTGCGAGAGCAGACCCCCGGTCTCGATCCCGGCCGCGAGGCTGGTGCGGCGTCGTCGAAGGGTGTGGGGGGGCGCTTCGCGGAGATCGTCTCCGGGCTGGTGACGGAAGCGAACGAGAAGCAGAACCTCGCGGCCGATCGGGCCGAGGGCCTCGCCAAGGGTGAGGTCGGGCTGATGGACACCGTGGTGGCGATCAACGAAGCCGATCTCTCCTTGCGCATGATGATGCAGATCCGCGACCGGGCGCTCGACGCCTATCAGCGACTGCTGCGAACGATCTGAGGTAGCGCGTGCCGCCCTGGTTGCAGAACTTCGTCGACCCCTTTCTCGCGCTCTCCCGAGCGAGGCAGCTGACCCTCGCCGCGACGGCAGCTGGCTCCCTCGCGTTCTTCCTCTGGCTCTCGACGGGCACGACGGCAGCGGATTTCCGGCTCCTCTACCGCGGACTCGAGCCGTCGGAGGTCGCGGAGATCGCCGATGCGCTCACGTCGGAACGCATCGCCTATCGCCTCGCCGACGGCGGCACCTCGATCCTGGTGCCCGCGCCGGAGGTGCACGAGGCACGCATGCGGGTCGCAGGCCGGGGCCTGCCCAACGGCAGCTCACCGGGCTTCGAGCTCTTCGATCGAGGCAGCTTCGGCGTCACGGATTTCGTGCAGAAGGTCAACTACCACCGAGCCTTGCAGGGGGAGCTGGCCCGGTCGATCGAGCAGGTGGACGGCGTCGAACGGGCGCGCGTCCAGCTGGCGATCCCCGAGCGCAAGACCCTCCTGCGCAAGGACGAGCGGAAGCCGACGGCGTCGGTGGTGACGCGGCTGAAGTCGGGCTGGGAACTCGATCGCAGCCAGGTCCGGGGCATCGTGCATCTCGTGGCGAGCAGCGTCGAGGGCCTCGACGTGGCCCACGTGACCCTGGTCGACCATCGCGGTCGGCTGCTCGCTCCTCAGCCGGATTCGCAGCTGGGCGGTCGAGGGCCCGGTCCGTCCATGGGCGCGACTCGAAAGCTCGAGGTCGAGCTCGAGCGTCAGATCGAGTCGATTCTCGAGCCGACGGTCGGTCTCGGTCGGGTGGTGGCGAAGGTCAGCGCCCAGCTCGACTGGACCCAGACCGAGAGCACCGAGGAGATCTTCGATCCCGACTCCCAGGTCGCCCGCAGCAACCAGGTCGAGCGCGAGGAGAGCTCAGAGGGCACCGTCGAAGGCGGGGTCGCGGGGGTCGTGGCGAACGCGCCCGACGCCGCCCCGGCGGAAGGTGGGGAGGAGCGGCAGAGCCTGTCCACCCGCTCCTCGGAGACCACGAACTTCGAGATCAGCAAGGTCGTCCGTCGCTCGGTCCTCCCGGTCGGACAGATCGAGCGGCTTTCGATCGCCGTGCTGGTCGACGGCAAGCCGATCGGCGCCTCCGGCGCCGAAGAAACGCCGGGCGAAGGCGAAACGACCACGGCCTTCCAGCCCTGGGACGCCGAGGCCCTGCGCGAGTTCGAGGATCTTGCGAAGCGCGCGGTGGGCTTCTCGCCCGAGCGAGGCGACGAGATCAGCGTGATCAACGCACCCTTCCTGGAGATCGATCTCGAGGAGCCTGGCGGCGAGGGCCTGTGGACGCCGGATCTGATCGGGTTGCTGACGACGGTGCTCAACGGCCTGGCCTTCCTGATCGGTCTGATGCTGTTCGCACGCTTCTTCGTGCGCCCGTTGGCCGCGGCGGTCCAGCAGGGTGATTCGGGTGCGGTCGCCAGCCTGCGCGAGGAGATGATCCGGCGGCTGGCGAGCGTCGGGGCCGGGGCGCTCGAGGCGGGAGGGGCCAACACGGGATTGGCGCCGAGCGATCTCGACATCCCCGGGCTCGAGGCGGACTCGGGCGAGCTGACCTTGCAGCAGCAGGTGGATCGCCTGGCCCAGATCCGGACCGAGGATTCGGTGCGCACGATTCGCGGCTGGATGGCGGGCTGAAGCGACATGGCCCAGAAGCATCTCCAATACGAGCTACTCAGCGGCACCGAGAAGGCGGCCATCCTGATGATGGCGCTGCAGCCGGTGCGGGTGCAGGAGCTCGTGGCCCGCATGGAAGACGACGAGGTGGAGCGGATCCTGGCCTCGGTCTCGCGATTCGAGGTGATTCCGGCCTCCACCCTCGAGAAGGTCCTGCTCGAGTTCCAGGAGGCCATCGGCAAGCACGAGGTATCGATGCAGGGCGGTCGTGAGCAGGCGATGGCGATGATCAGCCGCGCCATCGAGGGCGGGCGGGCCACGCGACTGATCGAGAAGCTCGGTCGCGACGAGAAGCGCATCGACTGGACGCTCCGGGACTACACGCCGGGCTTCGTCGCCGACCAACTCGGCCACGAGCATCCCCAGACGATCGCCCTGATCCTGGCCCAGCTCCCCTCGGAGCGGGGCGCGTCGGTGATCGCTCACCTCCCCGACGACATTCGCGCCGAGGTGATGCTGCGGGTCGCCAACCTCGAAACCGTCGCGAGCGACGTGATTCACGAGCTCGAGGACGAGCTCGCGACGATGTTCGCTCGTCAACAGGGCCATCCGACACCGCTCGGTGGCACGGACGTCGCCGCGAAGCTCCTGAATGGCGTGCCCAAGGCCGACGGCCAGACGATTCTCGACCGGATGGACTCCCGCGATCCGGAGATCGCGGCGGACATCCGCAAGCAGATGCTCACGTTCAACGACCTCGAGTCGATCGACAAGCGCGGCTTCCAGGCGCTGCTCCGGGAGATCCCGACCGAGGATCTGGTGATCGCGCTGAAGACGGCGAGCGACGACATGCGGGAGAAGGTCTTCTCCAACGTCTCGTCCCGGGCCGCCGATCAGATCCGCGAGGAGTCGGAGCTGCTGCCGCCGATGCGGCTGTCCGAGATCGAGCAGGTCCAGCGCCAGATCGTCGACGTGGCGCGGCGGCTGGAAGAAGAGGGCGTGGTGACGATCGACGGCGGAGGCGGAGGCGATGATGTCCTCGTTTAGGCCCGACCCGACGATCACCCGGCGCGGCTTCGTGCCCGATCGCTTCGCGGCGTCAGTCCTGGGCGGGCAGGACTTCGTCGCGGCTGCGGATACGGCCGGATCGTCCAGGTCGGTCGCGGCCGATCCTTCGCGGGCGGAGCTTCCGCAGGACGAGTCGTCGGTCGTCTGGACCGACGAGCGCATCGACGCTCTCGAACGCGAGGCCTTCGAGCGGGGCGTCGCGAGCAGCCAGAAGCAGAGCGAGGCGCTCGAACGCGCCTGCGCGGCGCTCGAGGCGGGCGCCGCCGGACTTCGTCGCACGAGCCACGAGCGTCTGCTGGCGCATCGCGAGCTGATGCTGGACCTGGCCGCCGAGATCGCGACGTTCTGGGTCGGTCGCGAGCTCGCGCTCGATCGGGCGCTGCTCGTCCGCGTGCTCGATCAGGCTCTCGAGCGTGCGCGGTCCCTGGGGCCGGATCGACTGCTGCTGAGTGTCGAGGACGCGGCATCGCTGTTCGACGTCGCCGAGGAGCGCATCGAGCACTGGCGCGTCGAACATCGCCTGGAGCTCGTCGAGGAGCCCTCCCTCCAACCGGGCGAGTTCCGGATCGAGGCGCGACAGGGATCGGTCGACGGCCGCCTCGAGTCCGTGCGGGAGCGCCTGCGGGAGGCTCTGGCCGAGGCCCTGGGCGAGCAGACGACCCGCGTGGACGGCGACGGGCCGGAAGGATCGGAAACATGAGCGCCGCCCTCGAGAGCCCCTTCTTCGATCGGGCGCGGGCGCTGCTCGCGGGCTGGGAGCCCTACCCGGTGGACGGTCGCGTGCGCTCGGTGGTCGGTCTGCTGGTCGAGATCGTCGGCCTGCGGCCGCCGATCGGCGCCTTCTGCGAGATCGAGTGCGAGATCGAGGCCGGCGCTGCGGGCGAGACGGTCGAGGCGGAGGTCGTGGGCTTCCGCGAGGAGGTCACCCTTGCGATCCCCCTCGGCGGGCTCGGCGGCCTGCGGGTCGGCGCGCGGGTGCGTCCCCGGCCGACGGCGGATCGCCTGCCTTCGGGCCTCGGCTGCCTGGGACGGGTCCTCGATGGCCTCGGCCGTCCGATCGACGGCGGTCCGGCGCTCTCCGATGTCCGGCTGCGATCCCTCGACGCCGAGCCGGTCGGGACGGTCGACCGGGATCGCATCGTGCATCCCCTCGATCTCGGTCTGCGCGCCATCAACAGCTTCGCGACGATCGGGCAGGGGATGCGCATGGGCATCTTCGCCGGATCGGGAGTCGGCAAGTCGACGCTGCTCGGGCAGCTCGCCGGCCAGGCGGACGCGGACGTCTCCGTCATCGCGCTGATCGGCGAACGGCGGCGCGAGGTGCGGGAGTTCATCGAGCGGGATCTCGGGGAGGCGCTGGCGCGCTCGGTCGTCGTGGTCTCGACCAGCGACGAACCGGCGCCGCTGCGCGCCCGGGCTGCGCGCGTCGCCACGGCCATCGCCGAGGGCTTCCGCGACGAGGGACGGCGCGTGCTCCTGATGATGGATTCACTGACACGATTCTGCATGGCGCAGCGCGAGATCGGCCTGGCCCTGGGCGAGCCGCCCACCACCCGTGGCTACACGCCCTCCGTCTGGAGCGCGCTGCCGAAGCTGGTCGAGCGGGCCGGCACCACTCGCGGCGGAGGCAGCATCACCGGACTCTATACGGTGCTCGTCGAGGGCGACGACATGAACGAGCCGGTGGCCGATGCGGCGCGCTCCCTGCTCGACGGCCACATCGAGCTCTCCCGCCGGATCGCCGAGCGCGGACGTTTCCCGGCGATCGATGTCCTGACCAGCGTCTCGCGCGTGATGCCCGAGGTCACGACGCCGGAGCAGCAGGCCTCGATGCGCCAGGCACGGGAGCTGCTCGCGGTCTACCGCGACGCCGAGGACCTGATCTCGGTCGGCGCCTATCAAGCGGGATCGGATCCGCGCATCGACCGCGCCCGCAAGCTCGAGCCCGCGCTGCAGGCCTATCTGAGTCAGCCCCGCGGCGAGCTCACGCGGCTCGACGAGGGCTTCGACCGGCTTCGGACACTGTTGCAGGGAGCCGGATCGCAGAGCGTCGGATCGCAGGGAGCTGGATCATGAGGCGCTTCGTCTTCAGGCTGGATGCCGTGCTGCGGCTGCGCCGCTTCGAGCTGGCGCGTGCGCGGGCTCGACTGCGCGTGCTGCAGGCCGAGTGGAGCCGACGCGAGGCCCGGGTGCGGGAAGCCCACGCCCGGGTCGGGCACGGTGAGACGATCCTGCGCGAGGCGATGCAGCGGGGCATCGACGGTCGACGGCTGGGCCTGCATGCGGCGGGGCTCGCGAGCGGGCGTTTCGAGCGGGCCCAGGCCGAGGCCAACCGGGACCGCCTGACGCCGGACCTCGAGGCGCAGAGAAGAGAGGTCGAGCAGGCTCACATCCGCATGCGCAGCCTCGAGAAGCTCAGCGAACGCCGGGCGAGCGTCCACGCAGCCCGCGAGCGGAGGCTCGATCAGAGCGAGCTCGACGAGCTCGCCCTCAGCCGCGCGGCTCATGCGATCGCCATGTCGAGGTCGAGCCGATGACCTCGAATCGCACGGACTCGAAGTGGAATGCGCGGCCGGCATGGCCGAAGGGAGGATCGAGCCGGCGAGGCCGGGCGCTCGTGCTGACCCTGCTCGGGCTGCTCGTGCCGTCGCCGTCGGCCGTCCTCGCGGCCAGCGACGCGGCGACCACCGACGAGACGCGTTCGAAGGTGTCGCAGCCCGACCGCGGCGGACGTTCGGATTCCGAGCGGGGCGCTGAACGCCTCCGGGTGCCTGCGCTCTCCCGTGGCGTCGATTCGATCCTCGACCAGGTCCGAGAGCGGGAGATCGCGCTCGTCCTGCGCGAGCAGGCGGTCGCGGAGCGGGAGCGTTCGGTGGCGGAGCTGGAGCAGCGAATCGACCAGCGAGCGCGAGAGCTCGATCGGATCCGGGGGGAGGTCGAGGATCGGATCCACGCCTGGGCATCCCAGGGCGGGGATCGCGTGGCTCAGCTGGCCAAGGTGTACGCGGAGATGCCGGAAGCGAAGGCGGGCAGCCTGCTCGGGCGGCTGGAGCTCGATCTGGCGGTATCGGTCATCCGGCAGATGAAGAAGAAGGCCTCCGCGGGCGTGCTGGCCGCGATGGGGTCGGATCGGGCGCTGCTCGTGAGCGAGAGACTCTTGAGGCCGTTGGATCCGACGACGGACGCCCCAGCGGCGGCGCAACCATGAGGGGATTCGGGATGAACGGGTCCGGAGAACACCGATGAATGTCACTTCGATTCAGAGCCTCGAAGGCAACGCCTCTGCACGACCGGAATCCGAGCAGGCGGGTCGCGGCATCGGCTTCGAGGGCTTGCTGCGCAGCGAGCTCGGCGCCTCCCCGTCGCGTGAGAGCCGCGCAGAGCCCCGGAATCCGGGGGACTCGCGAGCAGCCCGCTCCGAGGCCGGCGCGTTGCAACGAGGCCCGGCGGCCAGCTCGTCTTCAGCGGAGACGGCCGGCAGTCGCGAGATCGACGAATCGGATGGAGACGAGATGAGCACGGGAGGATCCCGTACTGTAGAGGGGGAGGGCGCGCGTCCCGAGCGGCTCCCGGGCGAAGCGGTCTTGCTCTTCGAGTCCGGCGAGCGGATCGGCGATCCCCCGGCGTCCGGCGATGCGGCGATGGATGCCCGTCTCGACGAGTTCGAGGCAGCGACCGCCGCCTCCGATCCGAGTCCGGCGGACGCTTCCGCAAGACAGGCATCCGGCCCGGCCGATGCCGCGGCGACCTCCGGCGCGAGCAGCGGGTCGGCCGCCGCCATCGCCTCGACCGCCGTCGGCCAGGCAGTGGTTCGCTCGCGAGCGGATGCCGGCGATTCAGGAGCAGTCCTCTCGTCCGGCTCGGGGGACGGAGTCGTCCGCGCCGCGTCGGATGCGAACCCCGCCCGAATCGTGGCAGAGCCGGGGGTGGCCTCCAACGAGGTCCGATTGCCCGCATCGACCTCCGCGGGCGTCGAAGCGGCGGCTGTGGACTCCGCGCAGGAGGCGGAATCCGATACCCGGGCTCGAGCCGAGAGTCGCGGAAGCGCGCTCGAGTCCGGCGAGTCCGACCGCGCTCGGTCGCGGACCGAAGCGTTCGAGGCTCGCATCGCGGGGAGGGCCGCCAATATCGCGGGCGGCGAGGCCGGGCGCGCCGCTTCGCCCGGATCCTTGCGCTCGGAAGGAGGCGCTGCCGCGATCGACTCGCGCGCGCCAGGGGTCGAGGCGGGGCGCGAGGTTCTGCACGGCTCCGATCGACACGGAGCACGAGATCGGGAGGGTGGTGACGGACCGCCGCCGGACGACCGATCGATCGATCCCCGCCTCGCCGACGAGGGATCCTCCGACCGGCTCTCCGCGCGAGCGGGTCTCGATTCGTCGATCGGGCCTGGGAGCGTCGTGCCGGCGGCCGCTCCGGTCGACGGCGCGACCAGCGCGGCGGCCCATGTCCAGGCGCTTCCGGCCGCGACCGTCGGGGCGACGGGCCTTCCGGTTGCCGAGGCGCCGCCTGCCGGCGCAGCGCCTCCTCCCCCCCCGGCTGCCGATGCGCTCGCCGTCCAGACCGAGTGGCTCGCCACGCGGGGCGGCGGCTCGGCGCGACTGGTGCTCCACCCGCCCGAGCTGGGCGAGATCGCAATCCGCGTCACGCTGCGTGAGGGCTCCGTCGACGTCGTGATGATTGCCCACGAGGCCGCCGCAAAGGCCATCGCCGAAGAGCAGTCGGATCGCCTGGCACAGGCCTTCTCGAACCGGGATCTGCGGATGGGCAGCTTCGAGGTCCGCCAGGCAGAGACCCGGGTCGCGTCGGAGGCGGATGTCGAAGCGCAGCTGGGTAACCCCGATGCCCGTGACGGTGGTCGGTCGGGGCGCGATCCGAACGCCGCCGCCGACGACGACGGCGCGAATCGGGTCGGCGGGACGCTGCGGTCGCTGAACGAGCGCCCGGCAGCTCTGCCGCTGCAGGCCCTGACACCACCGGCCGAGCGCAGCGTCGACCTTCGGATCTGAGATCGGGACCAACGCAAAGAGCCGGTCCGCACGGCGGCTCAGCAAGGAGTAACGAGATGGAAGCCCTGGATTCGACCAGCATCGAGTCGGCCCTTGCCGCCCAGGCGGCGCGCCAGAACCCCAGCGACGAGACGGGACAAACCGACTTCCTGCAGATGCTGGTGGCACAGCTGCAGAACCAGGATCCCTTGAATCCGCAAGACTCCGCGGATTTCGCCGCCCAGCTCGCCCAGTTCTCCTCGGTCGAACAGCTGATCGGGGTGCGGGAGGGCGTCGAAGCGCTGGTGGCGCGGGCCAATCTGGATGGCAACGGGCCGGCCGGTGGTGGTGCCCGGGTCGATCCGGCGCAGCTGGTGGGTCGCGACGTCGTGGTCTTCGGCAGCCAGATCGAGGTCGATGCGGCTCGGCAGCCGATCACGATGCCCTTCCGCACGACCGCGACCACGACGAGCCTGGGCGTGCGCATCCTCGACGCGAACGGTCGCGAGGTGCATGCCCAGTCCCTGCTTCCGAGGGATGCCGCTGGCCGGCCCATTCCGCTGTCGGCCGGGGACCACCGATTCGACTTCGATCCCGCGGCGAACGGACTGCCGCCGGGCGTGTACGCGATCGAGTTCGCGGGCAGCGATGCCGGGGGTGAGAGCGTCTCTGTGCTGCCGATGGTCACGGGCCGCGTGAGCGGCGCGATCCTGGTCGGCGAGCCGAGCGTCCGCATCGGCAGCCGGATCTTCCCGGCCGCCGATGTGCTCGAGGTGCGGCTGCCCGAGGAGCCGGCGTCGGCGGTGGACTCATGAGCCGGATCCGCGAGTCGGGGTGGGGTCGGTCGACACGATCGAGTGTCGACCGCCGCCCTTCCTTCGCGGCCCTGCTGGGATCGGCCCTCCAGCAGGACGATGGACTTCTGCTTCGGGTGACGGCGCTCGAGCGGATGGAACAGACGAGGGGGAAGCCGATCGGATCGAGCGGACGGACCGCTTCGATCTTCGGATCCCTGATTCGACGATCAAGGAAGATCTTCGATGCCCATGCGCGCCTCGTGCGCGCACGATAGGAGTGGAGAAGACATGTCATTGACCAACGCCCTGGCCAGCAGCGTGAGCGGCCTCTCGACCTCGTCGACGGCGATCTCCGTCATCGGCGACAACATCGCCAACGCCAATACACCGGGCTTCAAGGAGAAGCGCGCCGAGTTCGCCTCGGTGCTCGGGCAGAACATCACCGTCGGCTCCGGCTTCGCGCAGACCGGCGCCGGCGCCCGCACGAACGACATCGGCACGATCTTCTCGCAGGGTACCTTCGAGTCGACCGGCCGGGCGACGGATCTCGGCATCGAGGGGCGAGGCTTCTTCGTGCTGGAGGGAAATGCGGGCCGTTCCTTCTCGCGGGCCGGGGTCTTCGGCTTCGACGCGAACGGGCTTCTCGTGGATCCGAGCCAGAACCGGGTGCAGGGATTCGGGATCGATCCGGCGACGGGGCAGTCGAACGGGGTGCTGGGGGACATCCAGATCAATCTGCCCCTGGCTCCGCCCCAGGCGACGGCCACGATCTCGCTCGGCATGAACCTGAGCTCGGCCGAGACCGCGATCCCGGGCGGCTTCGATCCCACGGATCCGATCAACAGCTCGAATGCGCGGGAGACCGTGACGATCTTCGACTCCCTCGGCGCGCCGCGGGACGTCACGATCTTCTTCACGAAGACCGCCGCCGACACCTTCCAGTTCAACGTCACCCTGCCGGACGCTCAGGCGGGCGCCCCGACCGGCGATCCCTTCGTCGTGCAGGGATCGGGGGACCTCGTCTTCGACACCTCGGGAGCCCTCGTGTCGATCGCCGGGGGCACCGCACCACCCACGATCGCGCTGAATCTCGATGCCGCCAACGGAGCCAACCCGCTCCAGAACGTGGTCCTCGACATGGGGCCGGTCGCGGGCGTGGGGACGGGCAATCCCACCACGCGCTTCGACACCGAGACGGCGACGAACTTCCAGTCCCAGGACGGCTTCGCACCCGGTCAGCTCTCCTCGCTGGAGATCGACGCCGATGGCCGCCTGAACGGCGTCTTCACGAATGGCGTGACGCAGCCGATGGCCCAGCTCGCGCTGGCGAACTTCGGCAACGTCGAAGGGCTCACCGATGTCGGCGGCAGTCGACTGATCGAGTCGATCTCCTCGGGCGCCCCGATCATCGCGGCCGCCAACAGCGGCAATCTGGGCTCGATCCGATCGAGCTCCCTGGAGAAGTCGAACGTCGATCTCGCTCAGCAGTTCGTGAACCTGATCGTCTCCCAGCGCGCCTTCCAGGCGAACACGCGGACGGTCTCCGTCGCCAACGAGCTGCTCGCGAATCTCGTGAACCTCGGCCAGTAGGCGCTCTCCGCCTCGCTCTCCGCCGTCGCCTCCGTCTCCGTCCCCGCATCCGGTCCGGCATCCTTCATGAGGATGCGGGCGGGTCGGAGTCGGAGTCGGACGCGGGGGCGAGGCCGGGGCCGGGGCCGGGGCGGAGGCCGGTGCCGCGGCGGAACCGGATGCCGAGCCGAGCCCGCCTTCGATGCCGATCCCGATATCGAGCCGCTCCGGTGTCCTCCGCATTCGCCTCCAACACGGCGGGGCCGTCCTCGATCGAACGTCTTCGGGATGGCCATCCGCGTGCGTGGTATGTTCTGGCGCACGGGGGTGGAGAATCGATGGGGAAGCTCACGCTGCTCTGGGTCTGTGCGTGGGCCGTCGGGGCCGTGGTGGCCCCGATGGCTGCCGAGAGCCTGGACCGCTTCGACGTGGTGGTTCTCGATGCGGGTCATGGAGGACGCGACGAGGGCGCGATCGGGCCCTCGGGTCTGCAGGAGAAGGAGCTGGTGCTCGACGTCGTACAACGACTCGCGCGTCGGCTGCGGGACCGGGGTCTGACGGTCGTGCTGACCCGGAAAGACGATCGCTTCCTGTCGCTCGAGGAACGGACAGGGGTCGCGAATGACGCCCGCGCCGACCTCTTCCTCTCGATCCACGCCAATGCCTCCCGGAGCCGAAAACCCACCGGTGTCGAGACCTACTTCGCAGCGCTGGACGCCAGCGACGAATCCGCCAGGGAAGTGGCCGAGCGCGAGAACACGGCACTCGGTGCAACTGCGCCCTCATCGTCGACTCGAGATCCGCTGGCTGCGATCCTGGGCGACCTGATCGAGTCGCAGCACATGGAGGAGTCGAGCGAGTTCGCGAAGCTGGCCCAGACGCGACTGTCGGCGATCGACCGGGCCCGATCCAGGGGCGTGAAGCAGGCGCCTTTCGTCGTGCTGATGGGCGTCCAGATGCCCGCCTCGCTGGTCGAAATCGGTTTCCTGTCGAATCCTTCGGAGGAGCGGGGGCTTCGTCGGTCGGAGCGACGGGATGCGATCGCGGCGGCTCTGAGCGAGGCCGTCGTCGATTTCGCGCAGCGGTATGATCGGCGACGTGGCGTGGGAGCGGTCTCCAGGGTCGAGGGCGAGACGCATCGCTGAAGACGTCCAATAATGAGTCGTCGAGGTCAGGGAGTCCGGAAACGGGGCAAGTGCCGTGCGACCGGGTGGCATCCCGATGCTCGGGACAGTCGGGAGGATCATGCGGGGCGATGGACGAAGCGCGGACGAGCTGCGGCCGCTCGTCTTCGACGTGGATTTCACGGAGCAGCCGCTCGGCTCCGTGCTCTGCTCGATGGGACGGACGCGGGTACTCTGCACGGTGATGGAGGAGCTGAACGTGCCGCGCTGGATGAAAGGCAGCGGCCGCGGCTGGCTGACAGCGGAGTACTCGATGTTACCCGGAGCCACGGATCGACGTTCCGACCGCGAGGCGACCCGTGGGAGTCTCTCGGGTCGTACGATGGAGATCCAGCGTCTGATCGGCCGGAGCCTGCGGTCGGTCGTGCCCCTGGAGAGCCTGGGAGAACGCACGCTCTGGGTGGATTGTGACGTGTTGCAGGCGGATGGCGGGACACGGACGGCGTCCATCAGCGGCGCCTTCGTCGCCCTGGCCCTCGCCCTGGCGCGTCTCGACCGCAAAGGCGTCTTGAACGGGCCGCCCCTTCGTGATCAGGTGGCGGCGATCTCGGTGGGCGTCGTGGGGGGCGAGCCGATGCTCGATCTGCCCTACGAAGAGGACGCTCGTGCCGACGTCGACATGAACGTGGTGGCGACCGGGGCGGGGCGCTTCGTCGAGGTCCAGGGGACGGGTGAAGACGGAACCTTCGATCGGACCGAGCTGGATCGCCTGCTGGACCTCGCTCTGGGAGGCATTCGCGAGATCGTGATGCAGCAACGCGAAGCAGTCGAGGGAGCGGGCTTCGCGATGGCCCGGCTGCTCCGGCAGGGGCGGTGAACCCATGACCGCTCGGCAGCGTCTCGTCGTGGCGAGTCTGAACCGGGGAAAATGTGTCGAGATCGCTCGCCTCCTCGAACGCCATGAAATCCTCTCGCTTCGCGACTTCGACCCCGTCGACTTTCCCGAGGAGGGTGCGGACTATCACGAGAATGCCCGGCAGAAGGCACTGGTCGCAGCGAAGGCGACCGGACTGCCGTGCGTCGCTGATGACTCCGGTCTCGAGGTAGCCTGTCTCGGCGGCGCACCGGGCCCCTTCTCCGCGCGTTTCGGCGGGCAGGGACTCGATGACCAGGGTCGCATCCTCCACCTGCTCGATCGCCTCGCATCGAAGCCCCGGCCCTGGCGGGCGCGCTTCTTCTGTGTTGCGGCCTGCGCTTTTCCAGACGGGAGGGTCGAACTCGCGGAGGGGGTCTGCGAGGGGGAGATCCTGACGTCACCGCGAGGAACGGGCGGGTTCGGGTACGATCCGATCTTCCGGGCGGAGGGGGTTGAGGGATCCATGGCAGAGCTGGATCCCCAGGAGAAAGACAAAATCTCCCACCGCGCCCGTGCCCTCATCAAGGTGGAGCGAAGATTGGGTCTCGCGCGACCCGAGTAGTGGCAGAAGAGACCGTATTCGGTGGGGTCCGTCGTTTCCCTGGGCTCAGCAGGCGTAGCGGGCTTGATGAGCCTTGCAGTGTTCGATCGCGCGGGTCTTGATGCGGGCGAAGTAGCAGGATGCCTGCCACGGCGAGAGTGCCACACGATCCGGGAAGAGACGTTCACTCAGCACGTCGGGGACCGTCAGCGCTCGATTGATCAAGCCCAGCGCCTGGGCCGGGGGTGCATCGCGCAGGTTTTCCGAGCGGTTCTTGATGTAATTGCGCCAGACCACCCAGATCGCGGCCCGATACAGGATGCCCTGCCGGCGTTTCGAGAACGCGATCGTCTCCCGTTTGTGGTTCGCACTGCTGTGACGGAGGAGCAGATCCGCCAGGTTCACGGGAAAGAGCGGGTTGCCGGTCGTTCTCGCGGCCCGCGAAGGCGTCGTCTCATGACGGATCACGCGGTCACGAATGCGCTTGATCGCTTGCGCGTAGTCGGGATGTTCGTCGGAGCGAAGGATCACGCTCTGATGTGGCGGGATCACGTGCCGTAGCAGCGCCTCCACCTGTTTCCGCGTACTCTGGGGATCCGGCCGACCGTGCTTCGCCTCGAGCCGCTCGCGCTTTCGCCACTGACGCGGTCTCATGGTCCCGCTGCGACGCAGCTCGGCATCGTTGAAGCCGTATACGAAGTGGGACGCGCCGATTGCGAGGTTCAGATCCAGGGGCCAGTACTGACTGTGTTCGAAGGTGCGAAAGCCATCGAGTACGACGGGCTCCCCAGGCCACTCTCGCGGTCGTCGCGTCTCGTGGAGTCGACTCTCGTGGAAGAGGAGGCAGTGTCGGCCGAGCCGTTCGCTCAGTCGCTGGATCGTACTATGCGAGGAATCGCACTCGCGTGCGATCTGGCGAAATCCAGAGCACGCGAGCAGTCGATGGAAGACGGGGGCGAGCAGCTCGGTGCGGCGCAGCCAGTAGGAGGTCTGGAAGGTCTGTGAACTGAAGTTACGGCGGCAGTGTTGACAGACGTACCGCTGGACGCGATGAGGTCTCTGGCTGCGGACGAAGAAGCCCTTCTTCTTGTAGTGCCAGGTTGCCGGATTTTTTCGCGAATCACAGAGCGGGTTTGGACAAAAGGGCGGCAGGTCATGTCGGGATCGGATTGCCATCTCGAATCACTGCGCACGAAACGTGCCAGACCCAATTTTCGATCCACCCGCTAGATCATACGGATTCGGGGGGTTCGGGCGTGGGCGAGGAGGGACTCCCGCTCTTCCCCATCCCCCGGAACCACCCCATACCCGAAAGCCAGCCCCACACGCACTGGCTGGTTCAGCGACTCGTCCTTCGAAATCGAGTCCGCCACCGAACGGGCCAGCTCGAAGACTCGTTCGCCCGGGGTGCGTCCCGGCTCGGGCATCAGAACCGCAAACTCGTCCTGGGCGATACGAGCCAGCACATCGAACTCCCGAATATGGGAACGGATCGCCTCGACCAGGGCCGCGGTCACGCGATGCACCTGCTCGCCGCCGGCTTGGGCGGAGATCTCATCGCGATTCTCCAGGCGGCAGACGCAAAGGGCCAGCGCGTCTTCGCGACCGGCCGCGCGGGCGATCTCCTCGTGCAGGCGCTGGCCGAGATAGGCGTCGTTCGGGAGTCCCGTCTCCTCGTCGAAGTTCCGATGTCGATGATTCTCCCGATGGGACATCGCGTGGTCGAGGGCGCGCTCGACATAGGAGACGAGGCGGCCGAAGACCTGGAGGTCGTCGTCGTCGAATCGGCTCGCGAAGAAGCGGTCCAGGGCGACCTTGTCGTAGAGGGAGAGCGTACCGATCACCCGGCCTTCGCGTTTGAGCGGTGTCGTGAGGACCGATCGGAGCTCCGCGACCAGCCCCGCGAATTTCGGATCCAGGCTCGCGTCCTGGATCAGATGGGGGTTGCGTCTGCGGATGGCGTCGACGCTCACGGCCTTGTCCAGTCGGAAGAGGGCCTCCCGGCCGGTTCCCTCGGCCGCGCCGAAATAGGAGCGGATCGAATAGCGTCGGGTAGTCGGATCCTGCAGTCGCAGGATTGCGTGGTCGGCCTCGAGGATCAGCGCGGCCGAGGACGCGGCGAGACGCGCGACCTCGTTCGGCTCATTGCAGGAGAGCATCCGGATCGAGGTTTCGTTGATGGCATTGATGCGGTCGGCGCGAGTGGCGAGCCGCGTCTCGCGGGCGGCTCGCGCCAGCGTCTCGGCCGCGGCTGCTGCCATCTCGTGCCAGTTCTCGAGCATCCCGGGTCGTGAGAACCCGCCGGGCCCTGCCTGGATCGACAGCAATCCAACCGGGTTGGAGCCCGCGAACATGGGCAGCGCCGCGTAGGCGAGCGCCCCCGAATCGTGATGGAGCACGATCGGACGGTTCTCCTCGAGGGCCTGGCCTTCGAGGCCGCGGCCGGGCTCGAGCTGGTACTCGCTGCCGAAGCCACCTCCGGCCAACGACGTGGCAGCCAGCAGGAAGCGGCCATCTTCCTCGCGCAGATAGAGATGGACGATGCCGTTGCCGGCCCGTTCTGCCATCAGCCGACAGAAGCTCGTCAGCCGATCGTTCAGGAGGGCCGGGCCGGAGAGCAGGCGCTGGACCTCCCGGATGGCGTCGTAGCGGGCGGCCTGGGAGCGGAGGGACTCGTGCTGCTGGGCCCGAGCGATGATCTGGGCGTCGAGGTGTGCGAGCTGCTCCATGAACTGGAGATCGTCGTCCGAAAAGACGTCGGAGCGGGTGGCATGGTGGACGTTCAGGACGCCGAGCACGCGTCCAGCATGGATCAGGGGAACGCAGAGCGCAGACTCCACGTCGACACGCTCGCGCACGAGGTCGTAGCGTCGCCGGTCGGCCTTTCCGCGCAGGTGGATCGGTCGTCCGTCGGCGGCGACCCGGCCAGAGATCCCCTGGCCGAGGGCGACGCGAATCTTCGGCCAGAGTTCGGGCTCGACGCCCTGGGCCACGCGGATTCGCAACGTCCCGGTCTGGGGATCGAGCAGCATGAGGCTGCCGCCCTCCGCGTTGGTGACGCCGACTGCGATCTCGAGCATCCGCTCGAAGAGATCATCCGCCTCGATCGTGAGGTCGACCGATTCGACCACCTCGTGAAGCGCCTGCAGCAGCTCGGCCTTCCGGTCGCGGGGCGCCATTCCGTATCCCCAGAGCAGTCGTGCCGTCAGGGGCGTGACGATCTGGATCGCCCGCGAAGAATGGGCCGGGCGATGTTGCTCGAGGTCTCCGGTGGCGTCGACCACGACATCGAAGCCGTTCTCGGAAAAGAATGCCGCGACATCGTCTACGAGCAGCCGGTCGACGTGGTGGGCGAGGGCATGACCGAGACCCCGGGCGCGCTCGCGTGCCGCCTCAGGCTCGCCATCGTAAATGCGGGTGACCTCGACATTCGCGTTGCCGGCGACCAGCCGGAGCAGCCGGAGAGCCTCGTCCGTCGCACCCCAGATGGCGATCCGACGCCGCATCAATCCGGGTCCCGATCGAGCAGCGGATCGAGGCGAAGGGAGAGAACGACGCTTCGCGTCCGGCCTCCGGTGTCTCCGAGTACGAGGGGGAGGCGCACGCTGCCCTCACCGTCGAGATCCGCCTCGCCGACGGAGACGATGTGCAGGTCCCCGACGAGCGCGGTTTCCGGCTTGCCGTCCTCGACGTGTGTGTGCGACCCGCGCGACGATGGCGAGGCGTCGGAGAATGCCTGCTCGAGGGTGTCTGGACCCTCCCGTGTCGCGAACTCCTCCGCCTCGTCCAGAATCGCCGCCTCGAGGATCTCGTGGGTTGCGGCCCCGCTCACAGGGTTCGGAGCGGGTTTGATCGTCGATGGCATGACAGGCGGCGTACCGGGCGAGAACGGTGGTGCCGGGCTGGACGGGGTCCCAGGCGTGGTGCTGGGCGTTGGGGCGAACGCGGCGCGTTTCGCCTCGACCGCCGGAGCGGTGACTACGCTCTCCGACTGGCTATCTGCCGACTGGGAGAGATGGCGACGCGAGCGCACGACATGCTTCGAGATCGTGGTCAGTGTCGGCAGGATTCCCTGGCCCGTGGTGGCAGTCGTCTCGAAAACGGCCGACTGGCCGAAACCAATCCGGCGGTGCAGCGCTTCGATCTCGAAGGGGTCGGCGATGTCCCGCTTGTTGTACTGCAGGACGACGGGAAGGTCTTCGAGCGTGCGGCCGTAATCGGCGAGGGAGTCGCGGAGCTCCTGGATCGACTGCGGGTTGGTATCGATCTTCTCGGGAGAGCAGTCGAGGACCAGGACGATGCCGTCGACCCGGTCGAGGAGCTGCTTGCGGGTCAGCACCTGGTCCGATGCGCCGGGTACTGCGACGATCTCGATCGCGCTGCCGACGCCGCCGACCGGTCCGAGGATGATCGGGAGGATCTCTGCATGTACGGTCGGATCGAGGCGGCTGGGCTCCCGTCGCAGGGTGCCGCGCAGGTCGGGACGCAGCTTGTCGTAGATGGTCTGCAGGGTCGTGGACTTGCCAGCTCCCTCGATGCCCCAGAGCACGATGCGCGCGGTCGGGTCGGACATCAGAGCTTTCCCTTCTTCATGAGCAGCCGGCGGGCGTGGGAGCTGATGTTGCTCGAGACGTCCTTGCTCTTCATCAGATTTCGCAGATCCCGGTCCTGGAGATAGGTCAGGAACTTGATGGCCTGGGGCGGCGGGGTCTTTGGATTCGACGCCAGCGCCAGCTTGACGGGGTAGCCCTTGGTCCACTCCCGGTTCGAGGCGATGATGCGCAGCAGGTCGTCGCCGATCGCCCTGGACTGGGCGAAAGTGACGATCTCGGTCTCGGTGAGCTTCGGGCTCGCGAGCACCGAGGACGAGACGATGCGGTTGCGATCCTTGATCAGGAGTGCGCGGGCCTCCTTGCCGCCGACCCTGGCGAGCTTGATCTTCTGCATCACCGACATCTGCTGGACGGCCGCATAGAGGCTGCCCGAGACCTCTTCGTCCTCGAGCGCGTCGGCGTTCTCGGCGGCGAGCAGCTTCGCGACCTCGCTCATCTCTTCGCCCAGCATCTCGAGCACGGCCGCCTCCGCCTCGCTCTCGTCGAGCGCAGACTCGGCCTCCTGTGCGCCCTCGCGCTCCTCGAGACCGAGAAATCCCAGGATCCGCTCGATCACGGCGCGCCCGGTGAGGGGATTGGCGCCGAGGGCGTCGACGATCTCCTCGTGGCGCATCATGCGCTCCTGGTTCTGGCTGATGATATCGACCACGCGGGGATGGGGCAGGCTGGCCAGAAAGGTGATGGTGGCGTCATCGGCGTGGGCATTGAGCGCCAGCGCCTCGCAATGGGCCTCATTCTCGCGATGAATCTGGGCGAGGAACGACAGCAGTGCGGGGTGGGCCGGTCCGCGCAGCACCGCCCCGAGCACGGCGTCGGGCAGGGACTCGAGGCTCTCTCGTGCGGTCCGCTTGACCTCGCTGTCGGAATCGTTGGCGAGCACGAGCAGCACGGTCGCCAGCTCGATCGGCGGCAGCGGCAGGGCACCGCGGGCCGCCATCCGTCGGGCGCCCGTCGGGGCGTCGCGGCGTGCGTACTTCTCGGCCTCGGGCGAGAGCCGGAGCGTGACCTTGCGGCTGGGAGGAGCGGGCGCTTCGGTGGATGACAACGCGTGTTCTGCCTGGCCGCCCGGGAGGCACGGCTGCTCGGGTCGATTGAAGGGACTTCATGCCTGCCGTCGGATCGCGGCGCGAGGGATTCCGGTCCGGGGCACTCTGCAGAGTGCATCGGTTGCGCAGGACCGCGACTTGATTCCCTGGATCAGGGGCGGAGGGCGCGCTCAGGTACGTTCGGGTCGATTCTTCTCGAACAGGATCCGGAGTCCTTCGAGGGTCAGGAAGGGCGACACCAGGTCTATGGAGGAGCTCTCGCTCGCGATCCGACGGGCAAGCCCGCCCGTCGCCACGACCCGCGCACCGCGTCCGAGCTCTCCCCGGATCCGGTCGACCATCGAGTCGACCATGCCCGCGTAGCCGTAGAGCAGGCCGCTCTGGAGCGCGCCGGTCGTAGTCCTTCCGATCACCGACTTCGGGCGGGCGATCTCGACGCGATGCAGCTTCGAGGCGCGCTCGAACAGGGCCTCCATGGAGATGTGGATGCCGGGAAAGATCACTCCGCCCAGGTACTCGCCGCGCTCCGAGATGCAGTCGAAGGTCGTGGCGGTGCCGAAATCGACGGCGATGATCGGCCCCCCGTGCAGCTCGAAGGCGGCGACGGCGTTGACGATGCGATCGGCTCCGACCTCGTGGGGGTTCTCGTAACGCACAGGCATCCCCGTGCGCATGCCGGGGCCGACGACCTGGGGCGGTTGGCCGAAGAGCTTGTCCGAGACCCGTTCCCAGATCGGGACGACCGGGGGGACGACGCTCGACAGGATCACGTCCGTGACGTCGTCGATCCGTCGGTCCTCGCTCTGGAAGAGTGCGGAGAGGAATATCGCCAGCTCGTCCGAGGTCTGCTCGCGATGGGTGGACAGGCGCCAATGCTGTGAGAGCGTGCCGCCGCCGTCGTCGTAGTCGAAGACGCCGAGCGAGACGTTCGTATTGCCGATGTCGATCACGAGCAGGACCGGCTGCCTCAAACGTCCACTCCTTCGAGCACCACGTGCTCCGGAATCGCCCGGTCTGTGCCCCGGACAGGCCAGGCTGCGATCATCGCTCGATCGGAGCCCGCTTCGCCAGGGTCACGTCCCCGGCCATCACACGCACGATCCGTCCAGCTCGCGTGCCGTCGTCGATGGCGACCTCGAGCGCGCCATCGGCGGCGATGCCCCGGGTGACTCCTTCGATTCGTCGGCCCCCGATCTCGTCGATCACGACCGGCTCCCCGCCCATCCGAAAGAACGATTCGAAACGGCTCCGGAGCGCATCGAAGCCGCCCGCGGCGTGCTGGTCGAGACGCAGCTCGAGGCGTCGCAGCAGATCCTGCGTGAAGGCCACGCGGTCGACGGGACGGCCGAGCTCGCTCGAAAGACTGGTGGCCAGCGGACGGAACTCGTCGGGAAAGAGCGCGCGGTCCACGTTCAGGTTGATCCCGATGCCGAGGACGGCGAAGGCCAATCGGGTCCCCTCGGCGCTGCTCTCCATCAGGATGCCCGAGGTCTTCCGTCCCCGGATGAGCACGTCGTTGGGCCATTTGATCGCGACCGCCGCCTCGTCTTCGAGTAGCCCCGCCACGCTCTCTGCAACCGCCACGGCGGCCGCCAGGATCAGCGTGGGTGTCTCTGCGATCGAGCCGGTCGGGCGTAGCAGGATCGAGGTGTAGAGGTTCAGGTGTGGTGGCGAGAAGAAGCTTCGGCCGAGCCGTCCGCGACCGGCGTGCTGGGCCTCGGCGACGACGGTGGCGCCGGCCGGGGCTCCATCGCGCCCCAGGTCGAAGGCGACCCGGTTGGTCGAGTCGGTCTCCTCGAGATGGATCAGATCCCGGGCGATCCAGCGGGTCTCGAGCCCCGGTTGGATCTCCTCCGGATACAAACGATCGGGCCGCTCCCGCAGGCGATATCCGCCGCCCGGCTCGCCCTCGATCGCATAGCCCCGCTTGCGAAGAGCGCCGACATGCTTCCAGATCTGGGCTCGGGAGACGCCGAGCTGTCTCGAAAGGCTCTCCCCGGAGACGGCGTCGTCGGAGTGGGCGCGCAGCGTGGCCAGCACCTGCGCGGCCCCATCGGGCGCGGGACTCATCCGAGCCGCTCCTCCGTCTGCGCCAGCAGCTCCACCTCCAGCGCCACGTCGGCGCAGACGACCGAGTGGGTCAGGGCGCCCATCGAGATGCGCGCCACGCCGGTCTCCGCGTACTCGCGCAGGTTGCCCGGACCGATTCCGCCGGATGCTTCCAGTCGCACTCCGGGTGCGAAACGCTCGACGATGCGTCGGATGGCGGTGGGCGGCAGGTTGTCGAGCAGCAGGAAGTCGCATCCGAGCTCGACGGCGCGTGCGGCCATGGCTTCGGATTCGACCTCGACCTGGATGGGCACGCCTTCCGGCGCATGGCGCAGTACCCGCTCGACCGCTGCATCCAGCCCGCCCGCGGCGGCAATGTGGTTGTCCTTCACGAGCACGGCGTCGTAGAGCCCGATGCGGTGGTTCACGCCGCCGCCGACGGCGACGGCGTACTTCTCCAGCGCGCGCCAGCCCGGTGTGGTCTTGCGGGTATCGACGAGCTCGGTCTTCAGATCCGAGACCTGCTCCACGAGCTCACGGGTCCGCGTCGCCACGCCACAGAGCCGGCCCAGAAAGTTCAGCGCCGTTCGTTCTGCGGCGAGGATGCTCCGGTAGCGGCCTCGCAGCTGCAGCAGCCGGTCACCGGCCCGGGCGGGTCGACCGTCCCAGAGCTCGGCGACGGTCGCGATCTCCAGCTCGGGATCCACCGCCCGGAAGACGGCCTCGACGACCGCAAGTCCGCAGACGATCAAAGGCTCGCGCGCCTCGATGCGTGCCTCGCCCCGGCTCTCCGGGTCCACCACGAGCTCGCTGGTCAAGTCCCCCGGACCGAGATCCTCAGCGAGCGCCTGCTCGAGCAGCGGTCGCCAGCGGGCGGCTTCGGGCAGCGGGATGGCAAGCCTGTGCATCGAGAGACTCCGGAGCGGTTCCAGGCCCGCGGAGTCTATCGCAGGAAGCGAGCGATCGACGGACTCCTCAGTCGTCGTCGCCCTTCATGCGGCGAATCTCCTCGCGTACGAGGGTCTCGGCCATCTGCGGGATCACCTCCCAGGCGATCTGCTCGACGCGGCCCATGACCTGCTTCACGATCGACTCGGAGAGATCGGCAAAGGCCTCCCAGGCGACCTTCTCGAGGGTCTCCTGGATGCGCTGCTCCATCAGCGGCGAGAGGTCGGCGATCCGGCGATCCTCGGCGTCGGTCGAGCCGGCTGTCGAGCCCGGGCTCGAGCTCGGGGTCGAATGGATCGGTGCTTCCCCGATCCCAGACGGCATCGGACCCGGCTCTGGTTCACGGTCGCGGTCGATCGGCTCCGGCCTCGCGTCCGGATCGAGCCAGCCTTGCTCGGCCACGATGGTGTCGTCGGGGTGATCCGTTGCAGTGTGCCCGGTGGAGAGATCGGTCTCGAGGTCCAGGTTTCCCGACTCGTCCTCGGAATCGGTCCCCGCCGCTTCCCGGTCGGCGTGGGCCGACGCGTCGCGCTCCGAAGGTGCGGGCGCGACGGACGGGGGAGGAGGGGACGCAGGAGGGAGAGCCGAGTGCACCGGGCCTGCAGCGGCCTCTGCGTGCGCCCGTTGCGGCGGTAGGCTCGGGGCAGGTACGAAGGCCGCAGATGCGGGAATAGGCTCCGAGACCTCCACGCTCCCAGTCGTCCTGGCTGCGGCAGGCTCCCCCGGATCCCCAGCCAGATCGCTCGTGGACACGTCGTAGCCGACGAGAATGTCCTCCGTGTCCCAGGAGGTCGAGGATCGCTGGGGCGCGACGATCCCGTCGGTGCCCCGATCAGGGGGCGGCGTGCTCCCCGTCGTGTCCCCCACTGCCTCCGAGGGCGAGGACACCGGGGCCCTCTCGAAGGAATCCCCCGGTCGATCCGCCGAGACCTGTTCGGAGACGTCGAAGCCGAACTCGAGGTCGTCCGATGCGACGCTGGCCGGACCAAGATCGAGCGCGGCCGGCGTCTGCGCCGAAGTGTCTCCGGCGGCCATCGAGTCGGCCATCGAGTCGTCGGTCGTCGAGAAGGGATCCGCATCGCGCGGCTGCTCGAGTCCCCTGAGCCAGGTCGCGTCGTCGTCGCTCGCGCCCAGCTCTTCATCGAGGTCGTCGGGCGAGACGGAGAGCGATTCGCTGAACTCCAGCGGCTCGTCGAGACCCAGATCGTCCTCGAACGCCCGGAAATCGTCGGTCGCCGACGTCGCTGGGGACGCCGATTCCGGCTCGAGCTCGGGGGCCTCGCCGACGCGATCTTCAGCTGGAACCCTGGTCTCTCCGGCATTCGAGACCGTCTGTCCGAGAACGAGCTCACCGATGGCCGGCTCGAGATCGTCTTCGTTCGCCCCTTCACCAGGCGCACCGAAAAGCAGTGAACTGGAGGTGTCCCCGGAGTAGGCCGGTGTCGACTCGCTGTGTCGATTGCCGACGTCCGGCGCCCGATCGTTCCGGCCGGGACCGCCGCCGCTCTGCGGGTGGGAAGATGCGTCGAGGGGGGAGAGGGTCGTCACGTTGGAATCGAAAAAGTCGTCCTCGATCGCGACCGTGGTCGCCTCCGCTTTCGGTGCGTCGCTCCCGGGCGTCGCGGAAGGGCGGTTCATGTACTCGCTCACACGCTCGACGAGCGCACGGGCCTCGAAGGGCTTCGTGATCTGCCCGTCTGCCCCGGCGCGGGTCGCCCGTGCCTCGTCGAAGACCTCGAAGGTCCCCGTCAGCAGCAGGACCGGAATGTGAGCCAGCCGGGCGTCCTGCTTGATCGCCTCGCAGACCTCGTAGCCGTTCTTGCCCGGCATCACGACGTCGGCCAGCACGACGTCCGGAACGACCTCGCGAGCGCGAGCGATCGCGTCGTCCCCATTGTCCGTCGCCACGATCCGCACGTCTTCGTTCGCGAAAGAGAGGCCAACGAGCTTTTGGATCACGATCGAGTCGTCGGCCAGCAGAAGCGTCCTGGGCATCGGTCCCCCTGTGCGGGCCAGCCGGGCCCGTCCCCTCGTCAGCGTACCGTCTGAGGCTCCTATCGTCTCGGTCCGGCGGGCGATTGATCGATTTTTTGCCTGTTCGTGAAGGGAGGGGCGGAACGAGGCTGGACGCCGGCGCCGCCGCGGGGGTCGTTCGGCGGGGCCACGGCGGTCCCACCCGACGCCCAGGCCAAACGGGGCTGGCCGCCGGTTCGTCGACCGATGAGCGAGGGCCCGACCCGGGCGTCCACTGCGCCCCTAGCGGTCGACCATGCCCTTCAGCTTGGAACGCAGGCGCATCACGGCCTTCGTGTGGATCTGGCAGACGCGGCTCTCGGTGATCCCGAGGATCATTCCGATCTCCTTCATGTTGAGATCTTCATAGTAGTAGAGGGAGATCACGAGCCGCTCCTTCTCGGGCAGGGAGCCGATCGTGTCCGAGATGACGTGCTTCGTCTCCATCAGCTTGAGCGAGGCGAAGGGATTCTCGGACTGGACGTCCTCGATGATGTCCGCAAAGGTGCCGGAGCGGTCGCCGTCGGAGTTGGTGCCCCGGATCTCTTCGAGGTTCACGAGCGAGATGCCGCGGACCTGGTTGATCAGGGTATGGAATTTGTCGAGCTCGAGTCCCAGGCTGTCGGCGACCTCCTCCTCGTTGGCCGAGCGACCGAGCCGCTGCTCCACCTCACCGTAGGCCCGCTCCAGCTTGCGGCCCTTCTGTCGAACGCTTCGGGGCACCCAGTCCAGGGATCGGAGCTGGTCGAGGATGGCACCCTTGATGCGAAACTCGGCGTATGTCTTGAATTTGCAGTTCTTTTCGGGGTCGTACTTCTCGATCGCGTCCATCAAGCCGATCACGCCCGTGTTGTGCAGATCGTCGAGATCGATGTGGGAAGGAAGCCGGACGGCGATCCGATTGACGATGTATCGGATCAGCGGAGTGTGCTCGAGCACGATCTCCTCCCTGAGCGCTGCCGAAATCTCGTCGTGCTGTTCCTTCACCTCGCGCAGAAGCGTCTCCATCTCGATCGGTCCCCCCGGTTCGTCCGCCATGTGCCTGCCTTTGCCGCGTTCGGCCTCTGCTCATGGAGCGGCTGCTTCGTTGTGATGGCGCGGGCTCCGGGCTGCGGAGTCGTTGCCTGATGGACGCAGGACTAAGCAGGGGACGTGCCAAGGGAGCGTCCGATTTCGGGAGAACCCCCGAGTTTTTC
>CAYWGW010000039.1:0-1450 GCA_964457385.1 uncultured Spirochaetaceae bacterium
GAGCTCTCCGCGCGGACCTGGGACCCTGGGCCTCGTCCAGGCGCGCCAGAAGGGTGTCCGCGACCTCCGCGATCGACGGCCTCGGCGGAAACCAGTCGGCGGCCAGCTCCAGGTCCAGCTCGCGAGCGAGCCCGACGAAAAGCTCCATCCGCATCAGCGAGTCGAGACCCAGCTCGTCGAGTGGACGCGAGAGGTCGAGTGCCGCGCGATCCCGCGAGCCCAGCGAGAGCACCGCGGCGAGCGCGTCCCCCACGAAGCGGTGCATCCGTCGCCGTTGCTCCGAGGAGGGCTGCCCGAGCAACTCGTCGATGGCGAAACCGGCACGACCGGGACCGTCGACCCCGCTCTCCGTCTCCCCACCCCAGGACGAGCCTGCGACGGCCTCCAGGCCCTCCATCGCTCCGTCCTCGAGCACGAGCCAGACCCCGGCGTCGAGGCCCGCCGCGAGTGCCCACTCGACCCGCGCGGCCAGTCGCTCCGGCGACATCGTGACCGGCGCACTCAAGACGACCGGAAGCGCCGACGTCGATCCCAACGCCCGCGTCCACTCCTCGGACTCGCCCAGATGGACGATCGCGTCCATGTGCAAATCGGCCATCGACCCGCCGCCCATCGGCCTCCCACCCACCGACCCATCACCTGACGCGCCACCGCCTCCCGCGCCATCAACCGCCGCTTCATCACCCGCGGCTTCATCATCCGCCGCTCCATTGCCCATCGACGGTTCTGCCGCATCGGAGCAGACGAGGATCTCGGCGAGTCGATCGAGCGCGAGGATCTCGAGATCGCGTATACCTCGGGCTTCGAGAGCCTTGGCCGCCCACTCGCGAGCCTCGGGCCGCTCGCCCGTGACGACCACCCGACAGGAGCTCGACACCCGCCCGGCCCGAAGCGCGCGACGGGGCTCGATCAACGCCGTCGCCGCCTCGGAGAAGTCGAGGACGACCCGTCCGACGTGGCGGTTCTGTGCCATGAAGCGCAGCGCCCTCCCCGCCTCGGCGACCGGAAACGCGTGGACCGGGAGTGCCGGCCAGCGCCCCGACTCGAGCCCCGCACGCAGAGCCTCGAACAGCTCGCACCGTTTCTGCGGTGCCTCGGCGAAAAGGGCCGCGAGGTCGAGCGCTGCGTATCGACGATTCTCCGTCGGCGCGGTCGCCAGGCCCTCGCCGAGTTCGAACTCCTGGCGCGGGGTCAGGTCGACGAGACAGCCGCCGGGGCGCAGCATCGCGATCGACGCGCGGGGCGAATCCCTCTCCATCGTCCCCGTCGTCTCCGTCGTCTCCTGCATCCCTGTGGCCTCGAGGATCAGATCGAAGCCCTGCTCGGCTGCGGCGGACGAGAATCGGCCAGCGTCTTCGAAATCGCCCTGGCCCTGGCCCTCGCGGTCACGCCCACGATCGCGGTTGCCGTCACCATCGCCATCGCTGTCACCATCGACATCGACATCGGC
>CAYWGW010000039.1:1460-4635 GCA_964457385.1 uncultured Spirochaetaceae bacterium
ATCGGCCGCACCGAGAATCAGCGCCCCGCGCGCCCGCAACGCCGCGCGCCGTCCAGCGCTGCTGGCCGTCGCAAAGACGTGGGCACCGGCGGCCGTCGCGATCGCCGCCGCGGCGAGACCGACGCCGCCCCCCGCCGACCGCAGCAGGACGCGATGGCCCGCCTGAAGGCCGCCCACGCCGAATAGCGCGAAATACGCGACGGCGTAGGCCAGTGGCAGGCCCGCGGCCGAGTCGAAGTCGAGCCACGAGGGCATCGCGACGACTGCGCTCGCCGGAACGACCACGAACCGCGCGGCGGCGCCAGCCGCAAAGCCCAACACCCGATCCCCCACCCGCAGGCCCGTGACGTCCTCGCCACAGGCTCGCACGATGCCGGCGAGCTCCCGGCCGAGCGCGGGCGACCGGCGGCGCGACGCGCGCGCCAGCCCGAGCGAATCGAGCACGTCGAAGGTCTCGAGCGCCGCCGCCCTGACCTCGATCTCGACCTCGCCCCGCCCCGGCGCGGCCGGCCGCGGCCACTCGCGCAGCACCACGCAATCGACTCCGTCCCGACGAGAGCCGTGTTCAGCCGGAGAGGCCGCCTCGACGCCGAAGCCACGCGCACCGGCGACGACGAGGCTCGTCCCGGTCGCGCCGTTCGATCCGTTCGTTCGAGCTCCGTCGATCGCGTCGCCCGATCCTCTCCCGTCGCCCAGCGAGCCCACCCGGCTCTTCGCAGGGCTCTGCGACCGGGTCGTCCGCGAGTCGGGTCGAGTGGCGGCGACGTTCCCGAGGCCCCGGTCGAGACGGCGGAGTCCGTGACGAGCCGGCTCGGAGATCCGATCCTCCGCACGGCCCGACGCGCGAATGGCGACCGCCCGGAGCCTTTCGATCCGCCCGAGTGGAGCGCCCTCGCGATCGAAGAGCTCGATGTCCGCCTCGATCTCTCCCGACGCATCGACGCGCGCATGCGACCCCCGCGCGACGACGCGGGCACGACAGTCACTGCCGAGAGGACGATCGAGTCGAATCCGATCGATCGATACACAGCGCACCGCCGACGCAGGCAAGAGCAGCTCGCCCACGAGCTGGATCACGCACTCTACGATCGCCGGGTGAGCGTGATAGGCGTACCACTCGGACTCGGCCAGCCGCGGCAGCCGCAGCCGCGCGAGCAGCTCCGGACCAGCGCGGAGCTCTTTGAGGGTCTGCATCCGCTCGCCCAACCGGAGCCCCTGGCGAGCGAGCCGCTCGAGATGAGCGGCGACGGGGATCTGTGGCTGGGACGCGTCGGACACAGCCGAGGCGGCGGCCTCCGCGGGGGCGGTGGCCGAGATCGTCGAGGTGGCCGAGGCGGCCGCTTTACCGCGGGCGGTCGCGGGCACCGGCCCCCCCAGCCGCCCCCGCGCCTGGATCCGCCAGCGCTCACCTTCGGATCCGTCGTCGCTGGCCCGTCCCCGAGCCGGCGGCGCGTCGCGCGCGAGCAGCTGGAACGAGGCGCGTCGCGGCCCCTCGCGCACGAGCACGAGCTGGAGCTCGATGCGCCCCCTTTCGGGCAGCCGCCGCGGCGGCCGGATCTCGAGCTCGGTCGGGGCGACACGCTCCCCCGGCCAGAGCTGTTCGGAGGCGGCCAGCGCCAGCTCGATGAAGAGCGCTGCAGGCAGGGTCATGCGTCCGGTAGCAGAAGGCCCCTCGCCCGCCTCGTCCACGAGGCGATGGTCTGCCAGCCAGGGTGCCGCATCGAGGTCGAGGAGCAGGTCCCAGAAGCAGCGGCGGGGATCGAGCGCGTCCTCCCGTCGCGCCCCAACCAACGGATGCGTCGGCCGAAAGACGTCCGCGCGCGTGCGTTCGCCGAACCAGTAGGGTCGGCGCTGATAGGCGTAGAGGGGAGTCGGGACGAAGCTGCCGCCGGGGTGGAGCGCCGCGAAGTCGACCCCGACGCCCTGCACGTGAAGTCCAGCCAGCGAGCCGAGGATCGAACGCGACTCGTCCTGCTCCCGCTGCAGACTCCCGAGACAGCGGACCTTGCGGCCCTGGAGCGCGGCGATCTCCTGGATCGGCCGCGCCAGCGTCGCATGGGGCGAGAGCTCCAGGAAGACGTCGGCCCCCGCGTCGAGCGCGACCTCGACCGCCTCGCGGAAGCAGACCGGTGCGCGCAGATTGCGAACCCAGTAGTCGACGCCGAGCTCCTCGCCCGAGCGCTCCCCCGGCTGGGCGGTGGAGACGAAGGGCCGCTCGCCGGCCTGGGAGTGCAGGCCCTGCAATCGTTCCCGGAACCCCTCGAGCAGCGGATCCATGTGAAAGCAATGCGAGGCGAAGTCGACCTCCAGCCGGCGCGCGAAGACCCCTTCTCGCTCCAGCTGCGCAAGCAGCCCCAGGACGGCGTCGCGATCGCCGGCGACGAGCGTCGTCCCCGGTCCGGTCGTCCCCGCAACCTCGACGCGCCCGCGCGCAGCGGATGGGGAGGACGCGGCCACGCGAGCGAGCCGCGATTCGAGCTCCTCCCGCGATTGCGCGACGACGCCCATCGCGCCGCGGCCGCCGGCCCGGGCCACCACACGCCCACGCTCGCAGGCCAGCCTTGCCGTCGTCTCGAGCGAGAGACAGCCCGCGATGTGGGCCGCGGCAACCTCCCCGAGGCTCTGCCCGATCACCCGATCCGGCCGCACACCGAAGCTCGCGTAGAGCTCGGCCAGAGCGATCTCGAGCGCGATCAGCAGCGGCTGGAGCACGTCGAGGCGTTCGCGCCAGTCGAATCCACCCCGACCCTCGAGACGTGCCACCAGCGACCAGTCGACGTGCCGCGCGTAGGCCGCGTCCAGTCGCTCGATCGAGTCGCGGAAGGCCGGCTCCCGGGCCAGCAGTCCCCGGCCCATCCCGAGCCACTGGGCCCCCTGCCCCGGGAAGACCATCACCAGTGAGGGCCGCGCCCCGGATGCCACCTGACCCGAGTGCAGCCCGCCCGAGGCGACGCCCGCAAGCTGGGCCTCGAGCTCGTCCGCCAGCTCCGCCGGCGAGTCGGCCACGACGGCGATGCGATGGGGTCGATGACTCAGTCGACACCCGAGCGTGTACCCCAGATCGACGAGACGCGGGGGGGCGTCGGAGCGGGCGGCGTCGCGATGCCCCCGGATCATCGCCTCGAGCGCCACCGGATCCTGGGCGGAGATCGTCAGCAACGAGGGACGCACTGCG
>CAYWGW010000039.1:4735-15515 GCA_964457385.1 uncultured Spirochaetaceae bacterium
CGTTCGGATCGGGGCTCGAGCCGGAGTGGGAATCGGAGCTCGGGTCGTGATCCAGCCGGGACCCGGGTGCGGCCTCCAGGATCACGTGGGCGTTGGTGCCGCTGATGCCGAAGGAGTTGACGGCCGCCAGGGGCTTGCCGGGCCGGGGCCAGGGCGTCGTCTCCCGCTGCACCCGGACGGGGATCTCGTCCCAGGGAATCGCCGGGCTGGGGCTCTCGAAGTGCAGCTGCGCCGGCAGCGTGCGATGCCGGATCGAGAGCGCCGTCTTGATCAGGCCGGCGACACCCGAGGCGGACTCGGCGTGGCCGAGATTGCCCTTCACCGAGGCGACGAGCAGCGGCTCGTCCGGCGACCGGCCCGGCCCCATCACGTCGGCGAGGGCACCGATCTCCACCGGATCCCCGATCACGGTGCCCGTACCGTGAGTCTCGACATAATGAACGCGGGCGGGATCGATCCCGGCCCGGGCGTAGGCGTCGCGCATCGCCTGGGCCTGGCCGCGGCGACCCGGCGCCATCATGTGGCCGCCGTCGCGCCCGTCGGCGCTGACCCCCGTCCCGCGGATCACGGCGTAGATCGGATCGCCGGCGGCGAGCGCGTCCTCGAGCGGACGCAGCACGACGACTCCGGCACCCTCCGCCCGCACGAAGCCGTTGGCGCCGGCGTCGAAGGCCTTGCATTTGCCGTCCGGGGACATCATGCCGCTGCGCGAGAGGGCCAGCTGGCCTTCGGGCGTCAGGAAGACGTTCGCCCCCCCGGCGATCGCCAACCGGGTCTCCCCTCGCTGCAGGCTCTCGCAGGCGAGATGGGTGGCGTAGAGCGACGAGGAGCAGGCCGTATCCAGCGTGAAGCTCGGCCCCGTCACACCGAGCAGATGGGAGATCCGACCGCTCATCACGGCGTGGGAGATGCCGGTCGCCAGGAAGACGTCGAAGCGGCGCTCGACCGACTCTTCACCGAGACAGGCGGCGCGTTGGCGGGAGTAGTCCTCGGCCATGAAGCCGAGGATCACGGCCACTCGTTCGCCCTCGAGGCTCTCCGGCGGGATGCCGGCGTCCGCGAGCGCGTCCCAGGTCACCTCGATCATCAGCCGCTGCTGCGGCTCCATGCCGATGGCGTCCCGGGGCGTGAGTCCGAAGGCGGCGGGATCGAAGAGCTCGGGATGGTCGAGAAAGCCGCCGAGCCGGGAGCAGATCTTCCCGGGAATGCCGGGGCGGGGATCGTAGAAGTGATCGATGTCGTAGCCGAGCTCGATGCGATGGGCCGGCACCTCGCGCACCGTGTTGCGCCCCGAACGGACCATCTCCCAGAACTCGGTCGGTCCACGCAGATCCGCATAACGACAGCCGATCCCCACGATCGCGATCGGTCGGCTCGCGGTCAGGGACGGGGCCAGGGACGGGGCGGGAGACGAGCCACGAGACCGCAGCTCGTGCGCCTCACCGCCAGAGGCACCCAGACTCACGAAGGCTCGACTGCCCGGCTCGCACGCTGCCAGACGAGCCGCCCGACCGGCGCCTCGGAGTCGACCGAGAGCGGGGCCGTCAGGATCTCGAGGCGGTCCCCATCGATCTTGAACCAACGCTCCTGCCGCGTCCCGATCCAGAGCGCGAGCGAGCTCACCTCGACCTGATGCAGGATCCGGTCGCCCTGGATCCGGTACCCACCGCAGTAGGCCATGAACTGGTCGTAGGTGTTCGCACGCGCGGCCTCGGCGAGATCGGCTCCCTCGGCGGCGCCGCCGCGCCCGGCACTCATGAAGGCGGAGGACATGTAGCCCTGCTCGTTGTAGAAGAGATAGCCGACGAGGTCCTCGCCATAGGGATGACTGATCGAGCCGTCCGGCGCCTCGAGTTCGAAGGAAACGAGTCGCCAGGATCCGATGAGCTCGTTGCGTGTGTCCATTCGACCTCCCTTGAGCCTTGCGTACGCGCCGCAACGGGCGCCGCCCGCCGATGCGTCGAGATCGGGAATGAAGGCGAGTGGGATCGCCCCGACCCGCGATCGGAGCGTATGGAGAGGCGGCGAACGTCTCCAACCAGAGCATCGGACTGCAAGGCCCCGTCCGTTCGAGATCAGACCCCCCGGAGATCAGAGTCAGGCAGAATCAGCGACCCCGAGCGAGGCTCGGCCGAGGCTGTCTGGGATGTCTCGAGATCGTGTGCGGGCGGTCTTCCGCAGCACAGGCCTCTAGATCGAGTCCGAGACGTCGCGGACGAAGAGCGGCTCGTACCAGGAGAAGCGCGGACCGTCCGAATCACCCCAGCGGCCTCGCGCCACCGCCTTGATCGTCTGCAGGGCCACGCCGCGCTCCCGGCATGTGCGCGCGAGCGCTTCGAAGTCCCTCGCGTAGGCAGGCTGCGCCATCATCGAGAAGTTGCAGGGCGCGAGCACCGAATCGAAGGCAAACGCCTCGAGGCTCCGCAGATGCATCGCGGGCGCGTAGGTGCCGTGACCCGTCACCCCGATGAAGCGGACCGGCCCCTCCTCCCGGGCCGTCACCATCGCCTAGACACAGCCCCCGGACGCGAACGCCTCCTGCCAGCCCGCCTCGTCGACGAGGTTGTGGAGCTGGATCAGATCGACCCGATCGACCGCCATCCGCTCGAGCGAGCGCTCGAGACTCGCGCGCGCCGCCGCTCCGCCGCGATCTCCGGTCTTCGTCGCCAGGAAGAGATCGCTCCGATGCTGCGCGAGGAAGGGTCGGAGTCGTCGCTCCGACTCCCCGTACGAAGCCGCCGTGTCGATGTGGTTCACGTCGAACTCGAGCAGCGTCTCGAAGACCCGCTCGGCGCGGGCCTCGGACATGGCTGCCAGAGCCGCGGCACCGAACAGCGCGCGGCTGCTCGAATGACCCGTTCGGCCGAAGGGCATGCGTTCGATCATCCACAGGAGGCTAGCCGAAGCCCGAGCGGCCGCGATCGAGTGAGGGAAAACCGCCATGCCAACGGAAGAATCCGGCGTCGGGGAGCTCCGCCCAGGAGACGCTGCGATCGGTTCTTCCGGGCTCCGATGCGATTTCCGTCCCATTGGGACGCCTGGATATGTTCAAATGAGGCGCCCCTCCATCCATCAGCATATCAGCATGAGGACACTCGAATGCGCCCTTCGAAATCCTTCCTGGCCTCGCTCACCCTCGCGCTGGTCCTGGTCGCCGGCCAGGCCAACGCCTTCTGCTTCTTCACCTGCAACGCCGCCAAGACCCGCTACCCGATCGTCCTGGCCCACGGACTCGCCGGCTTCGACGAGCTCTTCGGGGTCTTCGAGTACTTCTTCGGCATCCCGAACGCGCTCCGCGATCGCGGCGCCACGGTCTTCGTCACCCAGGTGAGCGCCTTCAACTCCACCGCCGCACGCGGAGAGCAGTTGCTCGACCAGGTCGAGACGATCGTCGCCATCACCGGCAAGCCGAAGGTCAACCTGATCGGACACAGCCATGGGGGGCTCGACGTCCGTTATGTGGCCTCCGTGCGTCCGGATCTCGTGGCCTCCGCCACGGCCGTCGCCGGACCCCACAAGGGTGCCGATCTGGCGGACTTCCTGCGCGCCAACGTCGAGAACGGCTCCTTCACGGAAGGCGTCCTCTCCTTCTTCGCGAACTCGCTCGGGACGGTGCTGGGCCTGCTCTCCGGCTCGACCGATCCCCAGGACGCCGTCCTGGCCCTGGACGCCCTGACGGCCAGCGGCGCCGCCGCCTTCAACGCACAGCATCCTCAGGGCGTGCCGACCAGCGCCTGCGGTCAGGGGGCGTCGAGCGTGAACGGCGTCCGCTACTACTCGTGGAGCGGAACGGGCATCCTGACCAACGTTTTCGACCTCTCGGATCCGGCGCTGGCGCTCACGTCGCTGTTCTACGACCTGCCGAACGACGGTCTCGTCGACCGCTGCAGCTCCCATCTCGGCAGCGTGATCCGGGACAACTATTTCCAGAATCATCTCGACGAGGTGAATCAGCTCCTCGGCCTGGTCTCGATCTTCGAGTCGAACCCGAGGACGCTCTTTCGCAACCACGCAAATCGGCTGAAGAACGCGGGACTCTGATGGGCCACCGCCGCCGGTCCTCCGGAACGACGGACGCGTGAGCCGTCGAGCCTCGCGACCCATCGCCATGCTGGGGGCTGCGACGGTCGCGATCGCGGTCGGCCTCGGAGCGCTCGTCTTCCTGCGCTCCGAGGCGTCCGGACCGCGCTCCCCGACGGACGCGAGTCGGAGCCTCGACCCGGATGGGGAGGAGAGGGTCTCCACTTTCTCTGCATCCGATGCGCTCCCGCCGCGGCCTGCGTCGCTGCGCGGGACCGACGTACCGGGCGGCTTCGTCGTCGACGAGCAGGGCCATCTCCAGATCGCCCCGGACGCCCTCGAGCTCTTCGAGTACTTCTTCTCCGCCACGGGCGAGGAGCCCGACGCGCAGATCCGCAGACGCATCGAGGCGGAGATCCACGCGCGCCTCTCGCCGCCGGCGAGCGAGGAGGCGCTCGCTCTGCTCGACGCCTATCTGCGCTACCGCGAGCAGGCCCGGGCGCTCTTCGAGGCCGGCGGCGCCGACCTGCCCCTGGAGATCCGCTTCCAGCGGATTCGCGAGCTCCGCCGGGCGGTCTTCGGCTCGGGCGATGCCGAGACCCTCTTCGGACCGGAAGAGGACCGCATCCGAATCGAGCTCGAGCGACGCCATGTAGCCACGGATCCAGAGCTCTCACTCGAGGAGCGCTCGAGCCGGCTCGAAGCCCTCGACGCGAAGCTCCCGACCGAGGTCGTCGAGGCCCGGGCCGCCGCCCGGGCCGCTCTCGACCTTCGACGCGACGAGGCGCACCTGCGAGCCGAGGGCGCCGGCGAGGCCGAGATCCAGGCCCTGCGCGAGCGGCGCTTCGGACCCGAGGCCAGCGCCCGGCTCGCCGCCCTCGACCGCGAGCGGGCCGACTGGCAACGTCGCGTCACGGAGTGGCAGGACCTACGGCGGCGATTGGAGCAGACACTCTCCGAAGATCCGACGGCACTCGCCGAGACCCTCGAGGCCGCTCGCGCCGAGCGTTTCAGCGAAGCCGAGTCGATCCGCCTGCGTGCGCTCGAGCAGATCGACTCCGAGTTCCAGGCCGACACCGCTCGACGCTGACGCGTCGCGCTGTCCGTCGATCGCTCCAATTCTCGCGCAAACCCGATCGCGGGGCTGCTAGCTTTCGCAGCCTCACCCCGGCCGTCCGAGGGTTCGTACTTTCTCGGGAGCAGTAGTCCCTCACGAGGCGCGATCCGCATGCGTTCACAGGTGTCGTCCGGCTCTGCCTTCGCGCGTCTGGGTCGATTCGTCGCGCTTCACGCGCCCGCGGTCCTGCTCGGTGTCGCCGTCGTGCTCGTGCTCGCCATCGCCTACGGCGCGACGGTCTCCCGCCATCTGGCGGCCGGCGGCCTCGAGGCCGTAGGCAGCGAGTCGGCCTACGCGCGGGACGTCCTCTCGGAACGCTTCGGCATCAGCGGTGCGGACGTCCTGGTGGTCTACCGGAACCCGACGGGTCCGGTCCGCGATCCCCTCTTCGGCACCCGGATCGTGGACGCCCTCGATCCGATCCTGACAGACGAAGGGGTACTCGGCGTCCTCAGCCTCTACGATACGAATAGCGAAGCACTCGTCTCCCGCGACGGTCATCAGACCCTGGTCACGATCTCGCTGGCCGGCGACAACGCGGAGAAGCTGCGGACCTTCCGACGGATCGAGCCCGCCCTGCGCGCCGTGGAGGCGCCGGTCGAGGTCGAGATCGGGGGCCGCATTCCGCTCTCGGCCACGCTCCAGGGCGTCGCCCGACACGACGCGCTCCGGGCCGAGAGCGTGGCCCTGCCGATCGCGGCGATCCTGACGCTGCTCTTCTTCCGCAGCGTGGTGGCGGCGCTGCTCCCGATCCTGATCGGCGGCTTCGCCCTGACGCTGTCCCTGGCGCTCACCCGACTCGGAACGCACCTGACGGAGATCGCCATCTTCTCGCTGAACGTCGCTGCCTTCCTCGGGCTCGGCCTGTCGATCGACTACGCATTGCTGATGGTCCAGCGCTATCGCGAGGAGCTCGGAGGGGGGCGGTCCGTGCCGGAGTCGGTGGCGGCGACGATGGATACGGCGGGGCGGGCCGTCGGCGTCTCCGGGGCGGCGGTCGCCATCAGCCTCGGGGCACTGATCCCGGTGCCGATCATGGTGCTTCGCAGCGTCGCGATCGGTGGGATGCTGGTCGTCGTCAGTGCCCTCGTCGGTGCGCTGCTGCTGCTGCCGGCGCTGCTCGCATGGCTCGGTCCGCACGTCAATCGCGGCTCGGTGGGACGCGCGCCCGAGACGATCCGGCCGAGCCCGTTCTGGCGCCGCGTCGGCGAGCTCTCGATGCGTCATCCGGTCGCCACCGCCGTCACCTGCGTGCTGGTGCTCGGCGCCCTGGCCAGCCCCGTGCTGCGGATGCGCAGCGCGATTCCGGACTCCCGGGCGCTACCCGCGGACTCGGAGGCACGCCGCGTGGACGAGCTGCTCTCGGACCCGGAGCGATTCGATCCGGGGGGCGCCTCGGCCATTCAGGTGCTCGTGGAAACCGGGGAATCGCCGCTGACTACCGAGAGCCTGCTCGCCCTGCAGGCTTTTTTCGAGCGGATCGAGGCGTTGCCCGACGTGACGGGTCTCCGATCGCCCCTGCGCGAGCTCGACCCCGATCGGCTCTCACCCGACCAGATCCAGCGACGACTGCGGGAGGATCCGACGGCCTCGCAGCTGGAGCGACTCGTCGACGACCGGGCCACGCTGGTGATCGTCGAACATCCGCATTCCTGGCGTTCGCGGGAATCGGTCGCCCTCGTGAAGGCTCTCCGGAAAGTTCCGCATCGGGGACTTGCCGTGAGCGTCGGCGGCTCTGCGGCCGAGATGGTCGACCAGATCGAGACGCTGCGAAGCCATCGGAGCCTGGCCGTGCTGCTGGTTGCCACGGCCAATCTGCTGATCCTGCTGTTTGCCTTCCGCTCGTTCGTGGTCCCCATCAAGGCCATCCTGATGAACGTGCTCTCGTTGGGGGCCAGCTATGGCGTGCTGGTCTGGATCTTCCAGGACGGACACGGTGCGGACTGGCTGGGCTTCCCGGTGCTCGACGGCATCGATCCCACGATCCCCCTCGTGCTGTTCGCAATCGTCTTCGGGCTGTCGATGGACTACGAGGTCTTCCTGCTGAGTCGGATCCGCGAGGAGTGGCTGCTGGGCCAGAGCAATCAGGAGAGCGTGATCCGGGGTCTCGCGAACACCGGACGCATCATCACCAGCGCGGCCCTGATCCTGCTCGTCGTCGTCGGCTCCTTCGCCTCCGGTGATCTCGTCTACATCCAGCAGATGGGCGTCGGAATGGTCGTCGCGATCGCGATCGACGTGACGATCGTCCGGGCGCTGCTGGTGCCGGCGACGATGCAGATGCTCGGCGACTGGAACTGGTGGGCACCGGGCTGGCTGCGCCGCGAACCGGAACGGGGATTGATCGCCGTTGCGAAGGGGGATCCCGCCCGTCTCGGCCCATGAGCGAGCGAGGCCGCGCCCCTACACCGAAGACCTCCTCCCTCCGGCCGGCGGATCCCATCAAGGATCCCGCGCGCCCGACCGAACAGGTTCGGCAGTCGCCTCACACCCGACTTACATTCGACTCACTCACGATCCATGTCTGAAAGGAAGGATCCTCGACATGAAGAAGGCCCTGCTCGCCGCCCTCGGAATCGTCCTTCTGGCCTATCCCGCTATATCCTGGTATCTCGGCATCCGGGTCGAATCCGTCCTCGACGATCACTATCGGCAGCTCGAATCGTTGGCGTACGTGACGGTATCCGAGCGTCACTACGAACGGGGTGTATTCGGCGCCACGGAGTCGGTGAACCTGGAGCTTTTCAGTGAGCTGATGAAGGGCCTGAACGACGGAACCCCGCCCCAGACCCCACTCCACCTCACGCTTCGCTCCCGCATCCGCCACGGCCCCTTCGCCGCAGGAAGCCTCGCTGTGGCGGCGATGCACAGCGAGCTGCGGCTCGACCCCGAGGTCCAGGCAGAGGTCGATCGCCTGACGGGAGGAGAGAGTCTGCTCAGCAGCCACGCCGTCTTTCAGCTCGATGGCAGCGGCACTGGATCGCTCCAAAGCCCCGCCTTCAGCGCACCGCTGCCCGATCCGGATACGGGCGAGACACTCGGCCTGGTGTGGGGGGGTATTCGCAGCGAGGTGACGTTCGAGCCGCAGATGCAGCGCTATCGCATGAACGGCAGCATCCCCAGGCTCGAGATGACGAATGACGAGGGCGTGGGGATGGTGATGCTCGGCATGCGATTCTCCGCCGATCAACAGCGCCTTCTCGCCGACGACCCACTTCTCTACACCGGCCCCCAGTACTTTGCCGTCGACCAGATCCGGATCGTCGCTGAGGGCGATGCGGAGCTGGCGCTCGAGCAACTTCGCTACGACGTGGACACGCAGACCCGGGGCGACTTCGTCGACCTGATCGCCCGCACGCGCGTGGAGGCGATCGAGACGGGAGACCGGATCTACGGACCGGCGTCCTGTGACTTTTCGATCCGGCATCTGCACGCGCGCACGCTGTCCGGACTCTACGGCCGACTCGTCGACGTCTACGCGGAGCCGTCCCAGGCCGCCGCGAACGCCGAAACCGGCATCGGCACCGAGACCGGCACCGCGGCCGACGACCCGATGCGGCCGCTGGCCCTAGTCGCCGAAGCCGCGCTGGAGCTGCTCGGACATCGGCCCACGGTCCACCTCGACCGCCTGAGCGTCTCGACGGCCGAGGGCGAGCTGCTGCTGGAGGCGCACGCCAGCCTGCCCGGCCTCCCACCCGGGGCGTTCGACAATCCGGCCCTGCTCCTGGCCGGTCTGGACGCCCGCGCCCGGATCGCCATGCCCAAGGCGCTGCTGATCCGACTCGCGACGGAACGGGCAGGGACGCAGCTCGCCAGCATGAGCGACACGGGCGTGCTCACCGAGACCGACATCCAGACGCTCGCGGCGCAGCTCGAGGTGAAGCTCGCCCAGCTGATCGATCAGGGATTGATCCAACGCGACGGAGACGCGTTGATCTCGGAGATCACGCTCGAAACCGGTCAGCTCCGCGTCAACGGCGAGCCCTTCGACCCGAACGCCGTGCAGTAGGCAGAAGACCGCGCCCGACGCAGACTAACGCGAATCCGGATCCGGATGCTCCGTCTGCCATGCCTCGGGCGTGAAGGTCTTCATGCTGAGCGCATGGATCTCGCGGCCCATCCAATCCCCGAGCGCGTCGAAGACGAGCTGCTGAGCCCGGACGCGATTCAGGCCTTCGAAGTGCGGCGACACGATCAACGCGCGATAGTGCCCACCGCCGTCGCGAGCGCCGGCGTGGCCGACGTGCAGATGGCTCTCGTCGACGACCTCGAGATGGGTCGTCTCGAGCTGCTCGCGCAGGCGGGACTCCAGCTTCTCTCGCATGTGCATGCTGGCCATCTTCCTCTCGAAGTCTCCTCAGGTCGGAGCCTCTCAGTCCTTGGGCAATCCCAGGATCCGCTCCGCGATGATGTTGCGTTGGATGTTGGGCGTCCCGCCCCCGATCACCACTTCGGGCCAGTTCAGCGAGAACTTCGCCCAGGCCCCTCCGTCGACGGTCGGATCGTCCCCACCCGTCAAGGTCGCCGAGGAGCCCAGGATTTCGAGCGCCAGCTCACCGAGCCCGATCTCGAGCGACGCGCGATGCAGCTTGTTGATCGAGGTCTCGGAGCCCAGGGGCTCGCCCTTCAGCTGCTTCGTGAGGAAGCGCATGCCGTTCAGTCGCATGGCCTCGATCTTCGTCTCGGCCTGGGCCAGGCGGCGGCGGATGCCGGGATCCTCGCTCATGGGGCGACCGCCGCGGACGGTCTTCTTCGCCAGCGCATTCAGCTCGTCGATCTTGCGGATCAGGCCGTGAACCTCGGCAATGCTCGAACGCTCCGAGGCCAGCGCCGAGATCGTGACCCGCCAGCCCTCGCCCTCGGCGCCGAGCCGGTTCTCCACCGGCACCCGGACGTCGTTGAAGAAGACCTCGGCGAACATCGCGCCGCCACTCATGTTCTTGATGGGTCGGACCTCGATTCCGGGCGACTCCATCTCGACCAGCAGACAGGTGATGCCGTCGTGCTTGCTCTCGACGTCGGCGTCGGTGCGGACGAGCAGGATCATCATCTTCGACCACATCGCGATCGAGGTCCAGATCTTCTGGCCGTTCACGACGTACTCGTCGCCCTCGCGCACGGCCCGGCATTTCAGGCTCGCGAGATCCGAGCCCGCGTCGGGCTCGGAGTAGCCCGTGCACCATTGATACCTGCCGTCGAGGATGTCGGGGATGTACTTCTGCTTCTGCGATTCGCTGCCGTACTGGATGATGGCGGGCCCCACCCAGGCCAGGCCCATGAAGCAGCTGCCGAGAGCCGGCGCCTTGCGACGGGCCATCTCGTCCTTCAGGATCACCTGCTCCATGATCGAGCCGCCGCCGCCGCCGACCTCCTCCGGCCAGGAGAAGCCGACCCAGCGCCGCTCCCGGATCTTGCGGCTCCACTCCTTCGCGAAGTCGGGGCCGCGCTCCCCTTCCGCGGGCAGGTTCTCGTCGAGGAAGGCGCGCACCTCGTCACGGAAGGCTTCCTCTTTCTCCGTCAGCTGAAAATCCATCAGAGGTCTCCCAGTCGCGCGATGCGCTCGTAGTGGTGATCGGCGTCGCCAAACATCGGACGCACCCACTTCGACCGCTTCAGGTAGAGCTGGATGTCGTACTCCCAGGT
>CAYWGW010000039.1:15615-26017 GCA_964457385.1 uncultured Spirochaetaceae bacterium
TCGGACGCACCCACTTCGACCGCTTCAGGTAGAGCTGGATGTCGTACTCCCAGGTATAGCCGACGCCGCCGTGGAGCTGGACGCCCAGAATGCCCGCCTGGGGGAAGGCATCGGCGCAGTAGGCCTTGGCCCGGGAGACGGCGACCCGCGCGTCGTCCGCGTCCTGGTCCAGGGCCCAGACCGCGTAGTAGACGAGGGAGCGGAAGGACTCGACGTCGACGTAGATCTCCGAGAGCGGATGTTTCACGCCCTGGAAGCGGCCGATGGGCTCACCGAACTGGATCCGTTCCTTCGCGAAGTTCGTCGTGATCTGGAGTGCGGCCTCGGCGGATCCCACCGCCTCGGCGGTGACGAGCGCTGCTCCGAGATCGAGCAGCCACTCCGCCGCCGGCCAGCCGGCGCCCCGCTCGCCCAGGACGCGATCAGCGCCCACCCGCGCGTCGTCGAGGACGAGTCGCCCGATCTTCTTGGTGAGGTCCATGCCGTCGAAGTCCCGGGCCTCGACGCCCGCAGTCTCGCGATCGACGACGACCAGGGAGATCGCCTCGGGCTCGGATCCGGTCCGTACGGCGACGACGAAGAGATCCGCCGCGCCGGCATCTGTGACGAAGAGCTTCTCGCCGGACACGATCAGGGCGTCGCCATCCTGCTTGGCGCGGGTCTCGACACCAGAGGGTGACAGCGAGTCGCCGCGCTCGAGGAAGGCGAAGGTCCCGATCGACGAGCCGTCGGCCAATGCCGGCAGCCAGCGCGCCTGCTGCTCGACCGAGCCGAAGCGCTCGATCGCCTTCGCCGCCAGAACGGTCGAGACGAGGGGCGAGGGAAACAGCGTCCGCCCCGTTTCCTCGAGCACGACGATCAGCGTCTCGAGATCGAGGCCGACGCCGCCCTGCGCCTCGGGCATCGTGAGCCCGACCCAGCCGAGTTCCGCCATCCGGGCCCAGAGGGCGGGATCGTGTCCCTGGCCCGCCTCGCTGAGCTCGCGGACGCGCTCCAGCGGCGCGTTCTGGTCGAGAAATCGGCGGACCTCCGCCCGCAGCAGCTCCTGCTCTTCACTGAAGCCGAAATTCATGTGCTGAAATACCCCTTGGGAATGGCCTGAGGCCCGTCGCCCGCAGCCTAACCCGAGGCGCCTGGTAGATCCAACCCGGTGTAGCGTCGACGGCGACCCGGCAGAAGCTGGGCCGGAGGCCAGCGCGGAGGACGCGCAATGACCTCTCTTGGGTGGGTGTATATTGACACATCTTGCGCGATTCATGTTATCCTTCGACTTGAACCGCGCGGACCGGCCGGCCGGCGCGGCCACGGGGGCTGCCCAGTCCCCAGGCAGCCGGATCGCCCGGACGAGCGAGGGAGAAAGACCAGAACCATGCGAATTCGTTCTCTTTCTGGCGTCGCCGCGAGTTTGCCCCTCCTTCTTCTCATGCTTCTCGCGCTGGGCGTTCTCGCGGTGGGCGCCCAGCCCGCCGCCAGCGAGACAGGGCGGACCGAGGCTGGACGCTCCGCGCGCACCGGGCCGAAGGGCACCCAGAGTCGACTCGACGCGATCGCCCTCGACGCCCCGCGCTCGGCCGCCGACCGCAGATCGGGTCGCACGATTCGCAGCGGCCGCCATCTCAGGGCTCACCCCACCGAAGAGATCTCCGTCGGCATCGTCGGCTGTCCCGGCTGTACGATCCTGCTCGAGGCGCTCGGCGGCGTCTTCATCGAGCGGGAGCCCCCCCGACCTCGACACCGCTAGGTCTCCGCCTACCACGACACGGCCTCGTTTCCGCGATTGATCCGACCCGACCCAGCCAGAAGACCGATTCTGATCGAATTCTGATACAGGAATCGCTTCGGTCATGGCAGAATGTCGAGCGCGTTTCGTCCTCGGATGCGCCCCCTCGGATCATTCCCATTCGAATTGTTCGAACCCGGTTGGATTATCATTGCCCCAGATCCGATTCGCAGAGTTCGAACTCGATCTCGACCTCTTCAAGCTCGAGAGATCCGGCCAACGCGTGCCGCTCGGTCCTCGGGCGCTCGATCTTCTCATCTATCTGATTCAGCACCGCAGGCGCGTCGTCTCCGCGGAGGCTCTTCGCGTCGAAGTCTGGAATGGCACGGCCCTAAGCGAGTCCACGATTGCGACCTGTATGAGCGACCTCCGTCGTGCGCTGCGCGACGACGCAACCGCGCCCCGCTACATCGAGACCGTCCGGGGGCGTGGGTACCGATTCATCCATCCGGTCGACGCGGATGGGACCGGGGCCACCCGGACTCCGGTCGAGGCGCTCCGGAATCCGGTCGAGACCGATCCCGTCCGGCCATCGCTTCCCTTCGTCGGCCGACGGGCCGAGCTCGAGATCCTCGGCCAGGCGTCGCGGGCCGTGGCTCGCAACATCCACGGAGGCCTCGTGCTGTTGCGGGGCGAGGCCGGCATCGGCAAGACGCGGTTGCTGAACGAATTTCTTCGGACCTTGCCGCAATCGCTGCATCCACTCCAGGCTAGCCCGAGTGTCGTCGAGGGATCGCCGCCGTTCTGGCCCTGGACGCAGCTGATCCGACAGGCTCTGGCAGATCCACGATTTTCGAATGATGCGCTGATCGTGAAGGCGGCTGGTCTGTCCGCGATCTTCCCTGAAATCGGGGAACCCGCTCGGTCGCCGATCCAGAAGACCCGTGCAATCGATCGCTTCTCGACCCTGCGCCTCTGGGTCGAGACGATCCGGACCCTGCTCGGCGCCGGGCCAACGGTCCTGGCTCTCGAAGACGTCCATCTGATGGACCCGGGATCCCTTTCCGTCACGAGCTGGCTGGTACGCGAGCTCCGGGACGAGTCGCTCCTCATCGTCGCGACCCAGCGCCCGCCGATCGACGACGGTGAGTCGGCTCGATCCCTGGCAGAGCTCGCATCCTCCTCCGATGCGATCGTTCTGGACCTCGCGCCGCTGGCGACGGCCGAGATCGCGGTTCTTCTCGAAGATCGGGTGGCGGACGGGCACGCGATGAGTCTCGATCTGTCGCGGCACAGCGCGGGCAATCCCTTTCTTCTCGCGCATCTGATCCGACGACTCGAACGCCTCCCGGAGCGGGAAGAGACACGATCCCTCGACGCGATCCGGCCGGTGGACGCGGACGAGGTTGCGGTGCGCCTGCTCTCCGGACTTTCGCCAGAGACCCTGAGCGCGCTGGAGGCGGGCGCCGTCGCGGGACTGCGATTCTCCGTCCACTCGGTCGCCGATCTGATCCAACGGACAACGACGGAGACGCTCGCGAGACTCACACCGGCCGTCCGCGCCGGGCTCCTCCGTCTGCAGGGAGTCGACCTGACATTCGCTCACGAGCTGCTGCGCGATGCGATCTACGCACGCCTCCCCCCTCTCGTCCGAAGGAGCCTACACCTCTCGATGTCCCGACATCTAAGAGGCCGAGCACGCCCGGACATGGAGGCGGAGGCAATCGCCGATCATCTCGCCGCCGCAAGTCCTCTCGCCGCTCATGAAGAAGTCGTCGAGTACACCATTCTCGCCGCCCGTGAAGCCGCCGCCCGTTCCGCCTACACGCTGGCCCGACGCCGCTTCGGCCACGCCCTTCAGCAGATAGAAGAGGATCCGGGCTCGAGTCCGTCCCGGCGCGGGGGGCTGCTGCTCGAATACGCCCGTGCGAGGCTCTACTCGGGTGAACGGGAAGAGGCGCGCGCGACCCTGCTCGAGGCGGCCGCCATCGCCCGGGCCGTCGAGTCGCCCGATCTGCTGGCCGAATGCGCACTCCAGCTCGCACCCGACTTTCTGTCGCTCGAGATGGGCTTCCACGATCCCGCTCTCATCGCCCTGATCGAGGAGGCGCTCGACCGACTACCCGAGGATCGGGCCTCGCTACGGGCCCGGCTTCTCGCGCGACTCTGCCAGGCCAGGCGATGGACGCCGGCAGTCTCCGTTCCGACGCTCCAGGCGCTCTCCGAACAAGCCCTTTCGATCGCCGAGCAATCCGGCGAACTCGGAGCGGTCTGCGCGGCCCTCGAGGCGCGCGTCGACGCGATGCCTGGACCCGATCAGGTGGTCGAGAGGCTGTCGACGATTCGCAGGCTGACGCGTCATGGCCGAAATGGGGAGGAATCCTCGCGGATCGTCCTCCACCACGTTCGCAACGCCGCCGCCCTGCTCGAGCTCGGGGATACCGCTGCGTTCGAGGCGGCCATCGACGCGTGCGACCAGGCCGCTCGCCAGCTGAGCCTGCCGCAGTACCTCTGGTATCCCCTCGCGCTCAGAGCGAGTCTGGCGTTGATGCAGGGGCGACTCGACCGGGCCGACGAGCTCGGTCGGTCCTTCCTCCGGCTCGCCTCGGCGACCGGCGACCGGAACGTGCTGGCCAGCCGACACTGCCAGGCCGCCTTCGTTCAATTCGAAAAGGATCGCGCCGATCGGGCCCTGGCGATCTGCACGGACGTCGTCCCCGGATCGTCGGGCGTCCGCGCCTGGCGCGTGGGCACGGCCCTGCTCGCGATCCATGCACGCCGGCGCTGCAGGGCGCTGGGTATCTTTTCGGAGTTCGACGAGAAGAGGACCCGATCGTTGCTGCACGAGACTGGAGGCAGCGCCGGTGCGATCTTCCTCGCCCAGCTCGCCATCTTTCTTTCCGACACGAGGATCATGTCGACGCTCTACGAGCAGCTCGCGCCGATCGGCCAGCGCGGTGCGACCCTGGGCCTGGGGACGGCCTACTTCGGCTGCTTCGCGCGCTATTCGGGGCAGCTCGCTCGGGCCCTCGGGCTCCCATCCGAGGCGATCGAGCATCTCCGGGCGGCCGTCCGGATCGAGGCGGAGCGCGGCACAATCCTCCACCGCGCGCATGCCCAGATCGATCTCGCGCTCGCTCTCATCGCCTCGTCGGGATCCGCCGTCGAGGCCCGGGAGCTCGTCGGATCCGCCGCGCGAGTCGCTTCGTCCGAGGGGCTCGTGCGGCTGCGCCGACGAGTGGGGGCCGCCCGCGTCGCAGTCCGCCGGGCCGAGCGGTCTTCCGACGCGTCGCGATTCGAGTCACCACTCGAGCCCTGATCCGTTTCGCTTTCTGGACCGGAGCCCTTCATCCCATTGCATCGGCCCGGCGCGCTCCAGTCGTTGCGGAGACCTCGACCGGCTCGATCTGCTCCCGTTCCAGCTCGCTCCGCGGTAGGGAGAGCGTAAAGGTCGTTCCGACGCCGGGCTCCGACACCACGTGGAGGGATCCGCCATGCTCGTCCGCGATCCGACGGCTGATCGAGAGCCCCAGTCCGGTCCCCTTGCCCGCCTCCTTGGTCGTGAAAAAGGGCTCGAAGAGCCGGCTCTGGATCTCGGGCGGGATCCCGGGCCCGTCGTCGCAGATCCGGATCTCCACTCGGTCCGCGCGCGTATCCGCCTCGACCCGGACGTGGCCCCCTTCGCTCTCCATGGCTTCCAACGCGTTCTTCAGCAGGTTCAGCAGGACCTGGTTGAGGGCGCTGGGATCACCCTGGATCGGAGGCAGATGCTCCGGAACACGGATCTCGATCTCGACCTGATGCTGCCTGAAAGCGGGTCGCAACAAGGATACGGTCGACTGGATCCCCCTGGCCAGATCGACCTCCACGCGACCCGCGCGATGGGGCGCAGCGAAATCCCGTAGCTCGGCGACCAGTCGATGGGTCCGCTCGAGCCCGTCGATGATGATCGTCCCGAGTTCGTCCACCGTCGATGCGGGATCGTGGAGGCCCAGCTCCTCGATGCGTGCCTGAATCTTCTCGAGTCCCTCGCCTCGCCGGGCAGCCGCCTCCCAGTCCAGATCGAGCATCCACGTCATCATCGTCTGGATCTCGGCGATCTCCGAACGCAGCATGCGGGCCGCATTCAGAGCGAAGTTGACGGGGTTGTTGACCTCGTGGGCGACGCCGGCTGCGAGCTCGCCGACGGCCGCGAGACGCTCCGACTGGACGAGCTGGACCTCCGCCGCCTTCAGCTCTCGCAACGCATTCGCGAGCGCGGCGTTCTGATCCTCGATCTCGCGCTGCAGCAACCGCAGCCGGACGAGACCGCGCGCCCGGGCGAGCAGCTCCCGCGGATGGAAGGGCTTGGTCACGTAGTCGTCGGCGCCCTGCTCGAGCCCTTCGACCTTCATCGCGCTCTCCGCCTTCGAGGAGACGAGCATGACCGGCGTGGTCCCGATCTCGGGATCGCCCTTGATGGCACGACACAGCTCCGTCCCGGTCATCCCCGGCATCATGATGTCGGTCACGACGAGCTCGGGTCGGACCCGACGCACGAGCTCGAGCGCCTCCTCGCCATCCCGCGCGACATGGACCGAGAAGTCCCGGCCCAGCAACAGCTGGAGCAGCTCGCGGATGTCCCGGTTGTCGTCGGCGATCACGATGCGCGGCTTGTATCCCGCGCGTCGTCCATCGACAGGTTCTTCTTCCAGGACCTCGTGGTCCTGGACATCGTGTTCCCGGACCTCGTGTCGCGCTTCCCAACGCTCGAGATCGCCTTCGAGCTCGGCGGCGATTCCCGCTCGTGGCTCCGAGCGGGTTGCTCCGACGCCGCCCTCTCTTCTCATCTGCTCCAGGGATTCGTCGAGCGAAAGGACGCCCCCGGACTCCGACCGGATCACGGTCTCGGGATCGCGGCGGTCGGCCTCGCCGATCGGCAGCCGGACGCAGATGGTCGTGCCGTGTCCCAGACCTTCGCTTTCGGCCCAGATCTCGCCCTCATGCAGCTCCACGAGCTCCTTCGAGAGAGCGAGGCCGATGCCCGTCCCCTCATGCTCGCGCGTGGCGGAGCCGTCTGCCTGGGCGAATCGATCGAAGACCCGACCCAGGTCCTTCTGCGCAATCCCGATGCCGTCGTCCCTCACCCGGATCAGCACCCCTGCGCCATCTTCTGCTGGCCCGAGACGGACGGTGACCTGGCCTCCGGCCTCGGTGAACTTGAGCGCGTTGCCGAGAAGATTGACGATCACCTTCTCCATCCCGTCCCGATCGACGTGGACGCGAGGCGTCGAGGGCGCCTGCTCCCACCGCAGCTGGATGCGCTTGCGATCGGACATGGGTCGGGCGCCTTCGACGACCTCCTCGACGAGAGCACCGAGGTCGAGCGCGACGCGGTGGATCGCGAAGCGATCGCTCTCGAGCTTGGCGAGGTCCAGCAGGTCGTTGATCAGCTTGAGCAGCCGCTGGCCGTTCAAGTGCATCGTTCGCAGGGTGCGCCCGACCGGCTCCGGCAGCTCTCCCAGATCGCCGCTTCGCAGGGATTCCAGAGGCGCCAGGATCAGGGTCAGGGGCGTCCGGAGCTCGTGGTGCACGTTCGCCGTGAACCGCGTCTTGGCTTCGTCGAGGGACGCGAGCTGGTCGCGCGCCGCCTCGATCTGCTGACGCTGCTCGAAGTTGACCACGCGGTTGACGGCCAGGGCATGACAGCTCATGGCGCTCTCGAGCGCGGCCGTCAGGATGAAGATCAGCTGGATGATGGAGGCACGCTCGTCGACGGGAGTCGGGGACAGGGCGACGCAGAGCAGGAACCCTCCCACGGTCACCGACGACACGACGAGCGATCCCCGGACCGTGATCGGCTGCAGCACCGGGATCCCGACCAGGACGATGATCAGGCCCGCGAAATAGAGACTGTCGCTCTCCCCGATCGCGTAGATCATCACCAGGATCTCGAGCGCAATGGCGAGCGCGACGCCGATCTGGCAGGCGTTCGGAAAGCGATGCCGCCAGGAAACGAGGACGCCGACGACGCCCACGTTGACGACCAGGCGCATCGTCGCGAAGAGTGGGAACTGCTCCGGGAACGCGAGCCGATCGAGCCCGATGAAGGCGAACTGGCAGATCAGGATGAACGTACAGGTGCCCACGAGCTGCGACGTCGCTCGTTCACGACCTTCCCGCTGCCAGTACTCGCGATGACGCCTGGTCCAGTCTGCTGTCGAATCCAGCATTCCGAAGGCCGCTATCGGCTCGACCCGCCCCTGTCTTGATCGGCGCTCCTCATTCGATCAGCGCTCCTGGGCCACGACCGCGCTCTCCGGGCCCCGGGCGACGCCGGATCGGGAGCGCAGACGGATCAGGCACGGCAGCAGCAGGACGTCGCCGAGGAAACAGAGAACCATGATGATCGCCGTCAGCACGCCCAGGTTCCGGGTGAACGCGAACTCGGAGAATCCCAGCACGCTGAATCCGAGCCCCACGGCCAGGGTCGTGGTCGCGAGCGCGGGCAGCACCCGGCGCAGGGTCCGGTCGAGACTCGGCTGCTCGTCGTAGAGCGCGACGACGTGGACGGTGTCGTCCACCGCGATGCCCAGGGCGAGATTCGCGACGAGCACGGTCCCGGCATCCAGGGGAATCCCCAGCCAGGCCATGCCGCCGAAGGCGATCAGGATCGGCACGAGATTGGCGACGAGTGCAGCCCCCGCCAGCCAGAAGGATCGGAAGATCAGCAGGAGCAGCAGCCCGACGCAGACGACCGCAAACTGGACGCCCTGGATCTGGCCCCGGGCGATCAGGTCCTCCGCCCGGGCGAACTCGAACATGATGCCCGTCGCGCGCGCCCGGAAGCCGTCGGCCCCGTGCAGGGCCCACCAGGATTCGGCCTCCTCGGCCAGCGCGAGGAGCCGATCCGAGCCGTTGTCGTCGGCTCGGACGAGGACGTTCGCGGCCCGATGCCCCGGCTCGATCAGATCCCAGATCGGCTCGCGCGAGGAGAGCAGCAGCATGTACTGCTCGGCCAGCGCCTGGGATTCGATGACCCGACTCGTCGGATCGAAGACCTCGTGGACCGAGAACAGCGGGTCGGCGATCGAGAGGACCTTACCGACGTCTTCGATCGCCCGCAGATGATCGGCGAGGGAGTTGATGGATGCGAGGACCTCCGGCTCGGTCACCTGAGCGTCGTCCTCGGGCGTGATCACCACGTTGATCGGGCTGATCCCGGAGAGATCCCGTCGGATGCTCTCGTAGTCGTCCCGGACAGGGGTGCCCTGCGAGAACCAACGCGTCGCATCGGTCTGCAAGCTGAGCCGGGGCAGGCCCAGGCCGGCGACGAGTCCCAACCCCAATCCGATGAGAACGACCCGGCCGGGACGCGCCGCCAGGCGCAGGATGGCCCGACGACCGGCGCCGCCGAACCATCGCTCGCCCGCCCCCCGGCCGACCTGCGGCGGCCAGCGGTCGAGCAACACCGGCGCCAGGCTCGATACGGCGGCGGTGACCAGCAGCGTGCCGAGGGCGCCCAGGCCACCGACCTCCCGCATCGCCTCGATCGGCACGAAGGCGATCGCCACGAAGCCGATCGTCGTCGTCAGCCCCGAGAGCACGACCGGCAGCGCCACGTCTTCCGCCCCACGCCGACGCCGGTAGGCGTCGCCGCCCTCCGCCATGGAGGAGCGTCCCATCGCGAACACGAAATGCGTCGAGTAGGCGCAGGCCAGCGCCAGCAGGATCGACGGCAGGATCATCGTCGAGAGGCTCAGGGGAATCCCGAGCCCGCCCATCGCCCCGAGGATCAGCCAGACCGCGAGGCCACCGATCGCGAGCGGCACGAAGGTGGCCGCCAGACTCCCGAAGAGGATCCGAAAGAGGATGCCGATCAGCGCGACGGTGATCAGTGAGAACGCCATCACCTCGGAGCCCGTCCGCAGGTTGACCTGGGTCCGGAAGATCGGCACCCCCGAGACCCGGGCCGTCACGCCCTCGATCCCTTCGAACTCCGCGACGACCGCCTCGATGTCGCCGATGACGGCGTCGAAGGACCGCTCGAGCTCCGCCTCGAGATAGAGGTTCAGGGCGACCACGAGGCCATCGTCGGAGAGCAGGGAGCGCGGTGCGATCCGCTCGCGCTGCAACGCGGCGAGCAGGGCGGCGCGGGCTTCGGGCGTCTCGGGAATTCCCGATTCGAGCGCCGCGTCGAGCACGAGCTCGCCATCCTGCCCAGCGCGGATATGAGGCACGCTGGCAAGGCTGTCGACCCGACGCACGCCCTCGATCTGCTCGAACCGCCGCGTGAGTCGAATCGTCTGATCGAGCAGCCGGGCCGCGAAGGGCTCGCCGTTGGAGAGCGCGACCACGATCAGCTCGTCGCCGCCGAAGATCTCCTTGCTCTGCTCGTAGAATGCCCAGGGCTCGGATTCCCGGTCGAGGGCGCTGTCGGTCGAGGTTTCGATCCGCAGCCCGAGCGCCCCGGGCAGGGCTGCCATGATCAGCAGAAGCCAGAAGGCCACCACCCGAGCGGGATACCGCAAACTCGACCGGACGATCCGCCGCGGCAAGCGCTCGCGCAAACGGTTGGCGTTCGTCAAGGAGAGCGCCTCGACCCCGGACTCACTCCGGGCGCCGTGCCCGCAGCAGCCAGGCCTGCGGCGGCTCGCCGAAGGACGGTCGCACGGAGATCTCGACGAAGCCCGCGGTGGCCCC
>CAYWGW010000040.1:0-25647 GCA_964457385.1 uncultured Spirochaetaceae bacterium
CCCAACATAATCCCCGTCGCAACAGTGAATCACGTGCCCTGTCTGTGACGAATCTTTCGTCCCCTCCCAGACAATCAGTTTGCCGCCCCCCGCGCTCGACCGCTCAGCCCGTCGGCAGGACGCGATCCAGCAGCCGACGCAGGAGCTCCGACCGCGAGGCTCGCAGTTCGGGTGGAGCCGCCCCCAGGTTCAGCAGCATGTTTCCGTGCAGGAGCGAGGTCAGCACCGCAGCGAGGTCCTCCGCCTCTGCCCGGTCGCCCAGGACCTCCGTCAGGTCGGCGCCGAGGCTTCGCTGGAAGGCCCGATGCAGGATCATCAGCTCGTCGCGCAGCGACTCGGCACGAGGCTGCGAGGCGAATACCCAGGACACGAACGAATGGATCGTCCGGCGCTGCTCCTCGACGAAGCGTTCGTAGGCGCCGATCTGCTGCAGGATGCGCTGGCGCGGATCCGGGTGATCGGCGCTGCGTTCGAGGGATTCCCGGAAGGGGATCAGGAAATGCCGACAGGTCTCGTCGAAGAGCGTCGCCTTGTCCGAGAAATGCCAGAAGATCGAGGCCCGGCTGACGCCCGCCCGGGTCGCGATCTGACGGATGCTCGTGCGGTCGTAGCCGCGCAGCGCGAAGAGATCCATCGCCGCACGCAGGATCTTCTCCTGCGTTTGCGCCTTGCGATTCATCCCGGGGCTGGCACGGCGCACAGGGCGCTTCGAGCCGCGCGCCTGCGAATCGTTCGGCTCGCGCCTCGACGAGATCGCTCCGGGGTCTCGCGCCAACCCGGGCTTCTCCGGCAATGCCCGATTCATCGAGTCTCGTCCAACGGATCCTCCCGGCGAATCGCTCGCCTGGAGGGTGGGTGTTGGAGCCTCGTCCCATTCCCCCTGGCTCGTGGATCGCGATGGTTTCCCGTCTCGCGCGCTGGGGCAATCGGAACTGCTGACCGAGGAGGCGTTCGAGCACGGCGGTTCTCGCACGAGGGCTCGGTCATCGATTCGCGGCGTCGCCGGCGATCCTCGTAGAGCGCCAGGGCCCAGGTGGGGAAGTAGGTGCGATAGAGCGCGTAGTCGAGAAGCGCGGTTCGAAAGAAGAGCCCCGCCGGCTCCTCGCTCGGCCAGCTTCCCGAGAGCTGCTGGCGACCGATCAGCCAGTCGGCGCCGCGCGCGATGGCGGACCACGTCGGCTCCCCCGCCTCGAGGAGCGTCATCAGCGCCCAGGCCGTCTGGATCGATTGGCTTTGGTCCCGGTCGACGAAAGTCCCGTCGAGACAGCCGCGAGGATCCTCTCCCCAACCCCCGTCGGCGTGCTGATGGGCGCGAACCCAGCTGCAGGCACGGCGCAGGGCGGGGTCATCCGGGCGGGCACCCGCCGCCACGAGCCCGCGTACGGCGAAGAGCGTGCCGTAGAGAAAATGGACCCCCCAGACGCCCCTCCAGGAGCCGTCTTTTCGCTGCAACGCGCGCAGTCGCTTCTCGGCCCGGCGGATTGCCCGATCGATCCGCTCCGGTGTCGCCTCGAGGACGGCGGAGGCGGACTCGGCGGACTCGGCGGGCTCTGCGGGCTCGGCGGGGCCGACGCGACGCCGGAAGCGGACCAGCGCCGCCAGCGCCGAGGCGGTGCACTCGACGTAGGAGTGCTCGGTCATCGACTCGCCGAACATTTCGGCGGGGTTCAGCCATTCGAGCCCGATGCGAGAGCGCCGAGCCTCGTAGCTTCCGAAGCCGCCGTCCGGATTCTGGCAACGCAGGATGAAGGCTGCCGCCTGTCGCTCGCGATCCGGTCCCAACGCCTGCGGCGCCACGCTCGACAGCGCATCGAGGGCCTCGGCGGTGCAGTCGGAGACCGGCCAACCGTGCCAGGCGCTGGCGAAGCAGAAGCCTCCGCGGGGATCGATCCGAAAGGCTTCGCGATGCCCCGGCAACGCCGCCAGAAGCTGCTGATCGCGCAGGAAGGCCGCACCCCGCCGGGTCGCCCGCCGGGTCGCTTTCTCTGCTCCATCGGGGAGCTCGCACGCCCGGCGAGCTGCGGCGAGGGTCTGCAGGGCAAAGGCCGTATCCCAGGAGGCACTGCGCGCGCCCGCGATGCGCGTACCCTCCCGTCGGTCCTCCAGGAGCCAGGTCTCGAGCCGCTCGATCGCCCGCCGCACGTCGGGATCGTCGGGATCCCCCCGATCCCCCGCCCCCGGCCTGCCCACATCGTCCTGGTCCGCCGCCCGGGTTCGGAGCGCCTCCTCGCTGCGCAAGTGGTCGGCGATGCCGCTCCGGTCCGAGCGCGCCGCGTGGAGCGCCAGGATGTTCAGCAGACCACTGACCGGGGACAGACTCGTATGGTCCGTCGTCTGCAACTCGAAGCGGATGCGCTCGTCGAGCTCTTCCAGCAGACGCCGGCGGAGCCCTGGAAGAGGATGACGGTCGTAGACGGCCATGAGCCGATAGAGCAGCCGTAGGGCGAAGCTCGGAGGACGGTTCAGCTCGGCCTCGCGCAGGCACGAGCGTGCTCGCTCCCAGCGTACCGTCGTCATGCCGTGTCGGTAGAGCTCGCGCCGGATCTCCGCCAGTCGCTCGCATTCGTCCGCCCGAACGCGGCGGCCGTAGAGGACCGACATCGCCAGGTAGATCTGACGCGTATGGCAGTAGAAGCGGGAGGGATGGAAGGGCAGGAATCGGGGCAGGGCCCAGAGCTCGGGCAGGAGCGGGGGCACGCCCCGCCAGTCGTAGAGCCCGAGCAGGGCGAGCCAGAGCTTTCCCCAGCTCGGGATGGCGAGCACGCCTTCGCGACGGATGAACGCGAGCGCGGGGGCGAGCAGCGGTGCACTGGCGCGCACGCCCAGCAGGCGTGCAGCGACATAGACGAGTGTCGTGACGAAGAGATAGGGCTCGGAGCAGGCATGGAGCCCCCAGAGCCCACCCTCGAGTCGCGTCCGCTCGAAATGTCGGAGCAGACCCCGTCGCCGATCCTTCGCGATCGGAATGCCCATCGCCCGACAGAAGAGCACGTACTGTGCCGCGAGCATCGGGCACCAGCGGACCTCGCCCTCGAAGCGGCCGTCCCCTTGCTGTTGCGCCACGAGAGCCTCGACCGCCCGCTCGAGGCTGCGTCCCGCCGCCGGGCCGGGTGGCCCGTGCCTGGCGGCCGCTCGCGGAGCCGCTCGCAAGGCCGCTCCCGGGGCGGGGCCCCTCCCTCGGGCGCGCAGTGCGGGCGCCCAGCCGGACCGCAGGCAGCGCGCGAGCCAGCGGCCGCGCCCCGCCAACGTCCCCAGCGCGCGGGCCGTCGTCGCCAGATCGAAGCGGCGTCCGGCTCGAAGCATGAGCCCCAGCAGCGCTGGACCCGTCACTCGCGCGAAGGTGCGGACGAAGGAGCCGATCCGGTCATCCTCTCCCGCCAGGTAGCCCATCGTGCGCTCGCGCTCGTGGGCACTGCGACGCCAGAGCGCGTACACCCCCTGTCGGACTACGGCCGCCGGCTCGCCGGACTCGGAGAAGGTCTCGTAGAGCACGCCCGCCAGCAGCTCGCCGACCCGGGTCTCCCGCGCCCGGATCCGGGCGAACGATTCGAAGTCGGGACTGCGGGCGAGCTGCGCTGCGTCTTCGAAGGCGAAGGTCATGCCGAGAGCGGTCAGGGGATGCTGCAATCCGGCGGCGTCCCCGATCACCACGAGGCCGTCCCGGCCGTGCGTCGCCCGCGTTCGTCTCTGGTTGAGCGCCCATTGCAGGTCGCCTCGCTTCAGCGCACGCGCCAGCGCCGGGTGGAGCGTCGTGGGCAGGACTTTCGAGTAGGCCTCCCAGAGCGAGGGGGCATCGGTCTCGAGCTCGAAGGGAACGTCCAGGCAGACTCGCAGCGTGTCGGGATCGATGCGGTAGACGAGGACGGGACCGGGGCCGCCGAGGAAGACGTGTCCGTAGCCCTCGATCGGCAGCGGAGCCCCCTCGAGGCGGAGACCCGCCATGCGCGAGATCGTCGTGAGCGCCTCCGGAAGACCGAGGGCTCGACGAACACACGACGTCCGACCGTCCGCACCGACGACGAGATCGGCGCGCAGCGAAAGCTCGGTGGGTTTCCCCGTCCCGGATCCGTCGCGTGCACGACGAGCGACGACACCGTGGTCGTCGAGGCCGACCACCCGCACGCCCGGGTAGTAGGCGATCCCGGGATCCGCTGCCGCGGTCTCGCGCAGGGCCCCGACGAGCCGCCCATGCTCGATGCCGAGTCCGCGCCCGTCGTTCGCGTAGGACAGCACGATCGCTGGACTGCCGTCCTCGGGATGGACCACGAATCCCCGTCCCCGGTCGGCGGTCGAAACATCGGGTAGCGCGACGCCGAGCTCCCGCAGGATCTCGACGCCTCGTGGATGCAGCCACTCTCCCGCGAGTCTTCCCATTGCCCGCGGATTGGCCTCGAGCAGCGCCACCCGGGCGCCCGCCCGGGCCTGGGCCAGGGCGGCGACACAGCCCGCCGGACCCGCTCCGACCACCACCACGTCGAAGGCCGTGCCCAGACCCAGCGCTTCGATGGCCACCTTGCGGGTGGGATCGGAGGAAAGGTTGCCGGCTCGACTCGTCGTGGGCGGGAGGGCGACTGTCGGCATGGCAGGTTTGTAGAGAGCGGGGGAGGGCGGGACGAGGGGGTGGCGGCTGGTTCTGGACCGTTCCCGTCAAATCGGTCAGCAGTCGTTCCGCCCCGTCGCCCCGTCGCCCCCACGCCAGCCTGCGATCCCGTATCCGATCGCTCGGATCCCCTCATGCGCGGCAGGCTCGAGGGATCAATCGACGAGGAGCGAGCGCAATCGCGTCTGCTCGGCGCTCGAGAAGCCCAGACGCTGCTCGGCATAGCGCTCGACGCTGCCCCAGCCGCGCTCGATCTCTTCGAGAGAGGCCTTCAGATAGGCCGGGCGGGCATCGAGCAGCGGCGCCATGTCGGCGGCGCCCGTTCGGAAGAACGAGTAGACCGGAACCAGACGCTCGAGCCAGAGCCGGGTGTTGGCCTGGTAGCGGTTGGTCGCGAGGTAGTCCTCGAAGACCGTCTCCTCCGGTACGCCGAGCAGCAGCAACACCAGGGCCGATGCAAAGCCAGTGCGATCCTTGCCGGCCGTACAGTGGACGACGGTCGGCAGGTTGTCGGGGTCGGAGAGCAACTCGAGCATACGGGCCCAGCGGTCGGCATGATCCGTCACGAAGGAGCGGTAGGCGGAGATCATCGTCGCCTCGACATCGTACGCGTCCAGTCCTCCGGTCCGGATCCGATGGCGCAGGTCCACCGGGTCGACGCCCACTACCGGAATCCCCATCTCGTGCACGGAGGCCCCGTCGACACTCCGGTTGGGGTCGCGGGCGCGCTCGGGGCCCGAGCGGAGATCGCAGACACCGCGGATGTCGAGCGAGCGGAGCAGGCCGAGATCGCGCGTCGTGAGCCCAGCGAGATCGTCCGATCGGTAGATCCGATGCCATCGGACGTGGCCTCCGTCGCGGGTCTCGTAGCCACCGAGATCCCGGAAGTTGTCGGGTCCCTGGAGCGGCAGTCGACGCTCTCCGACGATCGAGTCGATCGAGTCGTTCGGGGAATCGAGCTCGTAGAAGAAGTAGTCACCGCGGTTCTCCGCGGGCAGCAGCAGCCTCGTCGTGCCCGGATCGGCGACGGCGAGCGTGATCGATCGATCGATCGTTTCGGGCGTTTCTCCCCGGTAGATGCGAAGGGGCTCGCTCGTGAGGCCGTGGGGCCAGCTCAGGAAGAGACGTCCGTCGGGAGCGCGCTCGACCAGCGGGCGGACGATGGCAAGCGATCCGGCTTCGGGCGGCTCGGGTGCATGAGCACAGCCGCCCCCCGGCCCCCAGACCAGCAGCCCCAGGACGGCGAGGGTCCGCATCGGCCTCCGGAGCAGGCTCGCTCTCGATTGCTGTTGCCCGGCGGGTCTCGCGATTCGATGGAATGGGCTCGCCACCCGCGTCTCCTCGACTCTCTTCATCCTTCATTCATCCTTGATCCTCTCCTCCAGACCCTTCGATCGGATACGCGCCTCCGGGGCCTATCGGGCCCTTCCGTTCGCGATCGGGAACTCCAGCGGCTAGAGACGCCGCCGACTCCGATGCCGTTCGGTTTCTCCGACTGCAGAAGAGATCGTCCGATCGGACGCTGGAATCGAGGAGGTGATCGTCCTTCGCGGTCGCCGTCGACCGGGGTCTACCCGCCACGGTCCGGCCGCCCCGGCGCCGGCTCCAGGGTCGAATCCCGATGGCCGTGGGAGACCTGCATCGGATCCAGGACGCGCGGCTCAAGCTCTTCGATAGGCAGACGATGCGTGACGGAAGACCCCATTTCTCGGGTCTTCCCCATCAGGGGGGGCCTCGATGCTGGAACGACCGGAACGAACAGAGCAGGGACCTCCCGTCGGGTCCCCGGTCGGTCAGATGAAGAGCGTCGTCCTCTTTGCAGCCCGGGTGGCGATGCTCTACCTGGCGATGGGCGTCGCCTGGATCGCGCTTTCCGACTACGGCGTCGCGATGCTCGCACGCGACGAGGCGGATCTCCAGCAGCTCCAGACCTGGAAGGGCTGGTTCTACGTTGCCGTCACCAGTCTGCTCCTCTTCGCGATCATCCGACGCCATGCCGGGCGCGCGATGGCTTACGAGAAGAGGCTCCGCTCGGTGGTCGAGATGGTGCCCGACATCTTCTACGAAGCCTCGCCCGACGGTCTGTCGAGATCGTTCGTCACCCCTGCAGCCGGCAGGCTCTTCGCATCCGCCACGGAGAATCCCGGTCCGTCGACCGCCTGGATGGATCATCTCCATGAAGCAGATCGGGATCGCGTACTCCGGTCCATGCGTCTCCAGCTCCGGCAGGAAGGTCGCTTCGTCGTGGACTATCGCTTCCGGGACGAGGATGGAGTCGGGTTGCGATGGTTCAAGGATCGCGGCTTCATCGGATCCGACGATCGCCGGGGCGGAGGCTTCGTGGCCGGATTGATGGAGGACGTCACCGAGCTTCGGCGGGCGGAGGCGCAGGCCGAATACCTGGCCCACCACGACCCCCTGACCCGACTCGTCAATCCGAAGGGGCTGCATCTTCTCGTGGAGTCCCATCTGAGGCTGGCACGCCGCAGCGAGACGTCGGTGACCTGTCTCTGCCTCGGGATCGACAGCTTCGATCGGATCAACTCCGTCTACGGACGTCCTGCGGGCGACGAAGTCCTGCTCTGTGTCGCCCAGATGCTTCGAGGCCATCTTCGCGACAGCGACATCCCAGCGAGCGGGACGGACGACATGCTGGCGCGGAGCGGTGATCATTTCCTGATCGTCCTGCCCGACACGCATCCCTCCGAAGCGATCGTCGTTGCCGAACGTCTCGCTTGCGCGGCCCGCGCGCTCCGTTTTCGGCTCGGGGCGGACGACGTCCGGATCGACGTCAAGATCGGGCTGTCGGCCTTTCCGGATCACGCCAAGGAGCCGGGTGCACTGGTGGCCCAGGCAGAGCTCGCCCTCGTCCGTGCGAGGGAGGAACGCAGCCACGGAATCTACGTGGTCCAGCTCGAGGAGCAGCGCGCGGAAACGGAGGTCCTGCGATCGCTTCACGTTCTGCGCAATGCCCTCGACGAAGGTCGGCTCGCCGTCGTCTTCCAGCCGATCCTCCATCTGCAGACCGGACGGGTCCATCGCTACGAGGCGCTCGCGAGGCTGCGGGGACCGGATGGGGAGCTGATCCGTCCCGCCCGGTTCATCGAGACTGCCGAGCGTTTCGGTCTGATCGACCGCGTCGACCAGGGCGTCTTCGAGGTGGTGCTCGCCCGGCTGGACGAGCTTCGGCGACGCGGGAGCAAGACCGAGCTCTGCGTCAATCTCAGCAGTCTCCACCTCGGGAGTGGTGAGTTCCTTCGCTGGATCGATCGCCGTCTCGGTGATCGAGGTGACTCGTTGCAGGGGATCGTCTTCGAGATCACGGAGACGGCGGCGCTCTCCGATCTGATCGCGGCCCGGAGCTTCATGGAGACCGCTCGGGCGCGGGGCGCGCGCTTCGCGCTGGATGACTTCGGGATCGGCTTCACGTCGTTCGCCCATCTGCGGTCGTTGCCCATCGATTGCATCAAGATCGACGGCTCCTTCATCCGCAATCTGGAGTCGAGCCGGACGGATCGCGAGCTCGTGAAGTCGATCGACGGAGTCGCGAAGGCCTTCGGCAAGACCGTGGTCGCCGAGTTCGTCGAGAATGAGGCGATCCTCCGGATCCTGAGGGAGATCGGGGTCGACTACGCCCAGGGCTACTATGTCGGCCGCCCCCGCGAGATGGAGGGCTCGGAGCTGCTGTAGCGCGATCGGCGTCGAGCCCGATTCGTCGGTCGGATGGGATGGGTCGCTGGCGGCGAGCGCGGTTCGATCCCTATGCTGCGTGCCGAAGGTGTGGCTTTGATCTCGAGAGAACCCTTCCTGCACGAGATTCGTTCAGTCCATCCGTCCGTTGTGCCTGGTCGATCGCGCGGGCTGCGGACGGCGATCCGGGCCAGCGACCTGCTGATCCGCAGTCGCCTGATTCCCGTCGAGCTCGATCCCGAGACCCTGATCCGGGAGGCCCGGCGCCAGACCGGGCTCGAGGATCTCGGAGAGGGCTTCTCGTCGGAGGGGTTCGAGAGACTGCTGCACGCGTACGAATCCGAAGCACGCCTCCACGCGATCGGACGCATCGCCGCCCGTCGGGACGTGGTCTCGTTGCTGTCGAATCGCTTGCAGGTCGTCGACGACGCGCGACGGAATCCCGAGATCGCGCACGAGGAAGTGGCGCGCCCCGTCTTCATCGTCGGTCTGCCGCGGACCGGCACGACCTTCCTCCATCGTTTGCTCGCCCAGGATCCGGCCCATCGGGCTCCGCAGACCTGGGAGATCCTCCATCCCGACTTCCCGCGCGACGAAACGCGCCGGAGGAGGCAGGCGCGGATCGCTCGGACGGATCGCCAGCTTCGCCAGCTCGATTGGCTGGCCCCCGCGTTTCGCCGCATCCATCTCGTCGGCGCGGACCTGCCGGAGGAATGCATCGCGATCATGGCGCATGGCTTCGTCAGCGACCGCTTCCCCGCGATGTTCCGGCTGCCGAGCTACCGCGCCTGGCTCGATCGGCAGGACCTGCGTCCCGCCTACGAGGATCACCGCCGTTTCCTGCAGCATCTGCAGTGGCGCCGCGGCGGTCGGCGTTGGCTGCTGAAGGCCCCTGCCCACCTGCTGGCGCTGGACGATCTCCTGGCGGTCTATCCGGACGCCTGGATCGTCCAGACCCATCGTGATCCCGTCCGCGTGCTGGCCTCGCTCGCAAGCCTCATTGCGACCCTGCACGGGGCCTTCAGCGACGTCGTCGACCCGTCGGAGATCGGACGCGAGGTGTCTGAGCGCTGGGCCGAGGCCCTGAGGCGCAGCATCGCCGTGCGGGCTCACGCGCGCGAGGACCGCTTCGTGGACGTGCGCTACGAGCAGCTTCTCCACGATCCGATGGCGGTCGTCCGCCAGCTCTACGAGCGGATGGGCGAGACGCTCCGTCCCGACGTCGAGCATTCGATGCATCGGTTCGTCGCCGAGAACCGTCCGGATCGCTTCGGTCGGCATCGATACCGGCTCTCTTCCTTCGCGCTCGATGCCGACACCGAACGGCGACGCTTTGCGAGCTATCGCGAACATTTCCGCGTCGTCGACGAGATGGACGGGGCGCGATCGCGGTAGGGAGGTCACGGGTCATTCGAGTCTTCTTCGTCTCGATCGGTGCTGGACGGCCCGGGGGTCGTGCTCTGGGCTCGGCCCCGGAGGGCCACTGCTCTCGAGGCGGAGCCGTTGCTCCCGAGGCAGGACCATTGCTCTCGAAGCAGGGCCTTGCCCCTGGAGATGTAGTGACAGCCCATCGCGAATCGGGCAGGCTGGGTGTGGGCTCCGATCGTTCCGGCGCAGACCGCAGAATCCGGGCTGAATCGGTTGCCAGACGAGGTCCCTCTTGTTTCAGCGACGACGTGCCCGACGATTCTTCCCCCTTCCGATGCTGGCGCTGCTGTGGCTCCTCGCAGCGGGAGCAGCGCTCGCGCAGCCAGTACCGATCCCATCGGATCCCGACCCCTCTCCGGGATTCGAGCTTCCGTCGCCGACTCCTCCGTCAAGGGGCGGCTTCGCTCCTGCGCCCGACTTCCACTTCGTCGACGAGGAGGCGCTGCCCTTCGGACCACTCGCCGGCCTGGAGACGACACGGCTCTGGGGAGTGCTCCAGGGCGCCGGCTACCGCCTGGAGGTGCCGGCAGACTGGAACGGTGAGCTCGTCGTGTGGGCCTGGGGGTTCACGGGATTCTGCCTCGAGCCCGACGATCCGGCCTGTCGGCTGGTGGCGCGCGAGCCCTGGATCCGTCGTCATCTGATCGAGAGCGGCTATGCGTGGGCAAGCAGCAGCCTCTCTACGAGCGGCTGGGCCGTCTCGCAGGGCGTGCTCGAATACCTGATGCTGCAGTCCGAGTTCGCACGGCGCGTCGCGGCGCCGAGTCGGACGTACATGATCGGTGTCTCCATGGGAGGCAAGATCGCGGCCATCTCGAATGAGCGCGGCCTGACCTACGATGGCATCCTCTCGCTCTGCGGTGATCTCGGTGGCCACGAGCTGGGTGACTATCTGGTCGACTGGAACCTGCTCGCAGCCACATTCGCGGAGGAGGAGCCGCGGATTTCCGTGCCGCCCGCCCTGGACTACATGGACGCCCTCGTGCCGGACGTGCGGGCGCGGCTCGGGACACCCTTCCCGGCCCGCCTCACGGAGGCGGGCATGCGGCATGAGCTGGCGACCGCAGAGATCTCCGGCGGCCAGCGTCCTCGCTACGAAGAGGCCTTCGCGCTCGCCGACGTACCGGTGTTCGGCCTGCCGGAGACGATGTTCAGTCTCTTCGGGGGCGCGGGTGACTTCGCCCTGCTGCTGCACGGCGACGCCGAGGGCCGCGTCGCGCCCTGGCCGCTCGATGGCAATCTGGACACCGTCTACCAGCTCGACGCCGACCCCGCGCTCTCGCCCGAGGAGCTCGATCTGAACGCGCGAGTGCCGCGCGTTCCTCCGCGGGAAGACCACGATCCATGGACTTTTCCGCAGGCCGAGGGCAGGCCCACCAGGCCTCTTCTGGCCGTACAGGGCCTGGGCGATCTGCTGGTGCCGCTCTCGCTGGCGCGGGGCTATGCCGACCGAGCCCAGGCGAACGGCGCCTCGAGCTGGCTCGTCACCCGCGCGACCCGCGGCGTCACGCACTGCGCCTTCACCGAGTACGAGGTGACCCGTTCGTTCGACGACCTCGCCGACTGGGTCGAGACCGATGTTCGTCCAGGGGGTGACGATCTGCTCGATGCGAGTGCGGTCGCTTCTCCGGACTTCGGCTGTGCCTGGAGCGGCGAGGCCGAGGGCGTGCCTCGGGCTGCGGACGTGGGCATCTGCGACAGCCAGTCGTCCGGCGGACAGTAGTCCGGCGGGTTGCGATTCGGGCCCGATCCCGTTTGCGGTTGGGCGTGGCCCTCATCACCCCGCAGCCTGGGGGCGCACCGCACGGCGACCCGCGTTCCGGGCCGAGCGGTCGGAAACCGTGGCCATCCCAGAGCGAACCTGCCTACAATGACCCGTGCGCGACCCGCGCTCGGGATCCGTCGATCCTTCGATCCCTCGACCCGGGGCGCAGCCAGGGCTGGACGCCCCGGGAAGCTCCGAAGATCCAGAGGAGGATGCATGCTCGAAGATCTGTTCTCGATTCGCGGCAAGGTGGCGCTCGTGACCGGAGGCTCCCGCGGCATCGGCGAGATGATCGCCGCCGGATTCCTGGCCCATGGCGCGAAGGTGTACATCAGCTCCCGCAAAGCCGACGTCTGTGAGGCGACGGCGAAGCAGCTCAGCGAGCAGACCGGAGGCGAATGCCTCTCCCTGCCTGCAGACTGCGCGAGCCTGCCCGCCATCGAGGCCCTGGCCGCCGCCCTCGGCGAGCGTGAGGCGCGTCTCGACATCCTCGTCAACAACGCCGGCGCCGCCTGGGGCGCGCCCCTCGACGAGTTCCCGGAGTCGGGCTGGGACAAGGTGATGGACACGAACGTGAAGGGGCCCTTCTTCCTGACCCAGAAGCTGCTGCCCCTGCTGCGCGCTGCGGCCTCCCCGGAGTCGCCGGCCCGCGTCGTGAACATCGGCTCGATCGATGGCATCAAGAGCCCCGCCTTCGACAGCTTCTCCTACGGTCCGTCGAAGGCGGCGATCCACCACCTCACGCGAATGCTCGGCGCCCGCCTGGTCCGCGAGCAGATCCTCGTGAACGCCATCGCGCCGGGCCCCTTCCCGACCTGGATGCTCAGCACGGGCGTCGGCTTCGGCGGCAAGACCGAGGGCGAGGGCGTCGACTGGGAGGCAATCGGTCGTGGCAACCCGAGTGGTCGCGTGGGCACGCTGGAGGATGCCGCGGGGCTGGCGATCTTCCTCTGCTCCCGGGCGAGCGGGTTCATCGTCGGTCAGACGATCGCCTGCGACGGGGGCATGGTGGCCGCCTCCTGAGTCGCGGCGAGCGGGACACCGAGCGGATCGAGAAACGACGTCGAGAGCAGCCGGGCGATAGAGAGTGGAAAGGAAGAACGATGCAGCGCAAGCATGAATGCTTCGACCTCGAGATCGATGGCTCGGTGGCCCATCTGCGGATGAACCGCGGCGAGGCGATGAACACCATGACCCGCGCCTTCTGGAACGAGCTGCCGGCGCTCGTTCGCGAAATCGACCGTGAGGCGCTGGCCCGGGTGATCGTGATCTCGTCGACCGGCCGACATTTTTCCGCCGGCATGGATCTCTCGGTCTTCGCCGAGGAGGGCAGCAGCGGTGGCGGGGGCGGCAAGGTCGATCGCTACGTGGCGGCCGAAGCCTTCCGCTCCAATATCGGCCAGATCCAGAGTTCCTTCGACGCGTTGGAGCAGGCCCGGATGCCGGTGCTCGTCGCCTGCCAGGGTGGGGTCATCGGCGGCGCCATCGACATGATCTCCGCTGCCGACATCCGATGGTGTACCGAGGACGCGTTCTTCTGCATCCAGGAGATCAACATCGCCATGACGGCCGACGTGGGGACCTTCCCGCGTCTGCAGCGCCTGATACCGGAAGGCTGGGTCCGCGAGATGGCCTATACCGGCCGTCGTCTGTCGGCCGAGAAGGCCCGCGAGATCGGGCTGGTGAACGAGGTCTTCGCGAGCCATGAGGCGATGATGGAGCATGTGCTGTCGACGGCTCGCGAGATCGCCAGCAAGAATCCCCTGGCCGTGACCGGCTCGAAGGTCCTGATCAACTACGGCCGCGACCACTCCACGAAGGATACGCTCGACTACATCGGGGTCTGGAACGCCGCCATGCTCGCACCCCCGCACATGCAGGAGGCCTTCGCGGCCCGGATCGAGAAGCGCGAGCCCGAGTACCCCGACCTGCTGAAGCTGCGCGACGAGCCGATGTGAGGTCTCCGTCGCCGCACGCCCACGATTTCTCATGAGCGTGCGGCCAGGAGATCGCCTCGCCACTTGGCCACCTGGCCGCTGGACCGTCGACACGGCGTGGCCCTCGCCGGTCCGGCCCGATCGATCAACCCACGAAGGGCTTGCGCTCCGGCTTCTTCTCCGGGGCGTCCTTGCCCTCGAGCCAGGCCAACACGGTGTCGGCGTCGGAAACCTCGAAGGGGTCCGTCGGGCAGTTGTCTCCGAACTCGGGCTCGACGAACATCTGCTCGATCTCGCCGTCCTTCACGACCATGGCGTAGCGCCAGGAGCGCATGCCGAAGCCCAGGTTCTCCTTGTCGACGAGCATGCCCATCTTGCGAGTGAACTCGCCGTTGCCATCGGGCAGCATCTTGACGTTCTTGGCGCCGACCTGCTTCGACCACTGGAACATCACGAAGGCATCGTTCACGGACAGACAGTAGATGTCGTCGATGCCCTGGCTCTTGAATCGATCGTAGAGTTCCTCGTAGCGGGGCAGATGGGTCGACGAGCAGGTTGGGGTGAAGGCACCCGGAAGGGCGAAGACGATGACGCGCTTGCCGCCGAAGATCTCGTCGGTACTCACGTCCTGCCAGCGAAAGGGGTTGTCTCCGCCGACCGATTCGTCTCGGACGCGGGTCTTGAAGACGGCGTTGGGAACGCGACTGGGGATCATGAAAGTCTCCTATCAATAGAGTGGGTGGAGTGGATTCCGGTCGTGGTTGCGAAAAGGGCTGGGGGAGCGGGCTGCCCGCATGGGCTGCCGGCGGTCGTGCCGGCGACCTCGATCCACCGCGGGTGCTCCCGCACGGGTCCCACCGGAGGCTAGCCTCCGCAAGAACGAGTTTCGAGCCTGCGAGCGCGTTCCCGGCATGGATCCGGCCTCGGACTGTACCGACGCTATCCTGGGGAGTCTTCGACGAGCCAGAGCCGAATCCGAGCCCCACGGTCTGAGCCGAGCGTACCGGAATCGACGCCTCGGCCCACGAGGGCGAGGGAGCCACAAAGGCATGACGGTTCGCAGCGCGGGTGGGAGAGACGCGGAGCCGTGGCCCGTTGGTCCGTGCGCGGACGGCGGCGGCGATCCGAGCATGCCCGCACCCGCGGAGCCCGCGTGCGCGGAGGTCGAAGCGATCGCGCCGCCCGGCTGGTGCACCGCCGTCTCGAGCGCGCTCGACGCCCATGGTGTCGCCGTCCTCGACGACACGCCCCTCGCCGATCTGGTTTCCGCGCTCGTCGCCGAGGCCGATCGTCTCGAACGGCACGGGCGCTTCCGGGTGGCCGGCGTCGGGCGGGGCGCGAGCTTCCACGTGCGACCCGAGATCCGGGACGATCGGGTGCTGTGGTGGGACGAGGAGCAGACCACGCGTGCCCGGCGCCGCTATCTGCTGCAGCTGGAAACGCTGCGACGGCATCTGAACCAGACGCTCTGGCTCGGGCTGGCCGGCTTCGAGACCCATTTCGCGGTCTATCCCGTCGGCGCGCGCTATCGCACCCACCTGGATCTCTTCGCGACGGCGTCGAATCGGGTGCTCTCCGTGATCTTCTACCTGAACGAGGGCTGGCAGGACAGCGACGGAGGCGAACTCCGGCTCTATCTCGAGGCCCCCGAAGTCGCGCCGTGGTACGACATCTGCCCTCGAGCGGGGCGTCTCGTGGTCTTCGAAAGCGCTCGCTTCCATCACGAGGTCCGGCCCGCCCGGCGCGTGCGGCGCAGCGTGGTGGGCTGGCTGAACCGGTCGCGTTAGGCGTGGCGGGCGCTTGCGTCCAGCCCGTCGAGCCTGGAAACCCGTACGATCAGATCCTCGACCCGCGCGCTGTAGCCCCACTCGTTGTCGTACCAGGCCACGACCTTCAGAAGCGACCCGCCGATCAGCTGGGTGAGCGGAGCGTCGAAGATACTGGAGTGGGAGTTGCCGATGATGTCCGACGAGACGATGGCGTCGGTGCTGTACTCGAGGATCCCACGCATCGGCCCCTCCGCCGCCTTCTTCATGGCGTCGTTCACCTCTTCGGCGGTCGTGTCCCGCTCGAGCTCGACCGTCAGATCGACGACGCTGCCGTCGGCCACGGGCACCCGCATGGCCAGCCCGTCGAGCTTCCCCGCCAGCTCGGGAATCACCTGGCCGATCGCCCGAGCGGCGCCGGTCGAAGTCGGGACGATGTTCGTGGCCGCGTTGCGCGAGCGGCGCAGGTCGCTCTCGTGGGGCGCGTCGATCAGGCGCTGATCGGAGGTGTAGGCGTGGACCGTCGTGAGCAGGCCGCGCCGGATGCCGAAGCTCTCGTGGAGCACCTTCGCCAGCGGTGCCGCGCAGTTGGTCGTGCAGCTGGCGTTGCTGATGATGCGGGCGTCGCCGTTCACGACGTGATCGTTGACGCCCATCACGACCGTCGCCTCCAGCGGATCCTTGCAGGGCACGGTGAGCAGGACCCGCTTCGCCCCGGCCTCGAGATGCTGCTCGAGCTGGGCCAGGCGGCGGAACCGGCCGGTGCTCTCGATGACGTAGTCGACGCCGAGCTCCTTCCACGGGAGCTTGCTCGGATCCCGCTCCGACAGGATCCGGAACGGATCGCCGTCGATGTTCATCGTGCCGTCGTAGAGCTCGACAGAGCCGGGGTACCTTCCGTGGATGCTGTCGAACTTGAAGGCGTAGAGGAGCGCCTCCGGCGAGGCGATGTCGTTGATCGCAACCAGGTCGAAGTGGCCGTGCAGCTTCGCGAGGCGGGTGATCGTGCGACCGATCCGCCCGAAGCCGTTGATGGCGATGCGCGGAACGGTCATTGAAGGCCCCCCTGCGTTCCAGGTCGAGGATGACCGAGGCCAGGGGCGACTTCAAGTCGGGCCTGGCCTCGACCGCGACGGATGACGGATGCGAGCCGGGTCGAAGACCCGTTGCGAGCCCTGGAATCCGACGCGCTCGCGTCGGACGCCGGATGGGGAACGGGCGACTTCGTGCCCAGAATTCCGGTCATGTGGCGACCGATCGTTCCCCCGAGCGTTCCGACTCTCCCGGTGTTTCCGACGTGGGCGATCCCGCTCGGACGTTCCCTCCGAGCGGTGATCCTGGCGCTCGTCTGGCTGGGCCACGCCGCCCTCGGACAGGGAGGAACCCTCTCGGCGGTCGGGTCCGGGATCATGCCCGACGACCTGCCCGACGGGACCCATCCCCACGAATCCGTCCTGCGTGCGAATCCCGCGCTGACCCTGGCCGAGCTCGTCCGGGCCACCGCCCGCCTCGATCCGGGACGCTTCGAGGTCGAGGGGCGGACCCGGGAGGCGTCGCTGCTGGATCGGGCGGCGCGGCGCTGGCTTCCCGGTCCGCTGGCGATCCGGGGCGACTACCTGAGCGATGAAGTCTGGAGCGCTGAAGGCTATCGCCAGTGGGACGCGATGCTCGAGCTTCCGGTCTGGTGGCCGGGCCAGCGCGCACCGCGCGGTGAGCTTGCCCGGGCCGCCGACTCGGCGCTGGCCGCGTCGCGGACGGTGCAGCTGCTCGAGAGCGCGAGGCGGGTCCGGCATGCGGTGGCGACCCTGGCTCTTGCCCGCAATCAGCTGGAGCTGGCCCGCAGCGAGTGGGCCGCCCAGTCGGTGCTCGCGGAGCGTGTGCGTCGCGCCGTCGAGCTCGGCGAGGTCTCCGAGCGAGAGCGGTTGCTGGCGGAGTCCGAGACGCTGGGTCGCAAGCTCGAGTATCTGGCGGCGCTCGAGGAGGCCCAGCACGCCGAGGAGAGCTACCGGATCCTCACGGGCCGGGAGGACTGGCCGGCCAACTGGCAGGAAGAGCCCGCGCCGCCGATCGACCTGGCGGAGCATCCGCTCGTCGCGCTCGCCCGGGCCGAGACGACCGCGGCCGAGGCGCATGTGCATCGTCTCGAGCGCGCTCAATGGGGCTCGCCGACCTTCGAGATCGGTCGCCAGAGCGAGCGGGATCGGAGCGGCGTCGCCTTCAACGATCGGATCGTGGCGGGGATCCGGATTCCGATCGGCAAGGCGGGCACGGCGGAGCTCGAGGAGGCCGCGGCCCGCCGTGCCCTTTCCGCCGCCCGACGGGACGCCGCCCGGCTCGACCGCGCGCTGCGCGAGAGCCGGGCGCGGGCCGAGCATCAGCTGGAGCTCGCCGATCGACGCGTCGCAACGAGCGCCGAGCAGGCCTCCATCGCCCGCCGTCATCTCGACCTCACGGAGCGGGGCCATGCGCTCGGCGAGGTCGACCTGGCGACCCTGCTGCGGGCCCGCCTGCGCTGGACGGCGGCCGAGCGCCTGCGACGGGAGGCGCGAATCCTACAGCAGCGGCAGATCGCCGAATGGAACCAGGCATTGGGAGTGATTCCGTGAGCGACTCCGTGAGCGACATGAAACAGATCGGTGTCGGACTCGTGCTGCTGCTGTCGTGGCTGTCGTGGCTATTGGCGGCGACGCTCGTCCCGACGAGGGCGTCGGGGACCGAGGCTCCCCTGCTGTCCGTCACGGCCGAGCAGCGCGAGGCGCTGGGGGTGACGGTCGCGGCCGCCCTGCCGGCGGACATCGTCTCCGGGCCGTTGCTCCCGGCCCGCATCACGGTTCCGAACGCGGGGCTTCACGTCGTCGTCGCGCGCGCGTCGGCGGTGGTGCTCGATCTGCCGGTCTCGGTCGGCGACGCCGTGGAGCCGGGCCAGACGCTCGCGCGGCTCGAGAGCCCGGCGCTCGTGGGGCTGCAGCAGGAGTTCCTGCAAGCGCTCTCGCAGCGGGATCTCGGCCGCGAGCTGGCCGAACGCGAAGAGGCCCTGGCGGCCGAGGGCGTGATCGCGGGGCGGCGGGGGCTCGAGACGCGCGCCCGGCTCGCCGAGCTCGAGTCGATTCTCGAAGCGCGGCGTCGGGCGCTCCTGCTGGCCGGCCTCGGCTGGGCGGAGGTGCAGAAGCTGGCCGTGGAACGCGAGCTCTACGCCAACCTCGTCGTGCGGTCGTCGGTCTCGGGCGTGGTGCTCGAACAGTATGTGCGGGTCGGCGAGCGGGTCGATGCCGGCGCGCCGCTCTACCGGGTGGGGCAGCTGCGAGAGCTCGGCATCGAGGTGCACGTGCCACTCGAGCGAGCGCGCGGTCTGGTCGTCGGCGGGCCGATCGAGGTCGTGGGCGGCGCGGGCGGCGCGGGCGACAGCGGCGACGCCAGCGCCCGGGGCGTGCAGGCGGGCGGCCGCATCGTCGCGATCGGAAGCGAGGTCCATCCGCTGGATCAGGGGATCGTGGTGCGGGGCCTGCTCGAGGATCCGAGCGGCGCGCTTCGCCCCGGTCAATTCGTGCGGGTTCAGCTCTCGACGCCCGTTCCGCAGCGGACTGCGCATCTCGTCCCGGCCGCCTCGGTCGTGCGCATCGACGATCGCAGCTGGGTGTTCATCGTCGAAGAGGGAGGCTTTCGGGCTTCGGAGGTCGAGATTCTCGGGGGCACCGGCCGCTCGCGGATCGTGCACGGGCCGGGGCTCGAGAGGGCTCGGGTGGTGGTGCGCGGCACGGCCACCCTGAAGGCCCTCTGGCTATCCGAGACGTCCAATGGGGAGGGCGGCTGAGATGCTGGCGCGTCTGATCCGATTCTCGTTGAGCCAGCGGCTGTTCGTCTTCCTCAGCGTGCCGGCGTTGATGGTGGCGGGCTGGCTTGCCCTCCAGCAGACGCCGGTGGACGCCTTTCCGGACGTCTCGACGACGCAGGTCAAGATCATCCTGCGCGCTCCGGGCATGACGCCCGAGGAGGTCGAGTCGCGGATCACCGCGCCGATCGAGGTCGAGATGCTGGGCATCCCGAGGCAGACCGTGTTGCGCTCGGTCACGAAGTACGCCCTGGCGGACGTGACCGTCGACTTCCGGGAGGGAACGGACGTCTACTGGGCACGCCAGCAGGTTTCGGAGCGGCTGGCCGGTCTCCGGGACGTGCTGCCTGCCGGCGTGGAGGGCGGCGTCGCGCCGATGACGACGCCCCTCGGCGAGGTCTTCATGTTCACGATCGAGGGCGGCGGCCTGAGCCTCGCCGAGCGGCGCACGCTGCTCGACTGGGTGATCCGACCGGCGCTGCGCAGCGTCGAGGGCGTGGCCGACGTGAACGCCCTGGGTGGCGAGGTCGAGACCTTCGAGGTGATGCCGCGCGAGAGCGCGATGCTCGCCGCGGGCATCGATCTGCGAACGCTGCAGCAGGCGATCGCCGCGAACAACCGCAACGACGGCGCAGGCCGACTGGTCGACGGCGAAGAGGTGCTGCTGGTGCGTTCGGAAGGCCGGGTCCGAAGCCTCGACGATCTGCGGGCGATCGTCGTTCGCAGCCATCCCACGGAGCCGGTCCGGGTGGGCGACGTCGCACAGGTCCGGCTCGGCGCCCTGACGCGCTACGGCGCCGTGACCCGGGACGGCGAGGGCGAGACGGTTCAGGGGCTGGTGCTGGCGCTGCGGGGGGCCAACGCGAGTGAGCTGGTGCGCCGGGTCCGGACGAGGCTCGACGAGCTCGCGCCGACCTGGCCCGAAGGCGTTCGGGTGAACGTCTTCTACGACCGCGGCGACCTGGTCAGGCGAGCGGTCGCGACGATGCAGTCGGCGGTCGGAAGCGCCGTGGTGCTGGTGATTCTCGTGCTCGTGGTCTTCCTGGCCGACGCTCGGGCGGCGTTGACGGCGGCGCTCGTGCTGCCGTTGACCGTGCTCGCGACCTTCGTCTGGATGCGATGGCTCGACCTCTCCGCGAACCTGATGAGCCTCGGAGGGCTCGCCATCGCGACCGGCATGCTCGTCGATCCGGCCGTGGTCGTCGTCGAGAACATCGTCTCGCATCTCGGACGGCCCTCCGCGGCGCGGCTGCCCCGTCTTCACGTGATCGACCGGGCCGTGCGCGAGGTCGCGCTCCCCGTCAGCGCCGGCACGTTGATCATCGTGCTGGTCTTCCTGCCCCTGCTCACGCTGGAGGGGCTCGAAGGCAAGCTCTTCGCGCCGGTGGCGATCACGATCGTCTGCGCGCTCGCGACGGCCCTCGTGCTGTCGCTCGGGGTCCTTCCGGCACTCGCCTCGCTTCTCATTCGAGGTGGGAGTGGGTCGGTGAGTGGTCGGGCGAGTGGGCCGGCGTTCCTGGGTCGACTCGAGAAGGCCTATCGCGGGACGTTGGAACGGGTGATCCTGCATTCCCGCCAGGCCCTGCTGGTGAGCGGCGGGCTGCTCGTGCTGGCGGCCATCCTCTTCACGCAGGTCGGGCGGACCTTCCTGCCGACCCTCGACGAAGGCAATCTGATCGTCCAGCTCGAGAAGCTGCCCTCGATCGACCTGGCGGCGTCCCTCGATCTCGACCTGCGCATCGAGCGGATGCTGCGCGAGCGGGTTCCGGAGATCGAGCACGTGGTCGCGCGCACCGGGGCCGACGAGATCGGTCTCGACCCGATGGGCCTCAATCAGACCGACGCTTTTCTCGTGCTGCGTCCCAGAGAGGAGTGGCGGGATCCCTCGACGGACGCGCTGCTCGATCGGATCCGGGAGGTCATGCGGCTCTTTCCGGGCGTCGCCTATGGCTTCACGCAGCCGATCGACATGCGCGTCTCGGAGATGCTGACGGGCGTCCGGGGCGATGTGGCCGTCAAGATCTACGGTTTCGATCTCGAGCGGCTCGGCCGCATTGCCCGGGCAATAGCGGATCTGCTCGGCACGGTCCCGGGCGCGGAGGACGTCTTCCGCAGTCGCACGGAGGGGGCCGAGTACCTCGAGATCGACATCGATCATCTCGCGGCCGGCCGCCTCGGCCTGAGCGTCGACGATCTCCAACAGCGGCTGCGGGCCCGCCTCGAGGGGATCGACGGGGGCATCGTCTTCGACGGCGCTCGACGCATCCCGCTCGTACTGCGAAGCGCCGAGCATCTGCGCGAATCCGCGATCGACTTCCCGCATACCCAGCTCCCCGGCCATGGCCGCGAGTCGATCCCGCTCTCCGTCGTCGCTTCCGTCGAGCGCGTCCAGGGGCCGGTGCAGATCCAGCGCGAGGGGGCCAGTCGGCTCGCCATCGTCACGGCTCACGTGCGGGGGCGTGATCTGGTGGGCTTCGTCGAGGACGCCCGCGCGCGCGTGGCCGCCGAGATCGAGCTGCCCGTGGGCTTCCGGACGGAGTGGGGCGGTCAGTTCGAGAACCAGCAGCGGGCGGCGGCGCGATTGGGGACCGTGATCCCGATCGGGCTCGCCCTGATCTTCCTGATTCTCTTCTCGACCTTCGAGTCGATGGCGCAGGCGGCGTTGGTGCTGGGGAACATTCCGCTGGCCCTGATCGGCGGCATCGTCGGGCTGTGGATGGCGGGCGAGTATCTCTCGGTACCGGCGACGATCGGCTTCGTCGCGCTGCTCGGGATCGCGGTCCTGAACGGCGTGGTGTTGGTGGCGACCTTCAATCAGCTGCGGGAGGAAGGCGTTCCGCTCGAGACCGCGATCCGGGACGGTGCCGCTCGACGGCTCCGGCCGGTCCTGATGACGGCGAGCAGCACGGCGCTCGGGCTGCTGCCCCTGCTGGCTGCGACGGGGCCCGGATCCGAGCTGCAGCGTCCGCTGGCGGTCGTCGTGATCGGCGGCCTCGCGAGCTCGACGGCGCTCACGCTCGTGCTGCTGCCGATGCTCTATCGCCGACTCTGTCTCTGGCAGCTCGGGAGGAACGCCGGATGAGCATGCAAACGCGGGCGAGCGACCAGACCGTCGACCCGAAGACCGATCAGGCCACGGACGAGGTGCTCCTCACTCTCGTCGCCCGCCCCGGGCTCGAGGAGCGCCTGGTCGACTGGCTGCTCGCGCAGCAGCATCAGGGCTTCACGACCCTGGCCTGCGAGGGGCACGGCGTATCGCCCCACCAGCTCGACATCGCCGAGCAGGTCGCCGGCCGCCAGCACCGGGTCGCCCTGTGGATCGTCTTGCCGCTGGGACGCGCCCGGGCGTTGGTCGAGGCCCTGCGCGCGGGCTTCGGTGGAGCCGGCCTTCACTACTGGATCAGTCCGTTGATCGAGAGCGGACCGATCACTCCGGCCGAGTCGCCGGACGGCTCTGCCCGGGCACCGCGCCCGCAAAGCCGCTCGCGCAGGCGGTCGTAGGCCCGTCCTTCATCCCCCTCGTACTCGATGCCGTAGAGCCGGACGACCCGCTGGAAGCGGGTCACGTAGGAGCAATGATAGGCCGGGTCGGGCGGCAGCCAGTCGAGCGGTCCGGCGGCGCCCTTCGAGCGATTCACCGAGGCCTGGACCGCGAAGAGGTTCACGGGGTCGTTCGCGAATCGCCTGCGCTTCTGCGCGCTCCAGCGACGGCCGCCCCGCGCGTGGGCCCAGGCCAGCGGGACGAGGTGGTCGATGTCGAGCCGCCGGGCCTCCCGATGGATCCGTCCCGTGTAGGGGTCGTTCCAACGTCCGCGGATCACCCGGCACCCATCCGGGCTCATCGTGACCGGGCCGGTCGCGAGGGCGCGGAGAACCTCGTGGCGGGTATCGAGGCAGTCCGAATCGGCGTCGATCCAGGGGCCGTAGAGGCGGCGGTCGTAGCTCGTGTCCCGGGCGGTCTCGGCCTCATTGCCGGCGGCGCGGATCGAGAGCATCGAGATCCAGAGGCCCACGAGCACGAGCCCCAGGAGGCTGAGACGGGCTGTCCGAATGCCGGGACTCATGGCCGTCCTTCCCCCGCTCCGCCCGAGCGGGCTCCGCGCCGGTCGACCCAGCCGCCGCAGCTTCCGGAGGGGAAAACGTGGGATCCCGCGTGATGCGGGAGGTCAGAGCAGTCCGATTCCTCGGAATTTCCTCCGATTCTCTTCAGAATATCATGGGAAGGCCCATTTCGGCATCGGTCGTGCCGCCCGGCCGGGGGCTGGCTACGGACGGGTCCGGATCACGGACGCTTTGATGGCGGGATCAGCGAGCCGGGGACTCGGCGCGGCGCTCGGCCTCGTAGGCCTGGAGCTCGCGGCGCACCCGCGGCGCCAGCAGGTAGAGGCCCAGCAGGTTGGGAATCGCGACCACGAAGACCAGGGCGTCGGAGAGGTCGACGACGGCCTCGAGCTCGATCGTGCTGCCGAGCACCACGAAGACCAGGAAGAAGAGCTTGAAGGCGAGCTCCGTCCGCCGGCCGCGTCCGGCGAGGTAGGTGAACGCCTTCAGTCCGTAGTAGGACCAGGCGATCATGGTCGAGAAGGCGAAGAGGATGGCGGCGATCGACAGCGGGATCGGCGACCAGGAGACGGTGCTCGCGAAGGCGCGGGTGGTGAGCTCGATGCCGCTCAGACCGGCCGCCGACAGGCTCGGGTCGTAGACCGTCGTCACGATCACCAGCGACGTCATCGTGCAGATCACCACCGTATCGATGAAGGGCTCGAGCAGCGCCACATAGCCTTCGCTCACGGGATGCGCGGTACGCGCCGTGGCGTGGGCGATGGCGGCGGATCCAAGGCCCGCCTCGTTGGAGAAGACGGCCCGGCGGAAGCCCAGGATCATCACGCCCAGCACGCCGCCGGAGAGGCCCTCGGGCGTGAAGGCGCCGTTCCAGATCGCCGCGAGGGCGCCGGGCAGCGCCGGCGCGTTCATCGCCAGCACCACGGCCCCGGAGACGAGATAGAGCAGCGCCATGCCCGGCACCAGCCGGGCGGTCGTGGCGGCGATCGAGCGGATGCCGCCGACGATCACGAGCGCCACGGCCAGGCCCAGCAGCACGCCGATCAGCCAGGCCCGGTCCGCGAAGAAGCTCCCGCGGCCCCCGGTCACGTCGATCAAGATCGCGGCGGCCTGATTCGACTGGAACATGTTGCCGATGCCCAGACAGCCGAAGACCATCGCGCCGGCATAGCAGACTCCGAGCGCCCGACCGATCCGGGGCAGGCCGCGCTGGGCCAGCCCCGCTTGCAGGTAGTACATCGGGCCGCCGGAGACCGAGCCGTCGGGATGCTGCTCCCGGAAGAGCACGCCCAGGGTGCACTCGGCGAACTTCGTGGACATGCCGAGCAATCCGGCGACGATCAGCCAGAAGGTGGCCCCCGGTCCGCCGGCCGAGATGGCGACGGCGACACCGGCGATGTTGCCGATGCCCACGGTGCCGGAGACCGCCGTCGTCAGGGCCTGGAACTGCGAGATCTCGCCCGGGTCCCCGTCCCGGGCATGGCGACCCGCGACGAGCGCGAGGGCATGGCCGAAGCCGCGCAGATTGATGAACCGGAGATGGAGCGTGAAGACGACACCGCCCAGGATCAGCCAGAGCACGATCAGCGGAAGCTCCGTCCCCAGCACGGGTACCGCGTAGAAGACCACGGACGAGACGGCGTCGGCCACCGGGCGCATGACCGAATCGATCGCCCGGTCGATGGTCATCGACTCAGAGCCCGGCGTCGGCTGCGGTGTAGACGCGCTCGCCCCGGGCGATCGTCGCGACCACCTCGAGCTCGAGCAGTCGGCGCGGCGGCAGGCTGAGCGGATCACGGGAGAGGATCACCAGATCGGCCTGCTTGCCGGGCGTGAGCGAGCCCTTCCGGTCTTCCTCGAAGCTCTGACGAGCGGCGTCGAGGGTGATGGCGCGCAGGGCGTCCAGGGTCGGGATGCGCTGCTCCGGGCCGAGGATGGCGCCGCTGCGGGTCTCGCGATGGGTGGTGGCCCAGAGCAGCCGGATCATGTCGGGCGGCACGACCGGCGCATCGTTGTGAAGCGTGAAGCGCAGACCGCGCGCGCGGGCGTCGGCGGTCGGGCTGATGCGGGCGGCGCGTTGCGGGCCGAGCACCGAGTCGCGATGCCAGTCCCCCCAGTAGAAGACATGGGCCGAGAAGAAGGACGGGATGATGCCCAGCTCCTTCATGCGGTCGAGCTGGTCGGTGCGCACGGTCTGGGCATGGATCATCACCGTGCGGTGATCGCCGAGGGGGAACGACTCGCCGGCCCTCGCCACTGCGTCGATCAGCATCTGCGCCGCGGCGTCGCCGTTGCAGTGGACGAGCAGGGGGATCCCCTCGCGGAGGTAGCGGGCGACCAGCGCGTCCACCGCCGGCTGCGGGATCATGGGGTACCCGCGATAGTCGTCGGGCTGGCCCTCGGGTACCACGTGATAGGGCTCGGTCAGATAGGCTGTCTTGCCCTGGGGCGAGCCGTCGAGCACCAGCTTGACGCCCCCCACCATGAGACGGTCCCGGTACTCGCCGAACCTGATTCCGTCGGGCACGGCGAAGTCCGGGCTCATGCCGACCGGATAGATCACGACGTCG
>CAYWGW010000041.1:0-5801 GCA_964457385.1 uncultured Spirochaetaceae bacterium
GTCGCCCCGGCGGCCAAGGCGATCGAGATCGCGGACGATCCGAGGGAGTCCTGGTATCGGCTGCTTCTCTCGCTGAGACTGACCCGCGAGGAGTACGAAGAAGCCCTGGCGCTGCTCGACGACATGATCCTGAAGTACCCGTCCAGGATCTACTGGCAGCAGATGGCGGCCATCTACTCCGAGCTGGGCAAGTTGGGCAAGAGCCTGGCGGTTCAGCAGCTGGCCAGGATGGAAGGCTTCATCACCGAAGATCGCGATTTGATGAGGCTGGCCCAGATGCTGATGATGGAAGGGCTGCCGCATCGAGGGGCCGAAGTCCTCGAGGAGGGCCTGGAGAGCGGCAGCATCGAGCCGACCCAACAGGCCTACCAGACCTACTCGGATACGCTGCTCCAGTCCCGAGAGTGGGCGAAGGCGATCGAGCCGCTCTCGAAGGCCGCCGATCTCGATGATGGAGGGTCGCTATACCTGCGGCTGGCGCAGGTCAACCTCCAGCTCGGTCGCTGGAGCGGTGCGCGGAAGGCGCTCGACAAGGCCTTCGAGCGGGGCGGGCTGCCGGACGAAGGCCAGGCGCATATCCTCTACGGAATCGCCGCGGCCAACGACAAGCAGTGGGATACGGCGGTGCGTGCCTTCCAGCAGGCGGAGCGATTCGACGGGACGGCGGATACCGCCGGAAAGTGGATCCAGTACGTGGAGCGCGAGAGGCAGCGCCTCGGCGGGGGCTGATTCGACGCGCCTTCCATTCTGATGCATCCTCCCGCGTCCGCCGCGCTCGATCAGAGGAACCCCCCGTCCATGTCGTCTTCCGTGACTCCCCAGGAGACCCCCGAGCTGCTCGGGCGGATCGAGAACACCATCCGCTTCCTGACGGTGGACGCCGTAGAGCGTGCGGGCATCGGACACGTGGGTGCCGCGATGGCATTGGCCGCGTCCGCCTTCGAGCTCTGGGACCACCACCTCCGCTTCGACCCACGGGATCCCTCCTGGCCCCTGCGTGATCGCTTCGTGCTCTCGAACGGACACGCATCGATGTTGCAGTACGCGCTGCTGCATCTCTTCGGATTCGACCTCAGCCTGGCGGACATCCAGAAGTTCCGGCAGCTCGGCTCGCGCACGCCGGGCCATCCCGAGTGCGGAGAGACCGCCGGCATCGAGCTCACCACCGGCCCCCTCGGCCAGGGCTTCGCCCACGGCGTCGGGATGGCGCTGGCCGCCCGCATGACGGCTTCGCAGCTCGGAGGAGGAGCCGAGGGCGCGGACGTCGCGGAGGACCGGGATCGTCCGGGTCGGCATTTCGTCTACGGCATCGCCAGCGACGGCGACATGATGGAGGGGATCTCCTCTGAGGCTGCGTCCTTCGCGGCCCATCACGGCCTCGGCAATCTCATCTACCTCTACGACGACAACGAGATCACGATCGACGGCTCGACCTCGATCACCTTCAGCGAGTCCGTGCCCCGGCGATTCGAAGCCTACGGTTGGCACGTGGTCGACTCCCTGGACGGTCAGGATCGGTTGGGGCTGCGGGCCGCGCTCGAGGCGGCGCGGGCCGAGACCGGACGCCCCAGTCTGATCGTGTTGAAGACGCTGATCGGCCGCGGCTCGCCCAACATAGCGGGCAAGAGCAAGGCCCATGGCGGGCCCCTCGGTGCGGAGGAGGCGAAGGCCTCCAAGGAGTCGATGGACTGGCCGCTCGAGCCGGATTTCCTGGTACCCGAGGACGTCCGGGCCTACTGCAGCGCTCGGGGAGAGGCGAAGCACGCCGAGCGGCTGGCGTCGGATGCCCGTCTACAGACCTGGCGCGAGTCGAATCCCGCGCTCGCTGCGCGCTGGGACGACGCTCGCAATCGGGTCATGCCCGGGGATCTCGCCGATCGGCTCGTCGAGGGCATGGACGGCGTGGCCGACGCGACCCGGAAGCATTCGGGCACGGTGCTCCAGCGCCTCGCGGAGCTCGTGCCCTACCTCGCGGGGGGCTCCGCGGATCTGGCCGGCTCCGCCGCGCCGCCCCTCGTAAAGGGCGTCGGCGTCGTCGGCCCGGAGGCGGGCGAGGGCCAGGATCCCTTCGCGGGTCGCAACATCCACTTCGGAGTACGCGAGCACGCGATGGGCGCGATCGCCAACGGGATCGGGCTGGACGGCACCTTCCTTCCTTATTGTGGCACCTTCCTGATCTTCAGCGACTACATGCGCCCCTCGATCCGGCTGGCGGCTCTGATGAAGGCGCCCACGCTCTTCGTCTTCACCCACGACTCGATCTTCGTGGGCGAGGATGGCCCGACCCATCAACCGGTCGAGCAGCTCGACGGATTGCGTGCCGTGCCCGGCCTGACGGTCTTCCGTCCCGCGGACGGCGTCGAGACGGCGATGGCTTACGCCTGGTATTTGCAACAGGCCAGCGGACCGGTCCTTCTCTCTCTGACACGACAAGGTGTAGCCGCCATCGAGAGGCCCGCCGACTTCCGTCCTGCCGACGTCTGGAAGGGGGCGTACATCGTACTCGAGCCCGGCGAGCGGCCTGCGGTCGTGCTGCTGGCGACCGGCTCAGAGGTGGGACTCGCGGTCGAGGCGGCGAAGGTCCTGGAAGCCGACGGGCTGCGCGTTCGGGTCGTCTCGATGCCGAGCGTCGAGCTCTTCCTGCAGCAGCCCGAAGCGGAGCAGGATGCGGTGCTGCCGGACGACGGGACGCCGATCGTCGCGATCGAGGCGGCTCGCGGAGAGAGCCTGCGACGTTTTGTCGGTCGTCGGGGCCTCGTGATTGGCATGGAGGGCTTCGGCGCCTCCGCCCCCTACAAGGCGCTGGCCGAGCATTTCGGCTTCACGGCCGACCAGGTCGCCCGTCGCGTCAAGCAGGCGGTCTGAGGCGCTCGGGTTCGAGCGGCCGCGCGCGCTCCGCCGCGCGCTCCGCGTCGTCCCGTCCGCCGGCGAGCGGGTTGGACGTGGAATCGGGGAGCCGGCGACGGGCTCAGTCCTCGATCAACACCGTCTTCATCTCGTCGCCCTGGACGATCGCGTCCACCACGTCCTGGCCCTCGAGGACCTGGCCGAAGACGCCGTGCTTGCCGTCGAGCCAGGGCGTGGGGCCGTGGGTGATGAAGAACTGGGATCCATTGGTATTCGGTCCCGCGTTGGCCATCGACAGCCGGCCGGGAGCGTCGTGGGGCAGGGCCAGGGCGCCGGGCTCGTCGTCGAAGGTGTAGCCCGGACCGCCCGTGCCGCTGCCGAGCGGACAGCCGCCCTGGATCATGAAATCGGCGATCACTCGATGAAAGCGCAGACCGTCGTAGAAGCCCTGCCTGGCCAGCTTGATGAAGTTGTCGGTCGTCTTCGGCGCCTGCTCCGTGAAGAGCTCGAGCTTGATGACGCCTTTGGGAGTGGTGATGGTCGCAGTGGTCATGGCATTCTCCGTGGTCTCGGCGCCGCGGGATCCCGGCGCGTCGCGATGAGCGGCTCCTCAGTGTAACGCCAGATGGGGTGCCCGGGTCCTCCTGATCCCGAATGTCGGCGATGAAATGTCGTGGAGGACGAAAGCGATGGATCTGAAGCGATTCTTCGTCGAGCAGCTGAAGGAGGTCTATCGGGCGCGCATCGCCGGCGCTGCGCGCGCGGAGTCCGAGGCCGCCGAGGAGGCCGATCACGTGCGCGCGGAGGCACGGCGCAAAGAGGACGCCAAGAGCGCCGCGCTGCAGGCCCGACTGGCCAGTGGGCATCGCCAACGACGCCGGCTCGCGGTGAGCGAGATGGAGGGACTGTTGGCGCTCGCCGAGGGCGGTCTCCGGAGCTTCGGGGCCGACACCCGGGTCGCGGTCGGCGCGCTCGTCGACGTGCGGATCGAGGACGAGCAGGGCGAGGAGGAGCGCACCCTCTTCGTCCTCCCGGTCGGAGCCGGTGAGGAGCTCAGCGGCCCGGGCGGGGACGGCTTCGTCGTCGTCGTCACGCCGAAGTCGCCGGTGGGCAGGGCGCTGATGGGGGCACGACGCGGCGACTCCTTCGAGATCGTCGTCGATGGTCGGGATCGGGAGTGGACGGTCGTCGACGTCGCCTGAGCGTTCTCGCCGGGCCCCCGGATCTCCGCCGCCGTGGGCCTCGACCGCCTCGGCCTGGAGATCGCTGACGGCGATTGCGGCGCGCTCCCGCGCGAAGGCCAGGGCGATGGCCCGACCGATTCCCTGAGCAGCGCCGGTGACCAGCGAGCGTGGTCCTTCGAGCCGACCCATGATGCCGGACTCCTTCCTCGGCACCCGTCCGCGTTCTCGAGAGGGAAGCGGTGGCAGCATGCGTGTTCGCTTGCGGGATCGGGGCAGGGGGCGCTCGCAGGCTCCTGCCCTCCGGCACCCGCTGCACCCAGTGTTATTCGGATCCCCGTAGCGTGTGGAATATCTCTTCCTGCTGGTAGTCGCTCGGGACGCGTACCCGGGCGACGCCCGCATCCTGGGCCGCCTGCGCGACGGCTCGAGCGACGGCGCGATGGACCTCCATCCGAAGCGGGCTCGGTACCAGCTCGTCCTGCTCCGCCAGGGCGGCGATCGACCGGGCCGCCGCCACGTACATCGAGGCGGTGATCCGCCGCGCACGACAGTCGATTGCGGCCCGTAGGATGCCCGGGAAGCCCAGCAGGTTGTTGACGGAGCGGCCATCGGCGGCGAAGGCAGCGCCGGCCGCCAGAGCCTCGTCCGGGAGGATCTCGGGAACGGGATTCGTGAGGGCCAGAATGCCCTGCCCGGGGCGCACCCAGCCGGGATCGATCAACCCCGCTCGGCCCGTCACGGCAATGACCAGATCAGCTTCACTCATCAACTGCTCGAGGCTTCCGGCGAGATCGCCGCCGGCATTCTCGAGACGCTCTCCGGCGGTGAGGCTCGGATCGAAGCCCAGCACGGGCTGGTGGGTCACGTCCTGCATCATGCGGGCGATGGCAGTCCCGGCGGCGCCGAGGCCGACGACGCCGACCCGCGCGCGGGCGAGATCGAGACCGGCGCGCCGCATGGCCTTTTCGGAGGCGGCCAGTGCGGCGACGGCGGTGCCGTGCTGGTCGTCGTGCAGCACGGGCATCTCGAGGCTCTCGACCAGACGCTCCTCGACCTCGAAGCAGACGGGGGATTCGATGTCCTCGAGCTGGATCGCCCCGAAGCCCTGGGCGAACTCCTCGACGGTGCGGACGAGGATCTCGGGATCGCGGGAGCGCAGGATGATCGGCAGCGCCGACAGCCCGACGAATTGATGGAGCAGGGCGGCTTTGCCCTCCATCACCGGGAGTGACGCGATCGGGCCGACGTTGCCGAGGCCGAGCACACGCGTGCCGTTCGTGACGATCGCGACGGATTTGCCGCGCATCGTGTAGTGGTAGCTCTCGTCGGGATCGCGCTCGATCGTCTTCACGACCTCGGCTACGCCTGGCGTGTAGACGCGGCGCAGGTCGGCCACGCTCGTGACGGGATGGGTCGCCCGGATCTCGAGCTTGCCGTCGAGATGGAACTCGTGGATGTCGTCGATGATCTCGACGAGTTCCACGCCCTCGAGCGCCTCGAGCGCGTCGACCACCTGCTGGAGACCGGCGGCCCCCTGCACGATGATGTCGAGATCGCGGACGATGTGCTCGGGGCCGACCCAGACGGTGCGGATGTCGCCGATGTTGGCGCCTGCATTCCCCATCGCCGAGGCGAGGCGGCCGAGCACGCCGGGGCGGTGGAAGTTGCGACAACGGAGGGTGCGGAGGAGACGATCGTCGTTCAAGAGAATCCTGGCCGAGGACGTTCGAGAGTGATCTGAGGAGCACGGAGCCGGCATCCGGAGCCGGC
>CAYWGW010000041.1:5901-25281 GCA_964457385.1 uncultured Spirochaetaceae bacterium
CGGAGCCGGCATCCGGAGCCGGCTTCCGGAAGATAAGGCATCAGCGGTAATCGTGAGAGGGCGGAAGCTTCGATTCCGCCCGATCGAGAGGGGCCAGCTTTCGGACCCGCACGTGGATCACGCCGTCCACGCGCTGCAGCGGCCCCTCGATCTCGAGGAGCGACGCCTGATGGAGGGGGACGCGGAAGCGCTGGGCCACGTCCGGGGTGAGCACGGCATTGGAGAGACCCGTCTCGTCCTCGAGGGTCACGAAGCAGAAGCCCCGGGCCGAGCCCGGTCGCTGACGCACGATCGCATGGCCCGCCGTGCGCACTAAGGCTCCGTCGGGCTGCTCACGGAGCCGGGCGGCCGTCAGCAGGCCGCGGCGGTCGAGGGCCGGGCGCAGATGGGCCATCAGATGGACACCCGTCGTGAGACCGGCGAGACGATAGTCGGCCAGCGTTTCGTCGAGTGCGCTCATCGGGGGTAGGGAAGCGATCGGTATGTCCCGGGTCTCGTCCCTGTTGCCGTCGCCGCCCGTGGCGTGGGCATCTCGTGCGATCGTGCGCCCCGCGAACAGCGAGCGTGGATCCCGTTCGAGCGCCGCCACCTGCCAGAGCGCGTCGCGTCGTCTCGGCGGCGCGCCTGGCAGGCCAGCCAGGGCTCCGAGCTCCGCCAGCGCGTCGAGCTCGTCCCGATCCATCACCGTCCGCCGGACGAAGTCGCCGAGATTCTCGAAGGGACGTCGTGCGCGCTCGTCGATCAGCCGCGCCATAGTCTGCGCTCCAAGCCCGCCCACGGAGTCGAGGCCGATGCGGACGGCCGGAGGCCCGCCGGCCCGGGATCCGACCTCGAGATCCGCGCGCACTCCCGAGCGGCGGACGTCGACCGGCCGGACCTCGACCCCGTGGCGCTGGGCGTCCTTCACCAGCGTGGCCGGGCTGTAGAAGCCCATCGGCTGGGCCCGCAGCAGGCCAGCGAGGAAGGCCGCCGGATGGTGTCGCTTGAGATAGGCCGAGGCGTAGGCGAGCAGCGCGAAGGAGGCGGAGTGCGACTCGGGGAAGCCGTAGAGCGCGAAGGAGGTGATTGACAAGACGATCTGCTCCTCGGCCTCCCGTGAGAAGCCCCGCGCGCGCATGCCGGCGCGCAGACGCGCCTCGATCTTCTCCATCCGCTGCGTCGAGCGCTTGAAGCCCATCGCCCGCCGCAGCTCCTCGGCCTCGCCGCCGGAGAAACCGGCCGCGGACATCGCGATCCGCAGCAGCTGCTCCTGGAAGAGCGGCACCCCGAGCGTGCGCTCGAGGATCGGGCGGAGCGACTCATGGGGATAGCGGACGGGCTCGCGGCCGGCGCGCCGATTCAGGTAGGGATGGACCATCTGGCCGACGATCGGTCCCGGTCGAATGATCGCGATCTCGACGACGAGGTCGTAGAAGGTCTTGGGCTTCAGTCGCGGCAGCGTCGCCATCTGGGCGCGGCTCTCGATCTGGAAGACGCCGATCGTATCCGCCCGACGCATCATCGCGTAGGTCGGCGGATCGTCGGGGGGAAGCTTCGCCAGATCGATCTCGACGCCTTCGTGCCGTTGGACGAGGGGAATCGTCTCCTCGAGCGCCGCGAGCATGCCGAGACCGAGCAGGTCGATCTTGATGATCCCGAGATCCGTGCAGTCGTCCTTGTCCCATTGGACGATGCGACGGTCCGCCATCGTGGCGGGCTCGATCGGGACGACCTCGTCGAGACGTCCGGCGGCGATCACGATCCCACCGCTATGTTGGCCGAGATGGCGGGGCAGCCCCTGGATGGCGCCGACGAGCTCCATCCAATGCCGCACCTGCGGCGCCTCGGGATCGAGCTTCGCCTCCCGCAGCCGCGCATCGAGCTCCCGCCGGAGCTCCGCCGACGAATCCTCGCCGCCGCCGCCGCCGCCGCCGTCACGACCGCCGTCCGCCCCGCCCGCCCGGCCGTTCGCCCGTCGCTCGCCGGCACTGCCGCGGGCGGGAGCCGGGAAGTCGAGCCGGGCCACGAGCTTCGAGAGCCGGGCGATGGCACCGGGATCCATCCCGAGCACCTTCCCCATCTCGCGCACGGCCATCCGGGGCCGGTAGCTGATCACGTTCGCCGTCATCGCCGCCCCGGCCCGCCCGTACTTCTCGAAGACGTACTGGATCACCTTCTCCCGCTGCGGGCCGGATGGGAAGTCGATGTCGATGTCCGGCCACTCGCCGCGCTCCTCGGAGAGGAAGCGCTCGAAGAGCAGATCCATCCGCACCGGATCGACGGCGGTGATCCCGAGCGTATGGCAGACGGCGCTGTTGGCGGCGGAGCCGCGGCCCTGACACAGGATCCGGTTCTGGCGGGCGAAGCGAACGATGTCCTCGACGATCAGGAAGTAGCCGGCGAGGTCGAGCTTCTCGATCACGTCGAGCTCGTGGGCGAGCTGTCGTCGGGTACGCGGATCGGGTCGCTCGCCCGGCCGCGCGGCGTCCCGTTCCCGGGCTCCGCGACGCACGAGCTCGCGCAGTCGGCCGATCTGGGTCTCTCCGGGGCGCAACGGATACTCGGGGAAGCGGTAGTCGAGCTGATCGAGATCGAACTCGCAGCGTTCGGCGATGGCCCGGCTCGCCCGGATCCACTCGGGGCGATCGGCAAAGCGCCGCACCATTTCCTCCCGCGAGTGGAGATGAGCCTCCCCGTTGCGCGGCAGGCGGGCACCCACGGTCTCGAGCGTCCGCCGCTCGCGCAGACAGATCAGTGCATCGAGCAGCCGGCGCTCCCGGGGCGTCGCGCATCGCACGTCCCCCGTCGCCACGACCGGGACCCCCTGCGCCTCGGCCATCGCTGCGGCCTGTCTCGAGATTCGCTCGAGCCCGGGGTCGAGTAGCCGCGAGACGTCGACGGCGAGCTTCGAGGCGAAGACCGACCGGGCCCGATCGAGCAGTGCGGGTCGCAGCCGCTCGTCGGCGCGCAGCAGCACGCTCCACTCGCCGGCCTCGGCCTCGAGCTCGTCCCAGCCGACCCGGATCCGGTCCCGAGCCCGGGGATCCCGGGTCTCGAGCGCCTTGTCCCGGCGGGCCTGGGCCCGGGTGAGCAGCCGGCAGAGCCGTCGCCAGCCCTCCGCCGACTCGACCAGGATCAGGCAGCGATCGGGGGAGCGGGAGCTTCTTGGGTCCAACGCCCCCTCCAGCGCCCCGACGGCGATCTCGGCCCCGACGAGGGCCCGGAGGCCCGCCGCCCGCGCGGCGCGATGAAAGCGTGGCAGCCCCGAGACGCCGTCGCGATCGGCCAGGGCCAGGGAGGACATGCCCAACGCCGCGGCCGCGTCGACCAGATCCTCCGGATTGCTGCAGGCCTCCAGGAACGAGAAGGCGCTGCGAACGCGCAGCTCGACGTAATCCTGGGGGGAAGCCGGAGGCATATCCAATTTTCGTCATATTTTCGCCTTTTATCAACCCTCCATCTGCTTCATTCTCTCTTTGCCTGTTCGGCTGCGTGTCGTCGAGCATCCCCCTCCGACCGAGAGGCCGAGAAATCCGGTGAGATTCCCTGCGTGAGCGATCCGAAGCTTGCCCTGATCATCGACGACGAGGAGCCCTTGCGTCGTCTGCTGGCCCGGCTGCTCGAGCGGGCCGGCTACGCCACCCTGACGGCAGCCGACGGAAACGAGGGCCTGGAGGCCTTCCACGCCCGGGCCGACGAGTTCGGCATCGTGCTCCTCGACGTGATGATGCCTTCGAAGGACGCCGCGGAGATCCTGCCGGAGCTGCTGGTGCGTCGTCCGGACCTGCCCCTGATCTTGACCAGCGGCGATGCGTTGCCCGAAGATCTGCGGAAGGTGCTCGAGACGACGACCCGCGGACGCTTCCTTCGCAAGCCCTTCATGCCTCAGGCCCTGCTCCGCATGCTGGAAGAGCTCGACGACTCCAACGCCTCGGGAACGCACTGAGATGGCGTCCGTCGTCGTCGTCGGGGGTGGGCTGTCGGGGCTGGTCTGCGCCCTGCGACTGGTCCGGGCGGGTCATGAGGTCGAGCTGATCGAGGCCGAGTCGGCCGTGGGCGGTCGGTTGCGTCCGATCGAGACCGAGTACGGTCCGCTCGAGCGCGCCGTGGGCGAGGTGGGCGCGGGAGATCCCAACCTGCGCGCCCTCGTGGCCGGACTCGGGCTCGAGCGCTCCGGCGGCGCATCCGCGATGCGTCCCCATGCGCTGGTTCTCGGCGGTCGGCTGCATCGCCCGCCGCCGCTTCGGCCGCGAGAGCTGCTCTGGCCCGGGCTGTCGCCGCGCATGGATCGGCCGATCGATGCGGTCTTCCGACGGCCGCCGCGTTGGGGCGATCGCAAGATGTTGCTGCGGGCGGTCTGGGACTCGGTCCGCTGCTCGGGTGCGCGCATCCCGGAATCCGTGCGCGCCCTCGACGATGCGCCCTGGTCCCGGGCCTCGCTGCGAGCCTTCGGGACCCGCTGGTGCACGACCCGGATGGCGCCGGCCCTGCTCGCCCGGACCGGCGTCGATCTGGCGGCGGAGTCCGCTGCCGTGGTGGTGCCGATGCTAGGCCGGCTCTTCGCGGGCGCCGGGCACTCGGTATCGATCGAAGGCGGTCTCCCGCGTCTGGTCGAGGCGCTCTCCGAGCCGCTGCGGCTGCGACTCGGCTGCCGCGTGGAGGATCTCGAGACGACGACGGAGGGGGTCCGGCTTCGCTACCGCGCGGGCTCGGGATCGGGCTCGCGGATCGCGCTGGCCGATGCCGCCGTTGCCGCGCTGCCCCCGAGCGAGATCCTGCGCGTCTGCTCGAAGCTGGCGCCGATCGAACGCGGTCATTTCGAGTCGATCCAGGCACGCCGGTCGATCGTGATCCATCGCCAGGTACGCGAGGAGGCCTGGCTGCTGCGCGGCCTGGCGGGGGTGACCTTCGTGCCCGGCGAGCTGCCGGATCTGCGTGATCTGCGGATCCTCGGATCGCCCTCGGAGCCCTATGCCTCGGATCCCTTCTGGCTGCGGATCTCCGTCGAGGTCGAGGCCGTCGACCGCTACTGGGAGATGACGGATCAGCAGATCATCTACCGCGTCGACGCGGCCTTTCGGGGCTCCTCCCTCGGCGCGCTGCCTTCCGGGCCGTCCCGGGTCGAGCGGCTCGACGAGATCATCTCGGTCCAGGGGCGCGGCGCGCTCGAACGTCGGGAACGCTTCGAGCGACGGGGCGAGCGATCCCCGAGGCTCGCCTTCGCGACGGAGGCGTTGGCGACGCCCGACCTCGAGGGCCGGGTCACGGCGGGCATGCGGGCGGCGCGCGAACTCGCCGGGGAATTGGACGGAGCATGTCCCTCTGCGCCGGTCGGAAGCCCGCGATGAAGCCGCCTGCGGAGGGCGGGCGCCCGAAGGAGGTCGGAGGCTCGACCCGGGTCCTGATGCACGCAGACATGGACGCCTTCTTCGCCTCCGTCGAGCAGCGGGATCGCCCCGAGCTGCGGGGACGTCCCGTCGTCGTCGGCGGCTCGGGCCCCCGTGGCGTGGTCGCAGCGGCCAGCTACGAGGCACGCGTCTTCGGGATCCACTCGGCGATGCCCAGCCTCGAGGCCCGGCGCCGCTGTCCCGAGCTCGTCTTCGTGTCGGGAGACCTGGCACGTTATGCGGCCGAGTCACGGCGCATCTTCTCGATCTTCCGCTCGTTCTCTCCCGCCGTCGAGGGGCTCTCCCTCGACGAGGCTTTTCTCGACCTGACGGGCAGCGAGCGACTGCTCGGCCCCGCCCGGGAGGTCGGAGAGCGACTGCGTCGCGAGGTGCGAGCGGCGACGGGATTGGCGGTTTCGGTGGGGATCGGGCCGATCAAGATGGTCGCGAAGATCGCGAGCGGGGCGGCGAAGCCGGATGGCCTGCTGGAGGTCCGACCCGAGGAGCTGCGCCGCTTTCTCGACCCCCTGTCGGTCCGCAAGCTCTGGGGCGTCGGCCCCATCACGGGTGAGCGACTCGAGGGCCTGGGCTATCGGACGATCGCCGACCTGGCGAATGCCGAGATCGGGGTCCTGCAGCGGGATCTCGGCGACTGGGGGGTGGCGATCGCCCGCGTGGCCCGGGGCGAGGACCTGCGCGAGGTCGAACCCCATCGGGAGGCAGTCTCGCTCTCGGAGGAGAACACCTTCGAGGAGGATGTCTGCGATCGGGCGCTGCTGGAGGCGACCATCCGAACCCATTCGGAGTCCGTGGCGCGTCGTCTGCGACGGCAGGACCTTCGAGCGCGGACGATCTTCCTGAAATGGCGCCCCGGTCGTCGTCGGCGAAAGGGCGCGCGCGGGTTTCCGGTGCATACCCGGCAGAAGACCCTCGACTCGCCCACGGATCAGGGCGGTATCGTCGCGTGGGTGGCCTGCTCGCTGCTGGAGGATGCCCTGGGCGAGCCCGTGCGCCTGCTAGGCGTCGGGGTCAGCGGATTGGTCGGCGCCGAGGAGGCGCCGCGGCAGCTCGCGCTCTTCGGGGCGGATTCCGTGCCGGAGGGGTCGACCCCGCCGGTGGCCGACGCACGGCGGGGAAAGCTCGATCGCGCCCTCGATCGTCTGGCGGATCGTTTCGGGGATGGGATCGTCCACTGGGCGGGTCAGGGCGAGGTGCGACATGCCACGCTCTCGGGACAGTGGAAGAAGGGCAGTCGCGACAGGGAGATCGAGGGAGAATGATGGCGATGGGGTTCCAGAAGCGAGGTGGCGTCCCGGCCGGGGCCGGCATCGGGATCGTCCTGGTCGTGACGCTGGCGGTCTCGAGCGTGTTGGGATGTGCGACGACGCGTCCCGGAAGACAGTCCTTCGTCCGACTCGAGACGCCGCATTTCGAGATCGTGAGCTCGTTGGGACGCGACGAGACACGCGAGCTGGCCGAGGGCCTGGAACTCTTCCATGCCGGCTGTCTGTCGCTCTTCGGCTTCGAGGCGACGCCCAAGGGTCATGGCCGCACGCGCGTGCTCGCCTTCGATGACCGGAGCGTGGGACGGCCCTTCGGCATGGGGGCAGCCTCGGCCTACTTCGTACCGACCCTCGATCGTTCGCAGATCGTCTTTCGTGTGCCCGGAAGCTGGCGTGAGCGCGTGTCCGGCGCCGTACGTGCCGACTACGCGCGACGATTGCTGCGCAGCCGGTCGCCGCGCCGCCTTCCGCTCTGGCTCGAGAGTGGCCTCGCCGACGTGGCCAGCACGATCCAGGTTCGAGGCGAAGAGGTCCGGCTCGGGGCCGTGGTCGAGGCCTACGCAAAGACCATCGAAGACTGGCGTCGCTCCAGCTTTGCGGAGCTGCTGCGGACCCGACACCTCATTGGCGCCTCGGCCAGCGAGCGCGTCCTCTTCGAGGCCCAGGCCTGGGGGCTCGTCCACATGCTGATCTTCGGCGACGACGAGCAGCCTCGTTCGGCGGCGAAGTTCCCGCAGCGCTATCTCGATGCCTGGTGGGGATCCCGGAACGACCGTCCCACGCTCGATGATCGGGCCCTGCTCGGAGGCGACGGCGAGGCGCTCGCCAATCGGGTCTACGCCCATGTCGGCCAGCCGCGGTTCCCGATGCGCGTGCTGCGCCCCTTCGGCTGGAACCTGGAGGAGCTGGCGATGCAGCCGGTGGCGCCCGCGGAGGTCGAGTTCCTGCTGGGCGAGCTGGCGCTCGAGTTGGATCGGCCCGACCGGGCGGAGCGGGCCTTCGACTGGGCCCAGTACTACGAGCCAGAGCATGCCGGGGCACTGGCCGGTCTCGCGCTCGCGCGGCTGCCGGATCTGGCGGCGGCCGAGCCGCTCGCTCGGCGCGCTGCGGCTGCGGCCGAGGGTGATGCCCGGGCCCTCGCCTGGGTCGGGCGCGTCTACGCCGAGGCCGCCGCCCTCACCGACGATTCCGCCGAACGCGCGCGGCAGATCGAGTCGGCTCGCCGGCTGCTGCTCGCGAGCCTCCAGCTCGAGCCCACCGGCGCCTCAGCCAGAATCCAGCTCGCTTCCCTCGAGATCCTGCAGCAGGACTGGGAGGCCGCCGACGAGTGGCTGCAGTCGGCCGCCTTGCTCCGACCCGGTGCGCTGGTCGTCGACGCAGCGTATTCCCGGTTGCAGTGGAGTCGCGGATGGACGACCGCCGCCCGACTCCTGGCGCGCGACGTGATCTCGCGAAGCAGCTGGCCTCCGCTGCGGGCGAGGGCTCGCCGCTATCTCGAACCTGCGGATTCGTAGATCGCGGCGAGCCTCATCGATTCGCGCTCATCGAATCCGTCTCATCGGTTCAAGATGGAGATCTCGATCCTTCGATTGCGCGCGCGCCCTTCGACGGTCTCATTGCTGGCCACCGGCTTGGACTCTCCGAAGCCGCGCGTGGTCACGTTCTCCGGATCGATCTCGGCGACCTGGATCAGGAAGTCCCCGACCTTCTGGGCACGTTCTTCGGAGAGCTTCTGGTTGGTGTCGTCGTTTCCCGTCGCGTCGGTATGACCCGTCACGACGACCTCCGGGCTCTCGAACTCACCGATGGCCTTGGCGATCTTGTTCAGCAGGGGAAAGTTGCTCGAGCGGATCTCGCTCTCGCCGACGGGGAAGTCGAAGCCGAAGGTCTCGAGCAGCACGTCCTGACCCTGGCGGTAGACGAAGGCCTCGTCTTCGCTGAAGAGAGCCTGGATCCGATCGTAGCGGGCCTCGGCTTTCTGCTGGGCCTGCTGCATTCGTTGGAGGCGCGCCTCGAGGTCCGCCGTCGAGACGGTCGAGGTGATCTCGAGCTCCGCGATCCGCTCCCGAGCGGCACTCAGGCCGGCGACGGCGGATGCTACCCGTTCGCGAAGTCCCGAGACGACTTCATGATTGGGAACCGAGAAGCTCACACCGCCCTCGAACGGGCTTCCGATGGCCTCGAGCTGTTCCTGGTACCAGAGAACGACCGCTTCGCGGTCGTAGCCGCGACGATCGAACTCCTTGGCCAGCTCCGCGATGAATTGGCTTCGGGTGGCCAGATTGGCGGCACGCCGCGCATGGACGTTGGCGCGAGCGACCTCGCTCCGATCGGTCTCGAGGATGCCCTCGGCCAGGTCGAGCTCCTTCTTCGCCCGGCCGAAGGTGTCGCTGGCATAACGCTCCGCGCCGGCGTCGCGTGCCTCGTCGATCGCCTTCTGGGCCAGCTGGGTCGCGTCCACCTTCAGCGAGTCGAGCTCGACCGTGGAATAGCCGCTCAGCAGCTCGGGACCGGCGTCCCTCGCACCGTCCAGGTTGCCCTGTTCGGCCAATCGTGCCGCGGCGCGCAGCTTCTCGTCCAGCGCCTCGAAGCGATCGGGCAGCAGCGCGGGCGCACCGGCTGCGATGGCACTCTGGCGGTTCACGAGAATGTCGCGCAGCGCCTCGGCGGTCGTGCTCGAGTCGGCGGTGGCCCGTTCGAGCCGATCGAGGCCCGCCTGGGCCAGGCGCTCGGCCTCGCGGGTGTTCCCACTCCGGGCTGCGGAGATGGCCTGCTCGAGGGATTGGCGGGCGCTCGCGACACCACGGGGCGCGAGCAGATCGAGCCCCTCTTCATCCGTGCGTTCGAGGGCGGCCTCGAGTCGACCGAGCTCGTCGACCTGGGAGAGTACGTCTGCCCGGGTCAGGCCCGTTCCCGTGGCGCAGCCGAACGCGGTCAGCAGCAGGAGGCCCGATGCCAGCGCGAGAAATCCTCGAGAGGCACGGACGTGCCCGAGGAGCGCCATCGCTTTGTTCTGGGATCTGGAACGCGGACTCGATTGCTGTCGGCTGTGGGCGACGAAGATCATCGATGATCTCTCCATTTCGGTCATCTCTCCATTCTGGTTCTGTCGTCAGAGACGGGTTGCCCCTTTTCGACCCTTCAAGACTGTGTGAACCGAACTATTGCATCCGTGTAGCGCGTCGAGTGAAGCCTGGACAGTCCAGGTCCACCACAGGACACGCTGGGAGCGTTTCCGAGGGGCAGATGGAATGCGCCTGGATGGCTGCTGGGGAGCATGAGACCCGTGGCGCCATCAGCCACGGTTGATGCGAAAAACCCGACCGCGTTCCCACTCGTAGGAGGGAAGCTACTTCCTCGCCAGCTCGCTAGCGCTCGGTCTCGGTGGGAGTGTCCCAGCGGTAGACCCGCATGGGCGGCACGTTCAGCAGCTCGAGCTGAACCGAGGCGGGACCGAAGACCTGCTTGCCGAGGGTATGGACGACGTCGCGGAATTGATAGGCGACGAAGCGACCGCCGGGCTTGAGGCTGGCGCGCACGGAGCGCAGGATCGCCAGGCCGAGCGATCGGGGCATCGTCGAGAAGGGGATTCCCGAGAGCACGACGTCGGGCGAGCCGAGGTCGTGCTTCACGAGAGCCTCGGGAATCTCGGCCGCGCTGCCCTGGTGCACGATCAGGCGCGGGTCGTCGATCGAGCGCTCGATCAGGTCGCAGAAGTCGGGATTGATCTCGATCGCGAGCAGCTTCGCATGAGGGGGCAGGGCAGCGAGCAGGGCGCGGGTGGTGCCGCCGGTACCGGGTCCGAGCTCGATGGCGAGCTCCGTATGCGCGAGATCGGCGGTCCGCGTGATCCGGCGCTCCATCCAGCGTGAGCTCGGGATGATCGATCCCACCTCTTTCGGCTTCTCGAAGAATCCACGCAGGAAGGCGATCGGATGCTGAGGGCGTGGGATCAGCGAAGGCGTATCACGCTGTGCTTCGGACATGGAATCTCCTCTTCGTGAGCGCGACGATTCTAGTCGTATATGCCGTCGATCTGCCACCGCTTCTTCTTCCAGTCGAAACCCAGACGGCAGAGGATGCCGTCGCTCGTCTGGGCGTCGTAGTGATCGATGGCGAAATGGGCCGATTCCGACCACCAATGTCCCGTGGAGCGCCAGGGGCCGGCCACCGCCACCAGACGCCCCTGAGCGACCGGGCTCCGCAGGAAGGCGGGTCTTCCCTTCTCGAGCCGGACCTCGGCAGGCTGGGGGGGTCTGAGGACACGCAGGGTGAGTCGAGTCCACCCCGCTTGATCCATCTTGCCATGAGGGAGCCGGGGCTCGGATCGCCGATCGCTGCGGAAGGGTCTCAGCTCGAAGGCATCGGGGCGATGATCGTCGGCCACCTCGGGCGTGCCGACGCGGTCGGCTCCGCAAAGTGCTGCAAGCTCCGCCAGGGTCCGATCGAGCTCACTCGGAGCGGGCCCCCGCGGCAGGAAGAGATCGAGCTGCTCGCGACACAGGGGGATGCCTTCACAGTCGAGGAGGACGCTCTCGACCGGAGCGAGGGGAGGCTTCGACTCGAGGGCACCCCGCAGCAGCCGAAGCCAGACGCCCGCGTCGTGGTGGCTGGAGGCCATCCCGATCCGTCGGTGCTCGTGGCGCCGATCCTCGAGCCGCATCGAAAGCCGGAGCTCGTGGCAGCCGAGCGATCTCAGCTCGAGCCGTCGGGCGAGTCGCGAGGTGAGTCCACGGAGCACGAAGGCGAGCGGCTCGAGGCGCTCGATCGGTGTCTCGAGATCGATGCCCTCTTCGAGCCGCCGATTCCGGGGCTCGCGCAGGGGAGGCTCGGTCTCTTCACCCCGCGCGCGGGCGATCAGCGGGAGCAGCTGCGGGCCGAGCCGAGCGGCCAGATCGCGGCGCGAGAGGCGCAGCAGATCCCGAATCCGATGCAGACCGAAGCGCGTGAGCGTCTGGGCCGTCCGGTCGTCGGGGTCGAGCAGGTCGATCGGCAGTGGAGCCAGGAAGGCGAGCTCGTCGGCGGGCGCGAGGATCAGGGTCGAGGCACGGCGATCGAGATAGGCGAGCTGGCGGGCCGCCAGGCGCGCCAGATGGCGGGAGGAGGCGAGCGCGACGACGCCCCCCCGAAGCCCCGCCCGCTCGGCCCGCTCGTGGAGCCTCGAGGCGAAGGCGCCTTCGTGCCGGTGCAGGGCCCGGATTCCGGTGGCATCGAGATAGACCGCGCCCTCGGCGGCGAAATGCCCCGACCCGCGCTCGGCCAGCTCGGCCCGGGGCGCCAGGGAGAGGGCGGCGTCGAGCAGCGCCTCGCGGGCCGCCTGCTCCAGCGGAGGCGAGGCGATCCGGGCCACGAGGTCGGGGCAGACGGCGCGGGCCTGGGCAAGTGTCTGCCGGGGTTGGACGCCCCGGGAAGAGGCCTCAGGCGAGGCGATCAGGATCTCGGCCCGGGGGCCTGGGCCGCTGGTGATGACGAGCGCGGTTCCTGCGAGCTCGGGGTGGACCCGGAGCTCGGCCTGGAGCGGACAATCCGTGATCAGCAGACAGGCGATCCGGGGGCGGGCGGGGCCGCTCCGGCCGGGAGTGCTGTTCATGACGGCGACAGGGGCGGGGACGGGGACGAGGACGAGATCGAGAGGGGGATCCGGATGCCGACGGGCCGGCCGCGATGGCGTCGCACGAGAGCCGTCGTCTCCAGGCCCTCGAGCAGGGCGGGCGGGCCGATGAAACGGGATCCCAGGGCCCGCATCTCGAGCACGAGGTCGGCCCGCGAGCCCGTCGTCGATCCTGCCGACGATCCTGCCGACGCGGAAGGATCCGCGGATTCGCTGCCCGAGAGCAGGACCAGGCTCGTGTGGCTGCTCGCTGCCAGCCGCGCCAGCCGCAGCCAGGTGACGTCCTGGACCGAGGGCCGACGCGCCGAGGACTCCGAAGAGAGATCGAGCACCACGAGCTCGAAGCCCTCCGTTCGGAGCAGCCGCTCGCTGCTGCGGATCGCGTCCTGCAGTCGGCCGGGCCGAGCCCAGAGAAGGCGCTCGAGAGTCACTCCGCTGGCGAGGGCCGAGGCGGGGTCGAAGGCATCGGCCAGATCCACCCAGGCTGCGAGGGCGCCGTCCCTCTGTGTCTCGGCCAGCAGACGCAGGGCCAGAGAGGTCCGACCTGAGGAGGGAGCGCCGCAGATCTCGCTCAGACGTCCATGGGGGAATCCGCCTCCCAGCTGGGCATCGAGGTCGCGGAGTCCCGTCGGCAGGAGTCGTGGGGACGGGACGGCCTCCTGGGCGGGGCCGCGGCGGATCTGGGAGCCGAGATCGACGAGCAGGGCCTCGAGCGCGCCCGACTTCGCCTTCGTTTCCATCTCCGTTCTCTCCGCTTTCCTTGCGGGAAGGTTCGCCGGGGGGGCCTTCGGAGGGTCCGGGACATGGATTCGACGAGCGGCGCCCACGGGACCGCCTGCCCGTCCGACCGGAGAGTCGGAGGATGCGGGGGGCATGAGCTGATTTTCGTCTTTTGTTCGCTATTCGTCAAGCCCCGCTCGAGCTCGAGCGGGGCCGCTCGTCGTCCGCCGCCCGTCCCCGATCGGGGCCCCGGGCCGCCGCTCGCGTCGGTCAATCGCCGATGGGCGTGGGAGCGATGCGAGTCCGGCCGTCCTCGATCCGGACCCGTCCCGCCGCGATCAGGCGGATCGCCTCGGGCACGAGCTCACGCTCGACGGCCTGGACCCGGGCCGCCAGCGACCCCACCGTATCGTCCTCCTCGACCGGCACCGCCCGCTGGAGCAGGATCGGGCCTTCGTCGTAGCCCTCGCTCACGAAGTGGACGGTCGCCCCGGAGAGCTTGACTCCCGCGGCCAGCACGGCCTCGTGGACACGCGCGCCGTAGAAGCCCCGACCCGCGAACGCGGGAATCAGCGACGGATGGACGTTCAGCGCACGTCCCTCGTAGCGGTCCCGCAGCTCGAAGGGCGAGAGGAAGCCGAGCAGGCAGACGAGATCCGGCTCGAAGCGGGCCAGGGTCTCGTGGATCGCGTCGTTGAAGCGCGCGACGTCGGGATGATCCCGCCGCGGGATGGCGATGGCCGGGACGCCCCGTCGAGCTGCTCGTTCCAGGCCGAAGGCGCTCTTCTTGGAGGCGATCACGCCCACGACTTCGGCAGGCAGACGACCTGCTTCGATCTGCTCGAAGAGGTTCTCGAGGCTCGTTCCGCTGCCCGACAACAGCACCGCCACTCGCAGCCGAGCAGGGCTCGCGCCGCGGGTCCGGCCGCCCCTGCCCGACGCCTCCGGCCTCTCAGCAGACAATCGATCGTCCTTCAGCCGAACAGGCTCTGGTAGATCTCGCGCGTCGCCGGCGACTTGTTCAGCGTGTAGAAGTGGATGCCGGGCACGCCCTGGGCCAGCAGCTCTTCGCATTGCGCCCGGGCCCAGCGCACTCCGAGCGCGTAGGTCGCCTCGTCGTCGCCTTCGACCCGCTGGAGCTCGGCTTCGAGCTCGGCGGGGAAGGAGGTGCCGTTCATGCCGGCCATGCGGCGGATTCCAGAGACCGTCGCGATGGGCATGATGCCGGGCACGATCGGGATCCGGATGTCCAGGGATCGGGCGCGTTCGACGAATTCGAAGAAGAGCGCGTTTTCGAAGAAGAACTGGCTCACGAGGAAGTCGGCGCCCGCCTCGACCTTGCGCTTCAGGTTCTGCAGGTCGACCTCGGCGTTCGGAGCCTCGGGATGCTTCTCGGGGCAACAGGCGGCCCCGATCGTGAAGCCACCGCGCCGCTGGATGTGCGCGACGAGCTCGTTGGCATAACGGAAGCCGTCGGCGGGGGCGACGAAATCCGGGTCGTCCCGGGGCGGGTCGCCCCGCAAGGCGAGCACGTTGCGCACGCCTCCGGACTCGAGCCGAGCCAGGATCTCGTCGACCTCGGGCGGCCGGAAGCCCGTGCAGGGCAGATGGGCCATCGTCTCGAGGCCGATCTCGCGCGTGATCTCGATCGTGAGATCGACGGTCTTGGCTCGTGTGCTGCCGCCGGCGCCCATCGTCACGGAGACGAAGCCCGGTGAGAGCTTCTTGAGATCCTGGATGGTGTGGAAGAGTGAGCGGTAGCCCGCGTCCGTCTTGGGGGGGAAGAACTCGAACGAGATGATCGGTCTCCCCGATTCGAAGAGGTCTGCAATCGCCATCTGCTCATTCTAGCATCCCGGACGGGGGCTCCCCGGCGATACTCGGGGGCCAGCGAGACGGACTCCGCTCTGCCGTTGACGCAGAGAGGACGGCCCGCGAGACTGGCGCCCCGGCCGGGGGCTCCGGGCGCGGGGAGCCAGGGCGGGAGCCAGGGAGAGAATCGAGAATGTCAGTGCTCGTCACGGGATCGGTCGCCGTCGACCACATCATGGTCTTCGAGGACCATTTCCGGAACCACTTCATCGGGGACAAGCTCGAGAAGCTGAACGTCGCCTTCCACGTTCCGTCGATGTCGAAGCGATTCGGGGGGACCGGGGCGAACATCGCCTACAACCTGCGGCGCCTGGGGATCGACCCGATCCTGCTGGCGACCGTCGGACCCGATCTCGGTCCCTATGGCGAGTGGATGGATCGACACGGCATTCGCCGCGAACACCTGCGTGTGCTCCAGGACGAGTACACGGCCTCCTGCTTCATCACGACGGATCTCGGGAGCAACCAGATCATCTCCTTTCATCCCGGCGCGATGGATCGGGCCCACGAGGCCCGCATCGCCGATGTGGCGGAGCCCTTCTCGGTCGCGATCGTGTCGCCCAACGGCAAGCGGGCAATGATCGACTACGCCCGGGAGGCGAAGGCGCGCGGAGTCCACTGCGTCGTCGATCCGGGTCAGGGGTTGCCGATCCTCGACGCGGCGGAGCTGGTCACGGCGCTCGAAGGCGCCTCGGTCTACATCGTGAACGAGTACGAGTGGGAGCTCACCCGCGAAAAGACGGGGCTCGACGAGGACGCGATCGCGGAGAAGGTCGGGGCCCTCGTCATCACCCGGGGCGAGGCAGGCTCGACGCTGCGTCGGGGAAGTTGGAAGACCGGGCTGCGGATGGACGAGGAACGCCTCGACGTGGCGCCGGTGAAGGCCGAGCAAGCCGTCGATCCGACGGGCTGTGGAGACGCCTATCGGGCGGGACTGCTCTACGCGATCGCGCACGATCTGCCCCTCGAACTCGGGGCACGACTCGGCAGTCTGATGGGCTCGCTGAAGGTTGCGCGGTCCGGGCCCCAGAGCATCGAGCTCGATCTGCCGTCGATCCGCGAGCGGTACGAGCGTGAGTACGGCGAGACTTTCTAGCAGGCCGGCTCCGGGATCCGAGCCTGGCTTCGAGGTGCTGATCGTCGGCGCCGGGGTCGTGGGCCTCGCGATCGCGGCGGCCCTGGCGAGGGCGGGACAGTCGGTGCTCGTGCTCGAGCAGCTCGCGGGCATCGCCCGTGGCGTCACCAGCCGCAACAGCGAGGTCGTGCACGCCGGGATCTACTACCCGCGCGACAGCTTGAAGGCCGTGCTCTGCGTGGAGGGACGCGAGGCGCTCTATCGCTACTGCGAGGCGCGACGGGTCTCCCATCGTCGGATCGGCAAGCTGATCGTCGCGACGGCCGCGGAGGAAGAGCCGATCGTCGAGGACCTGCTCGGCCGCGGTCGTGCCAACGGCGTTCCCGGCTTGGCCTGCCTCGAGCGGTCCGCGATCCGCCGGCTCGAGCCCGAGGTGGAGGCGTCGCTCGCGCTCTTCTCACCCGAGACGGGCATCGTCGACGGCCACGGACTCTGTCTCGCGTTGCTGGCCGAGGCCGAGGCGGGAGGGGCCGTTCTCGCCACGGAGCGCACGCTACGCGGGCTGGAGCGGCGCTCCTTCGGCTGGATCGCCGAGGTGGAGGATGCCGACGGCGGCATCGAGCGCGTGGAGTTGGGCCTCGTCGTCGATGCGGCGGGACTACAGGCGGACGCGGTCGCGCGCCTGGCCGGGCTGGACGTCGAGGCGCTCGGATGGCGCCAGCATCTCTGCAAGGGCGACTACTTCGCGCTGGGTCCGGGCGCGCGCCTGACCCTCGGCCGGCTGGTCTATCCCGTGCCCCAGCAAGCCGGGCTGGGCATCCATGCCACTCTCGATCTGGCGGGTCGGATCCGTTTCGGGCCCGATGCGGAGTACGTCTCGTCCCTCGACTATGACGTCGATGCCGCCAAGGCCGAGGGATTCCGTGCGGCGGCCTCGCGCTACCTGCCGCGACTCGCCGAGAGCGAATTGGTTCCGGACTATGCCGGTCTGCGCCCGAAGCTCGCGGCGCCGGGCGAGGGCTTTCGCGACTTCGTCATCGAAGAGACGAGTGCCCGCGGCGTGCCGGGATTCGTGGCCTGCATCGGGATCGAGTCGCCTGGCCTGACGGCGGCCCTGGCGATCGCCCGTCGCGTGGCCGAGCTCGTCTCGGTCTGAGGCAGCGTCCCTCAGCGGTCCAGCCAGACGACGGAGCAAGCCATGTTGTCGCCGGCGCGCTGGCGACGATGGGCCTGGAGCGCCGTCTCCAGCACGCCGCGGCAGAGGTCGACGGCCCGGCGATCCGGCGGCGCTTCGAGCTCGACCCGAGCGGCCTGGTCGTGCACGGCGCGCGCCGGGTCGGCGACGCCGATGCCCGGCTCGGAGAGGCCGTCGGTGGCGAGCACGACGGCTCGCAGGTCGCCGATCCGGCGCTGACCGACCTGGGCGTAGGTCTCGAACAGCTCGCGACTGGCCTGCTCGTAGCCGAGGAAGGGCGTGAATCGCCACTGCGGATCGCGGCCGCCGAGGTCGATGACGCTGCCCTGCTCGATGGCGAAGAGATGGCTGTCGCCGACGGAGAGATGCAGCAGCAGATCCTCGGCGGGGCGAAGCAAGGCGAGCACGAAGGTGGTCGGTGCGGGCGGGAGCTGGCTTCGGCCTGCGACCTCGAGGATCGCGCGATTGACGCGGAGAAGCGCCTCGAAGGCCTGCTCGCGCCATGCGGTTCCATCCGTCGCCATCGCCGGCGCCGATGCGGCGGTCCAGGGATCGGCGAACTCCTCCAGGATCGTCTGCACGGCGGTCTCGGATCCGAGCTCCCCGTGATGTCCGTCGGCTGCGACCACGAGCTGCCCGCCGGCTCCGAGGGCGAAGGCGCTGCAGTCCTCGTTCGGATCCGTGTGGGAGTAGGTCTTGCGCGCACCGCCGCGTGAGAGAGCAATCGCCGCCGGTCCCTCGGCGACCAGCTCGAGACTCCCGAGCCGGTGGTGGTCCCGGCCACGCAGGAAGGCAGTCCGGATCATCCGCGCTCGACCAGGCCTGCCGGATCCTGCCCGGCCGCGTCGGGCTCGCGGCCGGTCCCGGCGCAGACGAGCCCGTTGTGGCAGAAGGCGAGCTCCTCGACCGGGCGGCCCCCGATCAGATGCTCCTGGATGATCCGTTCGAGAGCGTCGGGATCACAGTGTCGATACCAGGTGCCTTCGGGATAGACGAGCGCGATCGGCCCCTCCGTGCAGACCCGCAGACAGCCCGCCCGGGTCCGGAAGACGCCGCGCTCGGCATCCACCAGACCGAGATCCTTCAGACGACGCTTCAGGAACTGCCAGGCGACCTCCTGCTGCTCCGAGGGAGCACACTCGCCGCCCACACAGAGGAAGATGTGGCGTCGGTGGTCTTCCAGATGGAGCTTCTTCGAGATCCGTTCGAGCTGTCGGGTCGCCGGGGCTTCTTTGGACATCGGTAGTCGGGTCGGGCCTGCTCTTTTCGATGGTGTCGATCGGGGGCGTCAGTGTACAGTCGATGCGGTAGGCGACGTTGCAGGGCCGGTCCGGTCCAACTCTTGGGACCGGGACCGGGACCGGGACCGGGACCGGATCGGGACGGCCATCGCGAGTGTACGAGCCGTACCGCGAGGAGCAAGATCGATTGATGGATCGGCCGGCGGGATCCGATTCCGACCTCGAAAGACGGGTCCAGCTCGTGCTCGCGATCGGCCACGAGATCGCGAATCATCTCGGCGCGATCCGGTTGCAGGCCCATCTGCTCGACGAGGAGCTCGGGGCGCGAGCGTTGGCGGAGGCCTCGGTCTCGATCGATGGGCTCGCGGGTCGGGGCACGCCGCTGCTCGCACTGCTGCGGCCTCTGCTGGCGCCGAAGCCACCCCGGTCGGCGCCTGCCACCGACGGCGGGAACCGCTGGATCGACGTGCTGGGCCGGATCGCCCGGGAGGTCGAAGAGGAGGGCACCCGCGCCGTGCGCTTCGATCTCGATTGGCCGGTGGGGGCGGAGGCGGAAGCGCTGGCGCCGGGGGTCGACTGGCTGCACCCTCTGGTGACGGCGCTCGTCCAGGCGACCCTGGCGCACGTGCATCCGCGGGGCGTCATCCGCCTCGCCCTGGAGACCGAGGCCGAGCGCCCGGAGCAGACCCTGCTGCTGGAGGATGACGGCGCGGAGGAGGACTGCTCTGCCACAGCCCCGTTGCGGGGACGCCCACTGGTCCTCGCCATCGCCCGGTCGCTCCTGGGCGGGATCGGGGGCCGGGTCGAGGCGAGCCGGGAAGAGCGGACGCGTTTGCGGCTCATCTTTCCATCGGATCCGACTCGTTAGGCGAATCCCCAGGCAGATCTCCAGACGGGTTCGTCAGGCGCCGACGCGGTCGGTCGTCGCGTCGGTCGCGCGGTCGGGATGAAGCGCCCGGGCAGGGGGCTCGCGGATGTCCCAGACGATGCCGAGGGCCTGGAGACCGCGCAGGACGT
>CAYWGW010000042.1:0-23940 GCA_964457385.1 uncultured Spirochaetaceae bacterium
CGCGATAGCGGGGGTCTTCCGCCCGTACGAAGCCCAACTGCTCCAGCAGGAGCAACGAGGCGTCGGTATGGTCGTTGTCGAAGGTCGCCGAGAAGACCTCGCCCCGGCGCCCCGCCTGCTTGCAGATCGTCTCGTGCATCACGTCGGCCTGCCGACGCCAGTACTCGCCTCGTTCGGGGCGCGCGATCCGGGTCGCGATGCGGGCGAGTCGATCACAGGCGGCCCAGCACATCGCGGCCGAGAAGGTGTGGACGCTGGCGCGGGTCCGCAGCTCCCAGAGCCCCGCATCTGGCTGGTTCCAGACGCGCACCGCGTGCTCCCCGACCACTTCCAGAAGCTTGAACAGCCGCTCGCCACCGGGGCGCAGCAGCCGTGCATCGAAGAACGACTGCGTCGCAGCAAGGACGGCCGAGCCATAGACGTCGTTCTGGACGTGTTCGTAGGCCTGATTGCCGACCCGGACCGGCCCCATACGCCGGTAGCCGACCAGGCCCGGCTCGACCCGCTCCACCAGGGCCCGCTCGAGCCCGATCCCGTAGACCGGCTGAAGTCCCCCTCCCGGCCCGGCGCTCGCGACGAGATTCGTGAGATAACCGAGGTAGCCCTCCATCGTTCCGGTCGCACCCAGCCGGTTCAGGGCATGGATCACGAAGTACGCATCACGTAGCCAGCAGTAGCGGTAGTCCCAGTTCCGCTGGGAGTCCGCATGTTCCGGGATCGACGTCGTCAGAGCCGCGACGATCGCGCCCGTCTCCTCGAAATAGCAGAGCTGGAGCGTGATGGCGGCGCGGATCACCGCCTCCTGCCACTCGAAGGGAATGGACAACCCGCGAACCCACTCCACCCAATGCTCTCGCGTGCGCTCCTCGTATTCCTGGACCATACCCGCGATCGGTCCGCGCCATGTCTCATCGGGCCCGAGGATCAGATGGATCGGCTGACCGAGCACGAAGGGGGTCGCATCCGCCACGTAGGAGAGCGGGGCGTCCGTCGTCAGGCGCAGCGTGATTCCGGGCGTGAGGTAGCGGATGTGATTGGAGCCGTGGGTCGTCTCGGCCCGGTCCCGCCCGTAGTCGCCCCGGGGCCGAAGCACGATCCGGATCCGGGGCTCACCCTCGATCGGAGTCACCCGACGCATGATCATGGTCGGACGGTACGTCCGGCCGAAGTTGGCGAAGCGGGGCGCGAAGTCGCAGACCTCGACGACCCCCCCGTGGCGGTCCCGCAGAATCGTCCGCAGGATCGCGGTGTTGCCGTCGTAGCGGCGCTCGCTCGAGACGAAATCGACCAGGTCCACCGCGAACAGCCCCTCCTCCCCGACCTCCCCGCCCAGCAGGGCGGAAAACACCGGGTCCGAGTCGAAGCGGGGCAGACAGGCCCAGACCAACCGCGCGCGCTCATCGACCAGTCCCGCCCAGCTGCAGTTGCCGACGACGGCCAGATCGAGATTCGCCTCTCCAGACATCCCATTCCTCCCGAACGCGTTATCTTCGCGCCATGTCCCGGACGTCGAAATCACAACGTCTGATCGTGCTGAGCAACCGACTTCCCGTGACGCTCCGCCGTAGCCGTGGCGCGCTCCACGTCGAGCCCTCCTCGGGCGGGCTGGTGACCGCGATGACGCCCGCCATGCGCAACCGGGGTGGTGTCTGGATCGGCTGGCCGGGAGCCAAGCTGAGGCCCGACGAGCGGCTCGAGGTGGAGGATGCACCGTGCGATCTCCACCCCATTCCGCTCTCGGATACCGAAACGAAGCGCTTCTATCACGGGTACTCGAACGGCGCGCTCTGGCCGCTCTTCCACTCGCTTCCGGAGCGCATGGCTCTCGACCGCCGGAACTGGGACAGCTACGTCGCCGTCAACGAACGCTTTGCCGCCGCTGCCGTCGAGGAGATGGGCGAGCACGACCTGATCTGGGTCCACGACTATCACCTGGCGCTGTGCCCCGAGCTGATCCGCCGCCGCCGACCTGATGCACGGATCGCGTACTTCCTCCACATCCCCTTCCCCCCCTTCGACCTCTATCGGATCCTGCCCTCCTATCGTGCGATCTTGCGGGGGATGCTGGCAAGTGACCTGGTCGGATTTCACTGTCCCGGCTACGTCTCGAACTTCCAGGACTGTGTCGAGCGGCTCCTCGGAGCACGGGTCGATCGCGGCGCCGGGCGCATCGAGCACGGGGATCATACGGTTCGTGTCGGGGCGTTTCCAATCGGAATCGACTACGCGGAGTACGAAAGGCGTGCGCAGGAAGCTCCTCGGACGAAACGAACGTCGTCGGAGCGGATCATCCTCGGTGTCGATCGGCTGGACTATACAAAGGGCATCCCCGAGCGGATGCGGTCCTATGAACGCCTGCTCGAGCTGAATCCGGAGTATCGGGGGCAAGTCGTGCTGATCCAGATCGCCGTACCCTCCCGTGAGCAGGTCACCGAATACCAGGCATTGAAGCGTGAGATCGACGAGTTGGTGGGTCGGATCAACGGACGTTTCGGCTCCAGCTCCTGGACTCCCATACGCTACGTGCATCGCTCGGTCTCCCCCCAGCGTCTCTCCACGCTCTATCGCGACGCGGAGGTCGCCCTGGTGACCCCCCTGCGTGACGGTATGAATCTCGTCGCCAAGGAGTTCGTCGCCAGCCAGACGGACGAGCCCGGCGTGCTCGTCCTCTCGCGCATGGCCGGGGCCTCCGACACGATGCAGGAGGCCTTGCGAGTCAATCCATACAACATCGACAGCGTGGCCGACGTACTGCACCAGGCGCTCGAGATGCCCCGCGATCAGCGGGAGACGCGCCTGCGCGCGCTCCAACGCCGGGAACGGCGTCACGATCTGGCGGAGTGGCTCGACGTCTTTCTGGCGGCAGCAAACGAGCCTCCGGACCAGATGGAGCCTGTTCGTGAGGACGATTTCGAGATCTGGATCGGGCCCTTCGTCGGTACCCGCCCGCTATCGGTCTTCCTGGACTTCGACGGGACCCTGGCCCCGATTACCAGTCATCCCTCGATGGTCCAGGTCTCCGATGGCATGCGGGAGATGCTGGAGGCCTGCATCGCTCGTAAGGATACCGACGTCACGATCGTGAGCGGACGGAGCCTACGAGACGTCCGGAAGCAGCTCCCCATCGAAGGGCTCGCGTTTGCCGGCAACCACGGCCTCGAGATTTCCGGTCCCGGAATCTCCGACTATCGACACCCGGACATCGACCACTACGCCGAACGCGCCGTGGAGCTCGCCCAGCAGCTCGAGGAGATCGATGTCCCGGGCGTCTGGACGGAGACCAAGGGCGCTTCCTTGACGCTTCATTTTCGCGAGGTCGAGGTCGATCGCCAGGCCGACGTCGCCGAGCGGGCGCGTCGCCTCGTTCGAGACGCCGGCTTCCAGCCTCGTGATGCGCTCTGCGCCGTCGAGGCCCGGCCTCCGATCGGCTGGGACAAGGGACATGCCGTCCTCCACGTCCTGCGGGAGAAGTACGGTCCGGGCTGGTCCGAATGGCTCCGCGCGATCTACGTCGGCGACGACGAGACCGACGAGGACGCCTTCCGGGGTTTGCGTGGCCTGGGTGCGACCTTCCGGGTCGGACCCGCGACCCAGCCCACGCGTGCGCGACGGCGGTTGAGCGACGTCGACGCCGTCGAAACCCTCCTTCGCTGGATCGCCACGCGCACGGCGGGCCCCGCCATCTCCGATTTCCTGGGAGACCCCAGACACGGCGGAGATCCACGGCTTCTGCCGGCAAGCGCGCGGCGCTCTCCGCGGCTGGATCAGCCCGGCTCGTAGCCGGGCTGGAACTTCAGCCGACGCCCGGCCGTCCAGCCCGCATCGACCGGATAGTCGGCGCCCGTACAGGAGAGACTCTCGTCCGACGCGAGAAAGAGGATCATCCGGGCGATGTCTCGGATGATCTCGATTCCCGGGCGTTTCTGGTTATGCGGAATCACGTCGTGGGTGAACGCCAGGGTCGTGGCGGGATCGATCGCCTCGGGCGTGTATGGACGGCGCATCACCGGTCCGCCCGCTTCCGGGCAGACGACGTTCACGCGGATCCCCATCTGGCCGAATTCGAGCGCCGCCACCCGGCTGAGTCCGCGCAGCCCCCACTTCGTCGGGGCGTAGGCGCAGATGCCATTTTTCGAGGAGAGCCCGTCGACCGAAGCGACGTTCACGATCGAGCCGCCCCCGGCGCCCCACATCGCCCGGGCCACCGCCTTCATGCCCAGGAAGGGACCGAGCTGGTTCACGCGCCAGAGCCGCTCGACGTCTGCCGCCGACGTCTCGAGGAAGGCCTCGATATGCAGCAGTCCCGCGTTGTTGACGAGGATCGTCGGAGCGCCGAATCGGGCGGTCGTCGCCTCGACCACCTCGGCCCAGCTCGTTTCGTCCGTCACGTCGAGCCGCTCGAAACGAGCCGCCGACCCGATCTCCTCGGCCACCTTCCCACCCTCGGCCTCGAGGATGTCGGCGACCACCACCTTCGCCCCTTCGTCCGCCAGCAGGCGGGCCGTCTGCTCCCCGGTCCCCCGAGCAGCCCCGGTCACGATGGCCACCTTTCCTTCGACTCGCCCCATATCGCACTCGACTCCGTTCGTAGCCCCCCAGCCATTGGAAGGGCGGCCACTCGACCGCGCCGCATGATCCATCAGTGGGTTCCGAACCTCAATAGGCCCTCGGACGACCTTCGTCCGGTTCCCGAGGAGTCGCTAACCTCGGGCGGGGAGGACATCGAACATGCGGCTCATGACACGACGCCGCGAGCGCCATCCGCTGCTCTTCGCTTTGCTCGCGCTTCTCGCGCTTCTGGTCGCGCTTCCGGCTCGGCTCGCTGGGCCGAGGATTGCGACCGCGGCGGATACGGTCGAGACGGAGTGGCGGCTCCAGCCGCGGGGCGAGGGCTCGAACTGGGTACTCTTCGAGATCCATCTGGATCCGGGAGGTGGGCTCCCGGATTGGATGGCGAATGCCCGGATCGTATCGACCCCACTCGAGGCCCTCCAGAACCTCCGACGCATGACGACCGATTCGGCGGCGGCTTGACCTCGCGCTCCCCGACGCCCGACCCGCCGGTCCGGGCAGTTCAGACGATCGATTCGGAGCGGCATCCGAGCGATCGGATCGCACTGTACGGCTCCCTGATGCGGGGGCTCGGGGCGCTCGAGAGCCTGGGGATCTCGAACGCGCTGCGTTTCGAGGGAAGCTGCTCCATTCCCGGGCAACTCTTCGACCTGGGCTCCTACCCGGGCCTGCGTCCCGGGCCGGGACGAGTCCGCGGCGAGCTCTATCGACTCGATCGACAAGAGGGTCTCTCGGCGCTCGCCCGGCTCGATGAGTTCGAAGACTTCGACCCCCGCCGCCCCGAGGAATCCCTCTATCGGCGCGTGCGGGTCGATCTGCTCGAGCCCGCCGACTGCTCCGCCTGGCTCTACGTGTACAATCGGCAGCCCGATCCCCGACTCCAGATCCCGAGCGGGGACTGGCGCGGGTATCTCGGAATCGGCGGTCGGGCTGGAGTGCCCACCGCCCGGGAGGGCCGCAGGCGATGACGGGATTCCTGCTTCGGATGGCTTTCACCGCTTTCGGGCTCTGGCTCGCGAGTCGCTGGATCGGGGGAATCGAGATCGATGATGCGGCGACCGTTCTGGGCGCGGCCCTGCTGCTGGGGTTCGTGAACGCGGTCGTGAGGCCGATCGTGGTGCTGCTGACGCTGCCCCTCTCCTTCCTGACGCTCGGGCTCTTTCTCTGGGTGATCAACGCCGCGATGCTCGGTCTGGTTGCCTGGCTGCTTCCCGGAGTGCGCATCGAGGGCTTCGGCGCGGCCCTGCTGGCCTCGATCGTGGTCGCGGCCACGGGCTGGCTGGGCTCGGCCTTCATCGGACCGAAGGGGCGCTACGAAGTGATGATCCTCCGGCGCAGGCAGATCCAGATCGACGAATGATGGCGGGGAGTCAGTCGAGGGTCTGCAGCCGCGAGATCGTCTCCGCGCTCCAATCCGCGATCCGGGACGGATGCTGGAGCGAATAGCCGAGCAGCATCCCGGCCGCGACGACGGCAGCCATCGCCAGCGCGAGCCGCCCAGCCGATCGTCTCCCATCCGTCGAGCCGGCCGCCAACAGCACGACCGTCTCGCCGTCCCGCGTCTCGAAAACGTGCCGCTCCCAGAGCCAGCTCGAGAGCATCCGATGCAGGTCCACCGTCGAGGGTCGGTCGAGCAGCGACTCGAGCCGCCGCCGGATCGCGGTGGCCGAGGCGATGCGACGCGCGGCCCGGGGCTTCAGGCATTGCCGGATGACCTGGCGGAGCGCTCGGGGCACGTCCCGACGACGGCCCCCGAGTCCCGGGTAGCTTCCCGACTCCACCCGGGCCAGCAACGAGTCCCGTTCCTCCTCCCCGGGAAGCTCGAAGGGCGGACGTCCCGCGAGCATCTCGTAGAGCACGCAGCCGTAGGCGAAGAGATCGGCGCGGGTGTCCACCCGCTCGCCCCGGAGCTGCTCCGGAGCCATGTAGGGAGGGGTCCCGACCGCGATGCCAGGCTGGGTCAGGGCCGCGCCGCCGGTGTCCAGCGCCAGCCCGAAGTCGGTGATCTTGACCTCGCCGCGCCTTCCCACGAGCAGGTTATGCGGCTTCAGGTCGCGGTGCAGCATGCCTTCGGCGTGGATCGCCTCGAGGCCACGGGCGATCTCGAGGGCGATCAGGGCAGCGATCCTCCAGGGAAGGGGGCTCTCCCTCCCGAGCAGAGTCGCCAGATCGACACCGTCCACGTATTCCGTTGCGATGTAGTGGGCGCCTCGATGCTGGAAACGGTCGTAGACGGCGACGACGTTGGGATGGTGCAGGCGCGCCGCCGTATGCGCCTCGCGTTCGAAGCGCGCCTCGAGCTCCGGGTGATGAACCACGAGGTCGTCGAGGATCTTCTTGAGCACCGCGGGCCGATCGAGGGATTCCTGGCGAGCCAGGAGCACCAGCCCCATGCCCCCCCGACCGAGCTCCTGCTCCACGGTGAAGCCGCCGAGCCTGCGGCCCACGGGCGAAGACGACATGGCAGATGCGTCCCTTCGTCCCGGGCCGCTCAATCCGCCTCGTCGACCGTCCAGGTGCGAGGCGCCGAGCCGCGCTCTTCGACGACGTACTGGAGCTCGCAGTCGCCGAGCAGGATCCGATCACCGTGCTTCAGCTCCGTGCTGATCACCTCGGCCCCGTTCACCCGGACGCCGTTCGTACTCGCCAGGTCCCGGATGCCGAAGCCCTTCCCGTCGAGCTCGAGACAGGCGTGCTCCGAGGAGACCGAGACGGAATCGATGTGGATGTCCGCGCTCTCTCCGCGACCGAGGATCATGCGCGGTCGATCGAGCTCGATCTCGGTCCCCGCCGCCGCCCCACGCAGCATCGTCATCGTCACGCGATGACGTTCGAGAAAGGGCATCGGCCGGGCAGCCGGGAGAATATCGACCTTGCGGGTACGACCGTCGTGCATCGGGACCTCCTCCAGCCCGCGCCTCCATCGGGCGGGGTAATCCGCTCTCGGCGAGCCGCAATGCCGGGGTTGTGAGCTGGCCCACCCCATCGGCATCCACGCGTCGATCCTAGAGGCCCTATTTCCAGCCCACCGTCTGATAACCGCGCTCCTGCAGGCAGAGGTTCACGTAGTTCACGTAGACCGGCTCGGGCTGCCGGCGCCCGAAGAGCCAGGAGAAGAAGCCCAGGACACCGCCGACCCCAAGGCCAACCAGGGCGCCCGTGCCCGCACCGCCGCCACCGATGGCTCCGCCCACGGCCCCCGCCGCCGCACCGGTGGCGGCTCCGCCCCCGGTGCGCTTCGCGGCCTCGACGCCCTCCGAGCCCTCGAGATCCGCGTCCCGGGCGAGCTGCATGCATTCGTCGACGTCTCGCTGGGCCGCCTCCTCTCCGACACGCTGAAGCTGCTCGTTCGGATAGAGAACGGGCCGTGGGCCGGCACAGCCGATCAACGAGCAGATCAGCGACGCCACGATCAGGATCCGCATTCCGCACCTCTCCTTCATTCCCGTCCCATTCGCTCGAGTCTGAACCATGAAGTCACAGTGGCTGGCGTTCCCGGTCGTCCGGGCCCATTCAGCCCGGCGTCGGGCGCCCCCGATTTCACGGACTCTATCCGCGCACTCCGAGCCGCTCAGGACTCGATGAAACGGGCGATCTCGTCGGCTCGGGCATCCGCATCCGCCTCGCCGAGCTCGATGATGCGCTTCAGGAAGTCCGCCTGGAACATCAGCATGCTCAGCAGGTCCCGGCCACGCTGCTGTCGCGTACCCAGACGGCGCGTCAGGAAGCGGAACAGGCCGGGCAGTCGCGGCTCGTAGTCGGCGGCGATCTCGCCCAGCTCGATCGAGGGGCGCAGCACCAGCAGCTCCACCGGACGCAGACCCTCCCGGGCATCTTCGGGCATGCGCGAGAGAAGCCGGTTGATGCGCTCGAGGCGCAGGGCATCCTGGTCGAGCAGGTCGAGGAAGATGGCGTTGAAGAGCACGCCCAGAACCTGGGCAGGCGGCGGATAGTCGGCGGGCTCCATCAGGGACGCCACGCGCGCCGGCACGCCGGCACGGGTCGAGATGGCGAGGATCTTCTCCGCACCGAGGTGAACCGCAGGCGCCAGCGGAGAGTGGAGCCGGATGCCCCCGTCTCCGAACCATTGGCTTCCGATTTCGATCGCCGGAAAGAAGAGCGGCAGCGCGGCAGAGGCCATCACGTGGTCCACGCGAAGTCGTGTCATGACGCTATGCCGCTGCGGTCGCTCCCAGGACTCGACCTCCCTCCCCTGACAGAAGGTGATGGTGCTACTGGTCCCGTAATGCGTCGTCGAGAGCGCGATCGCACGAAGCGAGCCGTTATGAAGGTTCTTCTCGATTCCTGGCAGCGAGCCGTCCTCGGTCTCCAGCACCTGGTGCAGAAATCGACGCAGGGGGGCGGTATCGACCAGCCCCCGGCCCTGGGGCACATGCCGCCGTCCCCCGAGCAGGCCGAGCTGAACGACCCAGCGAAGACTCCGCGGCAGCAGCGAGAACGCATCGACCCGAAAGACCTGCTCGACGCTGAGCGAGGCCCAGAGGCGCGTCAGGTCGTCGACCGCTTCGACGAAGCGACCGGTCTGGCTGGCCAGATGGACGGCGTTCAACGCGCCCGCCGAAGCGCCCGTGAGAATCGGGACCGGAAGATCCGGGTAGTGCCGGGCAAGGTGCCGGAGCAGCCCCACCTGGTAGGCGCCCCGGGCGCCACCGCCCGACAGGACGAGCGCCAGCTCCGAAGAGGATGTAGCCATACCCGCGAGAGTCTAGCCATCAGGTCGACGACTCGCGGCTCCGTTGAGCGAGGACCTGCGAATCCGTAGGCTCCCGACTCCGCTCCAACCCTCCCCCCGACTTCCGACGGGTGCGCCCATGTCGACGCCGATCTGCCGCATCTCCCTCGCCGAACTCGAGAACGGGATCCTCGAGACCCATCTCTACCCGGATCTTCGACGCACGTTCTACTGGTCCGACGACTGGGATCCCGACCTCTACGTGGCGCTCGCCCGCGCGGGCTTCATCGCCATCGCGCACCACCATCCCGACGCCGGCTGCATCCTACTGCCCGAGCTGCAGCGCAGCTATGCCGTGCTCGACTGGGAGGATCTCCACGTCTCCCGCCATGTCCGGAAGCTTCTGGGTTCCGAACGACTCGAGCGCGAGGACATCGAGCTCTCGATCGGCGCACCGCGCCCACAGCTCGTCGACGCCCTCGTGGCCCATCACGGTCATCGCTGCTGGCTCCACGAGCCCTATCGCCGGCTTCTCGGACGGCTCCCGACGGGTCCTCGCGACGACTTCGCGATCCACGGGATCGAGCTCCGCTCGCGAGCCCGGAACGAGCTCGTCGCCGGAGAGCTCGGCTACACGATCGGCCGCAGCTACACGAGCCTCACTGGATTCTGCCGCAGGGAAGACCCGCGTTGGCGCCACTTCGGAACGCTCCAGCTCGTCCTGCTGGCCGGGCGACTCCGGGAATGCGGCTTCGACTTCTGGAACCTGGGCCATCCGCATCTCGCCTACAAGCGCGCCCTCGGAGCCCACGTGCTACCCCGATCAGCCTTCCTGCGACGATGGCAGGACGCGACGAGCCGGAGGCCCGACGCGCCGCTTCCCACCCCGCCCCTGGCCCGCCCGAAACCCGTGCCAGGGCTCTAGCCGGCCGAGCCGCTCCCGGCTTCTCCACTCAGAAGAAACGGGTCTCACCGATCCGTAGCACCCAGGCGGCGCCGCCGCCGAGCGGGCCCGCGTGCGCAGCGGCCCGGAAACGGCGCGGAGGCTCGTCGAGGGGCTCGTCGGAGAGATCGAAGGTCCCGAAATGCATCGCGACGGCCTGGCGAGCGCGCAGATCGATCGCCGCCTGGACGGCCTCCTCCGGATCCATGTGGGAGGCCCGCATCATCCGGGCGGGCTCGTACGCCCCGATCGGAACCGCGACGAGATCGAATGGGCCATGGGCCGCGCCGATGCGCTCGAAGCCGTCGAAATAGCCCGTGTCGCCTGCGAAGAAGAACTTCCGCACCGGTCCCTCGACCATCCAGGACGACCAGAGCGATTCGTCGTCGTCGCCCAGGCCGCGTTTGCTCCAGTGTTGGGCGGGCAGGCATCGAATCGTCACGCCGGATCGCTCGACGACGTCACCCCAGTCGAGCTCCATCACACGCTCGATGCCCTCGGCCCGCAGCAGGTCCGCATTGCCCTGGGGCACCAGGAAGAGCGTCTCCGGATCGCGCTCGGCCAGGGCACGCAGGGTCGGCAGATCGAGGTGGTCGTAGTGATTGTGGGAGACGACCACGAAGTCGATCGGCGGCAGGTCCTCCAGGGCCAGCCCCGGCGACACGAAGCGCCGGGGGCCCAGAAAGGAGATCGGGCTCGGCTTCTCGGACCAGATCGGGTCTGTCAGGAAGGTCACATGGTCCATCTGCACGAGCAGGGTCGAATGGCCGACCCAGGTCAGGGTCGGCTTGCTATGCCGCGCGTTCTCTCTCAGCAGTGCCCCGTCGTTGGGGACGCGATCAGGGGCGCCCGGCCGGCTCCGGAAGAAGCCTGCGAAGCGCCGGAGGAAGAACGGAAAGCGGACGCCGAAGGATCCGTGGGAGAGTCGGCCCGTAGGATTCAGGAACAGGCCATCCGCGTCCCTGGGCGCAGGACCCAGGTGGCCGGTCTGCTCGGCGGTGGCCGAACCCCCGAGCAGGCATGCGATCAGGAGGGCCGACAGGCACCGACTTCCAACGAAGCTCATCTTCTACGAAGGCTAACCGCTCCTGCCCGGCCCTGCCGCCTCGACTGCGGCGATCAACGTGCCGAGACCGCCGAGTCGAGCTCGCGTTGACGCTGCGCGATGAGGCCCTGGCAACCGGGTCGCGCCTGATCCTCTGCGACTCCGACCGCGTGCAGGGTTCCGGCGAGATCGAGGATCCTCGTCATCTCGTCGAAGCGGAGCAGGATCTGATCGGTCGGAGCGGCGCCGCTGCCGTCGTCCTGGACGCGTTGCGCGAGCTCCTGGTGAAGCAACGTCTCCCCCGTCAGCGAGTCGAGGACCTTCATGACCAGGGTCATCTGCCCGATCGTGCCGTCGGAGGTGCCTCCCCGGGTGCCGACTTCGACGTCGACCAATCCGATGCCGACCAGCAGGACGCATTCTCCGGGAACCTGGGAGATCGGAATGCCCACCTCCTCGGCCGCGTCGATCAAGGACTGCTCGAGCTGTGCCAGAAAGGCCTGCTCCACGTCTGCGGAGAGCTCGGCCGAGTCGCGGCGATAGTCGAGCACCGCCGGGGGCAGGACGTAGGCGTCGTAGCCCCCGATGCCATGATCCTCCAGAGCCATCAGCAGGCCCGGTCCCTCGATCGCGACCTCGACGAGCTCCCCACTCGTCGTCGAGCCCGCACCCGACTCCCCTTCGACGGAGGCGCACGAGAGCGTTGCCAGCAGGACCGGGATGAAGATGGGAGCCATTCTGGACATGGGACGACCTCCTCGATTCGACGAGTGCGCCGAGCCCCGTCAGCCATCGCGCCAGGCAAGGGTCGGAAGCCTCGCGCATCGGCTTTGCTTCCAAGCTCGAATCTACCAGCTCGAATCTACCATAGGTACGCATGCTCGTGTCTCGAAGATGCGTGGCGATCCGGGCCCGAGCCATCGGGTCGGGCACTGCGGACGCGTGGGATTCGAGCCTCGGAGCCCGGACCGAGTCGTCCGGGCAGGCCCCGGGAGGGGTGCACCGCGCCGAGTCGCTAGCATCCGAACGGCATTGCGCGTCGCCCCGGCTCCCGAGGAAGAAAATCTTGCCGCAACGCTCCTCGTCCCCGACCACGCGGGTCCTGCTCCGCTATACGGCACTCCAGATACCCGGATTCGTCGCCTGCCTGCTCGGGGCGATCGCCGCGCACGAGTGGCTTGGGGTTCCGATCGAGATCGCAGCGGGCGCGGTCCTCGTCTGGATCGTGAAGGACGCGGCCCTCTTCCCCTTCGTCCGCGCGGCCTACGAGCCCGCTCCGGGCAGACCGCACGGCGACCTGCTCGACGCGATCGGAATCGCCCACGACGGCCTTTCCGATCAGGAGGGGTACATCCGCCTCGGCCCGGAGCTCTGGCGCGCACGGCGCGCGCCCGGGTGCCCGCCGCTGGCTCCCGGAGAAGCGGTTCGCGTCGTCGGCGTCGATGGGCTGACCCTGACCGTCGATTCCGTCTCGTCCCGGTCGGCGTAGGCGGATCCGGCCGCTCGCCGTCGGGCACCTGACGCCGGTCGCTGGGGCTGCCGCTGGCCGCTGGCCGCTGGCCGCTGGCCGCTGGAGGAAGCTCAGCGCGCCGCGGCCCACTGTGCGGGCAACGCGAGCAGGGCCGCCGCGAAGCCCCATTTGTTCGAGTAGGCCGAGGCCAGCTGGATCATCACGCCCTTCCCGGGAACGGGAACCACCCTCGTCTGCTGCGGGTCGAGCCACGCCAGGTAGTACGTCTCCCGCACGTCGCTGATGGTGAGCGGCTCGGGCGACCGGTTCATGTCGAAGAACACACTCTTCTCAGCCACCTTCTCGAGCACCCCATTGACCCGATCCGCCGTCACCGATTCGTCCGAGAGGAAGAGCGTCAGGTAGGTCACCGACCCGTCTGCGGCAGGTATCCGGATCGCACCCCCGGCGAAGGCGTTCTCCAGGTCGCGCACCAGCAGACCGACCAGTCCGAGCGCTCCCGACCCGCCGGGCTTTCCGATCGCATCGAGGATCCCACGGCCATTCCATGTATCACAGGCGCTGTCGGAGTTGGTCGCGCTATGGACGCTGATCATCGTTCCAGCCTCGACGCCGAAGGCCTCGTGGAGCGCGAGGATCGGAGCCACCACGCTATTCGTGGTGCAGCTCCCCATGCTCCCGATCCGCGTGTCGGCGCCGAGTCGGTCGAGGGTGACACCGTGAAGCAGCAGCGGGATATGCTCTCGCTCCTCTGCGGTCGCTCCGGGCCCCGAGAAGAAAACCGCTTCGACTCCGGCGTCCAGAAACCGCTGCGCCCGGGCACGGGTGAACTCGAAGCCGCTGCAGTCGACCACGATGGTCTGGGAGACGTCGCCGCGCCCCTCGAAGCGATGGCCCGGCTGGATCTCCCGCAGAACGGGAACCCGCTGATCGCCAAACTCCAGGACCTGACCAGCCTCGTCGAAGGAGACGCCCGGGCTGCGTCCGTATCCCAGTCGAATCGCCATCTGCTCGAGGCTGGCCTTCGGATGGGGCTCGTGCACGCCGACGACGGGAATGCCCGCATTGAGGGCGAGCTTCAGCAGGGAGAGCCCGATCTCACCGACTCCGTTGATGAAGATGCCCGAATTCGCCGACCGCAGGCTGTCGGCGTAAGCGCTCAGTGTCGGTCGGATGTCGTGATTCCAGACTTCGCGCATGAACTCTGCCCCCTGCCCTGTCGTGAACGCACTCGTTTCGAATACGATTGCGACCATTCCTGCCGACACTAGCCGCCGAATGGGAAGGCAGCGCGGTGTGGCCCATCGCCGACCCCTCGGCCTGCGACGCCGCCGCCCTCCCAGTAACCCCATCGTCGAGCGCGCAGGCGACTTGAAGGCCTGCCCCGGATGCCGCACCGGAATCCCGAGACCACACAAAAATGCCAATCACTGAAACACCCACGCGAGGCGCGGCACGGATGAGCCAGGAAGAGAACACCCGATCCGACTGAGGTCGAGCCTTCAGTCGTTCGCGTACGCGTAGGGGCCGCCCTTGTCGAGCGCTCGGCGGTAGGCGGGACGCGCTTGACAGCGCTCTCGGAAGGCGGCCACGTTCGGCAGCTCGGCCGTCGGATGCAGCAGGGGCGCGATCTCCGCCACGAAGGAGAGCTGCACGTCGGCTCCCGAGAAGGCGTTGCCGACGAGCCAATCGACGCCCTCGAGCGACGCGTCCACGTAGCCCAGATGCCGATCGAGCTCCTCACTGATCCGAGGCTGGAGGGCCGCCCCGCCGTCGGGCAGTCGCGACGTGTACAGCTTCATGATGAGCGGGAACATCGCGCTCCCCTCGGCATAGTGAAGCCACTGCAGGTACTCCTCGAGCTCCGCCGAGCCTTCCTTCGGGCGCAGGCGTCCGTCCCCGTGACGGCGGATCACGTAGTCGATGATCGCACCCGACTCGATGATCGTGAGCTCGCCATCGGTGAGCACGGGGGACTTGCCGAGCGGATGGACCCGGGCGAGCTCGGGCGGCGCGAGGTTGGTCGTCGCATCGCGCTGGTAACGCTCTATGGAATACTCGAGGCCGAGTTCCTCGAGTAGCCAGAGTACCCGCTGAGAGCGGGAGTTGTTCAGATGATGGACCGTGAGCATGAGAGACCTCGTCGAATGGACGCCCGAGCGTAGCCCAGGAAACCAGGGGACCCGACGGCCGTGCCCGGGTCCGACTCACGTCTTGCCGCGCGACCTCGCCTGCGCCCGAGCGGGCGTCCCTCCCTTCGCTGCCTGCCGGCCCGTTCCGTCCGCGCTCGTCGCCGGCCGACCGCGCTCGCGGCCGTGCCGACGGAGCGCTGCGACGAGTTCGCGCTGCAGCTCGCGCCGCAGCGCCAGCGGCTCGATCACCTCGACGTCCGGTCCCCAGGTGAAGAGATGCCACGCCATCTCCTGAAGCCCACCGGCCCGGAATCGAACGATCAGCGAGCCGTCGCCCCACTCCTCGAGCTTCTGGTCCGGATGAAAGACGTGCTCCCTCGCTTCCGCAGCCGCCCGCGGAACGAAGCGCCAGACGACGTCGAAAGGCTCTTCCTGAAACACGCCGAAGCTCTGCCGCGCGAAGTCGCCGAGGTCGAAGCCCGGCGGCGGATCGAAGGCCGATTCGAGCTGTTCCAACCGATCGATCCGCGAGAGCCGGAAGAGCACGACGCGCCCCCGGCGCTCGCTCCAGGCGACCAGGTAATGGCGACTGCCGTAGAGGAAGCCCAGAGGTCCCACCGTCTGCCACGAAGGTCTTCCCTGCGAGAGCTTCCGATGGCGCAAGCGGACACGCTTCTGCGCCAGAATCGCATGGCGGAGCCGCTCGAGCAGATGGTCGTCGATTCTGGGCCGAGGCCCCGCCCGAAAGGCGAAGCCCTGGGCCTCGGTCATCGCCTCGAGATCGGGGTCGACGTGCAGCAGCCAGCTCGGCGGCGACAACGCCCGCAGCTTCCGCGCGACGGAGCCGAGCTCTTCGCCCAGACGCCTCTCCCCCTCGCGCTCCGCCAGCCTCGCCGCCCGGTCGAGAGCAGAGAGGTCGGCCGCCGTCAGCCGGAAGAGGCCGCTCACCGCGGGCCGGACGAGCTTCCAGCGCTTGCGTGCATCGTCCCCGGTTTCGTACTCGAAGTGCGCCTCTCCCACGGCTCGTCGCACGGACGTGAGCATCCGCGTCGCCGTCCGCCGCGACACGTCGAAGCGCGACATGATGTCGTCGAGGGTCACGCCCGAGAGCGAGCCCTGGAGGTCGAGCGCCAGCTCGAGCAGCTCCTCGAGCCGGGAAAATCGCAGGTCGTCTTCGGACATGGGTCCGAATATGGCCCAGGCCCCGAGTACTCATCAAGCCGTGGCCCGTCGCCCTCCCGGACCCGGACGCCGCTTCGGCATCGATGATGCCGGGGTGGGTGCGGGCGGGCGGCGTGTCACCTGACGTCCTGCGACGCCCGGGCCCTCCCGAACCGCTGCCGCAGAGCTGCCCGGGGTCTGCCGAGTCTCTGCCGGGGGAACGGCTCTTCGACCCGGATTCCGGCGGCAAACCCAACTGGGTGTTAAAGCCATCACATTGAATCGTCGATGTCTCCAGTGAAAAGCCCATCGAGTCACCGCTGGACGACGGAAACGCAACGAGCCAAGGCGCGTTCCCGCTCGCCCACGCGGACCGGATCGGAGCATGAAGATGCAGACCCCCACTCCCTCCACCCGATCGACGCGCAAGATCTCGACGCGACTCGCGATCCCGTCGCTGTCGCTCATCGTCCTTGCGTGGTCACTCTCCTTCGGTGGCACCCCGGCACTGGCCGGTCCGCTCACCGCCTTCGGCGATCACACTGGCGAGGATCACTCCTTCGACAATCATCGAAACTCGTATCTGGAAGGCATCATCCTCGACGGTGCCCTTCTTCGCTCGACGCACTTCCTGAACGCCAACCTCGTCGACTCCTTCCTCCGGTCGGCGATCCTGGATGGTGCGGATCTTCGCAACGCCGATCTGACGGGTGCCGACCTCACGGGCGCTTCGATGCTGGGCCTCCGTGCACTCAACGCGGACTTCACCAATGCGACCCTCGACGGCGTGAGCTTCGCGACCGGAGACATCCGGAATGCGACCTTCGTCGGCGCCAGACTGCTCGGTGCCGATCTCTCGAGTCTTGCAGGCGCGAACAGGGCGGACTTCACGGGCGCCTTCTTCGACGCCAGCACGATCCTGGCGCCCGGAATCGATACCTCCATGATGACCTTCGTCCCCGAACCCTCGAGCGCCGTGCTGCTCCTGCTCGGCCTCATGGGGCTCGAGATCTACGGCCGACGCTTCGCACGCCGGACCTGATTCCGGAGCGGCGCAGCCCAACTCTCGATCCGTCCCACCTCGTCGCCGGTCGACCTCCCGGCCCGGACACGTCATCCTGCCCTCGGCCTCCGAACGGCCAGGACGGGGACATCCGGGATGGATTCGAGTCGCGAGCTCCGACGGCGGGGTCTGGCCTGGGCCTTCGCCGGAGCCGTCGGGGGCGCGCTCTTCGTGATTCCCTGGAAGCTCGCCAACGAGGCCGGGGAGTCCGCCCACAGTGTCCTGCTCCTGCTCGGCGTCTCCGCCCTCACGAACACGCTCTTCGTGTTCTGGCAGCGGCGTGACTCGGGAGTCCGCGGCCTCCGGCTCACGCGTGCGGATCTCGGGGTTGCGGGGCTGCTCGCAGGCTTCACACTGGCCGGAAATCTCGCCAGCGCCCGCGCGATCCAGGATCTGTCGCCCGCGCTTCTGAACGTGCTCTTCCGGGCGGAGGTGATCCTGGTGGCACTCTTCGCCTGGCTGCTGCTGGGGGAACGTGTCGAGCGCCGCTACTGGCTCGGTGCGGCCATCGCGGCCATGGGCCTCGTCGTGCTACAGGAGCCGGCCGCCGGTCCCTCCGCTGGCGACTTCAATCTCGGCAGACTGCCCGGACTCTTCGGCGCAGGCACGGGGATGGCCCTCGGAGCGGCGGCCTGCTTCAGCATGCTCGTCGTCGTGACGCGCCATTTCATCTACCGGATCGATCCGGTGGCCGTGAACGCGATCCGACTCTGGCTCGCGGTCGCGCTCTGGTTCGCCTTCAACCCGGCCCCGGAGCTCGACACGCTGCCACGCGAGCAGATTCTCTTCGCCTCGCTCTCCGCGATCAGTGGCCCCTTCTTCTCGCGTCTGTGCCTGATGATCTCGGCACGCTATGTCGAAGCGCGCGTATCGACGCTCGCGAGCCTGTCGGCGCCCGTCCTGACCCTCTTCTTCGCATTCGCGCTGCTCTCGGACTGGCCTCGCGACCACGAGCTCCTCGGAGGCGCGATCATGATCGCGGGGATTTCGATCCCCCTGCTCCGCCCACGCCGCGGTGCCATTCCGCCAGGGCCCGACCGATCTCGTCCGGCGAATCCTCCTGGATGAAGTGGCTACCCTTCACCGTCACCTCGACCTGATTGGGCCAACGACGACAGAACTCGCGCTGTTCGCCGGTCAGGATGGCGCCCGGCTCGGCGTTCACGAAGAGCTTCGGGATCTCGCTCTGGGCGAGCCAATCCGAATAGCTCTGGACGATCTCCACCACGTCCGCAGGCTCGCCGCCGACCGGAATCTGACGCGGCCAGGTGAGCGTGGGTCGGCGATCCTCGCCGGGCTCGAGGTAGGGGCGCCGATAGACCTCCATCTCCTCCGGCGTCAGTCCACGCAGCACCGAGCCCGGCAGCACGTTCTCGACGAACACGTTCTTCTCGAGCACCATGCTCTCGCCGTCGGGCGATCGGAAGGAGCGGAACAGGGCACGGGCGGCCTCGGGCCACTGTTCCCAGCTCATGGGACGCACGATGGCTTCCATGTAGCAGATGCCCTTGACGCGATCGGGATGACGACGGGCCCAGTCGAAGCCCAGTGCCGAGCCCCAGTCGTGCAGCACCAGGGTGACCCGATCCTCGACACCGAGCGCCTCGAGGGCGGCATCGAAATAACGTCGGTGCTCGACGAAGGTATAGCGATCGGGGCCGGAGGGCTCGAGCTTCTCCGAGTCGCCCATGCCGATCAGGTCGAGCGCGAGACACCGGCCGAGGGACTCGGCGTGGGGCATGACGTTGCGCCAGAGGTAGGAGGAGGTCGGGTTGCCGTGCTGGAAGACGATCGGATCGCCACTTCCGAGCTCCACGTAGGCCATGCGCTTGCCGAGGACCTCGACGGACTTCTTCGGATGCTCTCTCGTGGCGATCATGCTCTCTCCCTTCGTGGCCCGCCTGGCCTGCGTAGCGTGCCGGCATCTCCCGCGGATGAATCGGATCGAATCTCGCCGACGAGCGTGAAGGCGCGTCACGCGAAGCATACGCCATCGTCCTCGGTGCGCTGCTGCCCTCGGGATGATCCTGGTTCCGTCAGAATTGGCGCTCCGGGTCCTGAGGGGTCCCGGACGCACGTGGCGGTTGATCGGCGCCGACACGCCCGCCGCCTCTACGCTCTTTCTCGGGATCGTCGTTGCCGTATGGATGTAGGGTTCGGCCCTCTCGTGCCCCGATAGCCGTCTGCAGAAGCGGCCCGCGACGAATCATCACACTCGCCACCAGTCCATTCGTCTTATGATCAGGAAGAGCGCCTCGGAGGCAGACAGCGGAAACTGCCTGTTGCCTCCGTGTTCGAGCAACACCAGACAACACCAGACGGCGCGAAACAGGAGAGAGCCAGAGACCCGAACTCCATGAACGCCCAGCCAAGGAGACCCGTCATGTCCGACTCCCACGATGCCCTGTCCCGACCGATCTCCGGAGGGTCTCACCGACCCGTCGGGCGGCCGACGGACTCGATGCCCGACGAGGAATATGACTGGACGCGGCCGACCGCAATCGCCGGCGTCGTCGGCGCCCTGATCGTTGCCGTCTTCTTCCTGGTCGTGGATGTGGCGACGGGCCGCGGCGTTCTCTGGACGCCCGCCGTGCTCGGCGCGGCGCTGTTTCTGAGCGGGGACGTCTCGACCGCTGCGGAGAGCTTCGATCCCCTGAATCATCTGGCGCTCGTGACCGGCTACTCCATCGTACACGGTGCCGTGTTCGTCGGCTTCGCCAGCCTCGTCGCATCGCAGTGGCTCACCCACGAGCGGGCTCGACGCTTCGACGGCCGGGCGGCCGGAATCGCCGCCCTCCTCGTCTTCTTCGGACTGCAGATCACCTTCACCGCTTTGGGCTGGCTGCTTCGCAACGACCTCGACCTCGCGGCCCGGCTCGGCACCGGCTGGATCGCGGCGGCCAATGCGCTGGCCGCCACCGGCATGGCGGCCATGCTCCGGCGCTCGGCGCGACGGCTGGCGACGGCCGGCGAGACCGCCTCGTAGCGGCCGCGCCCGGATCCGTGGATCGCGTGACGCAGCCCCGGATCAGGATATGATTGCCCAAGGAGGGAGCCCTTCGGGTCCGATGGGCTGACGAGCAGGGAAGATGGATTTCGCGCATTCGGAACGGGCGGTCCTGGTGGTGGAGCAGGTAGAGCGGTTCGTGCGAGAGCGCGTGCTGCCGAACGAGTCCGTCTACCTGGAGCAGCTGGTCGGGACGTCGGATTGGCGACGCTGGCGGATCCCGCCGATCGTGGAGGAGCTGAAGTCCGAGGCCAGACGGCTCGGACTCTGGAACCTCTTCCTGCCGGACGAGGAGTTCGGCGCCGGACTCGACAACCGCTCCTACGCGGCCGTCGCCGAGGTGACGGGGCGCAGCTTCCTGGCACCCGAGGTCTTCAACTGCGCCGCACCCGATACGGGTAACGCCGAGGTGTTGATCCGCTACGGGTCGCCGGAGCAGAAGGCACGCTGGCTCGAGCCGCTGCTGGCGGGCGAGATCCGTTCCGGCTTCGCGATGACCGAGCCCGCCGTCGCCTCCAGCGATGCGACCAACATGCAGGCCACCTGCAAGGTCGATGGCGACGAGATCGTGCTGAACGGGCTGAAGTGGTGGACGAGCGGAGCCGGTGACCCGCGCTGCCGCTTCCTGATCTTCATGGGCGTCACGGATCCCGAGGCCGCCCGCCATGCCCGCCACTCGATGGTGATCGTTCCCATGGACGCGCCGGGTCTGCGGATCGTGCGGATGCTGCCGGTGCTCGGCCATCTCGACGAGCCCCACGGCCATGGGGAGATCGCCTTCGACGACGTTCGGGTTCCCCTCGACCACGTGATCGCGGGCCCGGGGCGGGGCTTCGAGATCGCCCAGGGCCGCCTGGGTCCCGGACGCATCCATCATTGCATGCGCGCGATCGGCGCAGCCGAGCGGGCGCTCGAGCGGCTCTGCGAGCGGGCCGTCGGCCGCGTGGCCTTCGGCCGGCCTCTGGCCGACCTCGGCGCCAACGGCGACATCATCGCCGACTGTCGGATGGCCATCGACCAGGCGCGCCTGCTCACCCTGAAGGCGGCCTGGGCCCTGGATACGCTCGGCACCTTCGGTGCGCTCGTCGACATCTCCGCCATCAAGGTCGTTGCGCCCAACGTGCTGCAACAGGTGACGGACGCCGCGATCCAGATCCACGGCGGCGAAGGCGTCGCCGATCCGGAGCTGACGCGGCTGCTCGGCATGGCCCGGGCCCTGCGCATCGCCGATGGCCCCGACGCCGTCCATCGGGCGATGGTCTCCCGCCTCGAGCTGAAGAAATACCGCAGCAGCCGGAGCTGAAATCGGAACGACCGCCGGGGCCGCGGGCGCGGTCCCGGTCGCGATCCAGACCCCGAACACGGCCTCGGCCCCGGGGGCAGACGTCCCGTGCGTCCGCGATCCGGGCGGATCCGACCGCCTCCGCTACCCTGCGCCTTTCACAGGAACCGGGAACGAGCGGCCAAGTCCATGATTTCTCTATCGAATCTCTCCAAGTACTACGGCGATCAGGTGCTTTTCGAGGGCGTCACGCTGCAATTCAATCGCGGTGAGCGCTACGGCATCGTCGGCGCCAATGGCTGCGGCAAGTCGACGCTGCTGAAGATCCTGACCGGCGACGAGGGCGCGAGCGGCGGCGACATCTCGATCCCGAAGCGGGCCGTGCTCGGCGTCCTGAAGCAGGATCATTTCCAGTACGAAGACGTCCGCATCCTCGACGTCGTCATGATGGGCCACGCGAAGCTCTGGAAGGCGATGGAGGAGAAGGAGAAGATCCTCGCCAACGCCGAGAACCACTTCGACGGCGATCGCTATGCCGAGCTCGAGGAGCTGATCCTGCGAGCCGACGGCTATGGCCTCGAGGCCCGGGCTGGAGCGATTCTCGAAGGGCTCGGCGTAGAGACCGCCGTCCACGACCAGCCGCTCTCCACCCTCTCCGGCGGCTTCAAGCTGCGCGTGCTGCTCGCCCAGGTGCTGGCCTCCGAGCCCGACGTACTGCTGCTCGACGAGCCGACGAACCATCTCGACATCCTCTCGATCCGCTGGCTCGAGCAGTTCCTCTCGACCTTCAAGGGCACCGCGCTGCTGATCTCCCACGATCATCATTTCCTCGACACCGTGGCAACGACGATCGTCGACGTCGACTACGACACGATCAAGGCCTATCCCGGCAACTACGCCCACTTCGTGCGGGCCAAGCGCGAGGAGCGCCAGCGCCGGGAGGCCGAGATCGAGAAGCGGGAGGCCGAGATCGCGGACCACAAGGCCTTCGTCGAACGCTTCCGCGCCAAGGCCACGAAGGCCCGACAGGCCCAGAGCAAGCTGAAGGCGATCGACCGGATCGAGATCGAACCCCTGCCCGAGAGCTCGCGCCGCTATCCCAGCTTCCGCATCGAGCAGCGCCGCCCGAGCGGCAAGCAGGTGATCGAGCTCTCCGGAATCACCAAACGATACGATGAAAAGACCGTTCTCGAGGACATCGATCTCACGGTGCGACGCGGTGAGCGCGTCGCGATCATCGGCCCCAACGGCATCGGCAAGTCGACGCTGCTCAAGATCATGATGGGCGAGACGAAGCCCGACGAGGGGCGCGTCGAGTGGGGCTACGAGACCCATCCCGGCTACGTGGCCCAGGACCACAAGGAGCAGATCGGCGCCACCCGCCAGAGCCTCGACGACTGGCTCGGCCAGTTCTGCCCCACCCAGGGCATCGGCTTCGTGAAGGGTCAGCTGGCGGCCGTCCTCTTTTCCGGCGACGAGAGCAGGAAGAAGCTCGAGGCCCTCTCGGGCGGCGAGGCTGCGCGCCTGCTCTTCGCCCGTCAGGCCGTGGAAAAGCCCAACGTGCTCGTCCTCGACGAGCCGACCAACCACCTCGATCTCGAGGCGATCGAAGCCCTGGTCGAGGGGATCAAGGCCTACGAGGGAACCCTCATCTTCGTCTCCCACGATCGCTGGTTCGTGAACGAGCTCGCGACCCGGATCATCGAGATCACCCCCGACGGCGTCCAGGATTTCAGCGGCAGCTACGACGAGTACCTGGCCAGGGCGGGCGAGGACCATCTCGACGCCCAGGAGGTGCTGCGCCGGGCGCGGGAATCGAAGCGCGCCGCCAAGGGCCAGGCTGTGGATCGCCGACTCGAGAAGCCGGGGAAGACGGCGAAGCGACGCTAGTCGACGCGTGTCTTCGGGAGGCACGAAACCGGAACAGGAGGAGCCGCGATGTGGACGACAGGTCTCTCGACCAGGGGGATCCGCGTTCGCAGGATCCGATCCGTGGGTCTGCTCCAGCTCGCGATCTGGGTCCTGGGCACGGCCTGCTCGGCCGAGCAGATCCCAAACGATGCGGTCGCCCAGACCCGGGCCTGGCCCCTCCGGATCCGCGACGATCTCCGAGGCCTCGAGGACCAGAACGGAGTCGAGTTCGTCCTCAAGGGTGACGCCGGCTGGCAGCTCACCACGATCGCGGATCTGGGTCCCCCGAACGACGTGACCGACTATCTCGACGATCTCGTCTCGCGGGCGGGGAACGCGATTCTCGTGCGGCTGATCGATCAGCATTTCCCCGACGGCCCCGACGGCCCGCCCTTCAACAAGAACGGCGACAGTCCGTGGGGAACGAACGCCCCCAAAGCCTTCGTGACCATGACCGATCCGAGCGCCGCCGCCTACTGGGACTTCGTCGATACCGTGGTCGAAGCCGCCCACACCCGCGGCGTCCTGGTCCTCTTCTCGCATGTCTACCCCGGCTTTGCCTGCAGACAGGGAGCTGCCGCCGAGCTCGAAGCCCTCTCCGCGGCGGAGGCGAGCGCTTATGGCGAATGGCTCGGCCAGCGTTTCCAGCAGCCGGGCAAC
>CAYWGW010000043.1:0-23740 GCA_964457385.1 uncultured Spirochaetaceae bacterium
CTGGCGAGAGGGCAGGCAGCCGCCGGGAAAGATGTAGCGCTTGATGAAGTCGACGTTCCGGGTCGCCTGCTCGTAGAGCTCGTCCCGGATCAGGATGCACTGCAGAGCCATGCGACCGTGCGGGCGGAGCAGGCGGCTACAGCTGCGAAAATAGGTGGGGAGATAGGCATGGCCGACGGCCTCGATCATCTCGATCGAGACGAGCTTGTCGTAGCGACCGCCCAGGTCGCGATAGTCGCGCAACAGGACCTCGACGCGATCGGCGAGTCCGGCCTCGGCGATCCGCGCCCGGGCCCAGTCGTACTGGGCCTTCGAGATCGTCGTGGTCGTGATCCGACAGCCCCGGGTGCTCGCGGCATGCAGCGCGAAGCCGCCCCAGCCGGTGCCAATCTCGAGCAGATGATCCCCCTCGCGAAGGTCGACGGCCTTGCAGATCTGCTCGTACTTCGCGCGAGAGGCTTCCTCCATCGTGGCGTCGGGGCTTTCGAAGAGGCCGCAGGAATAGGTCATGGTCGGATCGAGGAACTGCGCGAAGAAGTCGTTGCCGAGATCGTAGTGAGCGGCGATGTTGCGTCGGCTGCCGGCGCGATGGTTCCGACGCACCGCGTGGAGCAGCGACCGCAGGGGCCGGAACAGCCGTGCACTGCCAGAATCGAGGGCGGAGCGAAGCGAGTCGTTGTCCAGGATCAGGCGGATCAGCAGGCTCAGGTCGCTGCAGCGCCAATGGCCCGCCATCCATGATTCGCCGCTGCCGACGGTGCCGTGGAAGGCGATCGCGGGGTAGACGGCGGGGTCCACGACCTCGACCTCCACGGCCACCGGCCATCGATCGCTCCGGCGGCCCCAGCGGTGCAGCTGGTCACCGTCGCGAAGTCGGATCTCGCCTTCTTCGAGCTGGCTCAGGAAGCCGTGCACGAGCCGACGGCCGAGGGAGACGAGCAGCGGAGGACGCCTCCGCCGCGGGAGCGGGACCACGATGGATGGGCGGCTCTGGAAGCGATCGGATGTCATGCGGAAACCACCTCGTGATTGGGACTCGTCCTCTCCGGTTCCGGGCTCAGCAGTGCCGGATCTGCAAGCCCACGCGGCCATCGACGCTGCGGATGCCGCACCCACGGCACCCGTTTCGCGACCAGCCGGAGCGCCTGCCCGTAGATGCTCAGCAGGATCCGGCCGGAGAGGAAGGGATCGCGCCAGAAGGCCCGGCGGAGTCGGGCGACGTCGATCTCCCGCCTCGACAGGGCCAGGTCGGCCTGGAAGTAGGGAGCTCCATGCATCCGCTTCGAGGAGGGCGGCCGATCCCGGAGCTGGGTGCGGATCGACAGCGTCAGCGAGCGCGACGGCACTCCGATCTGCCAGTCGTACTCCATCCCCATCTCCATGAAGGGCGACACGTGAAAGCGTTTGGAGGAGCCCGTTTCCAGGGCCCGGCCGTGCTTCGATTCGATGTCGGCGAGATCCAGCACATAGCAATGGCGCTCGCCCCAGGGCGTGTTCGTCACCTCCGCCACCAGCGCGTCGAGTGCGGCACCGCTCGGGTCGAAGCAGTAGTACAGACTCACGGGATTGAAGACGAGGCCGAAGTGACTGGGGCTGGTCAGCAGTCGGATGGGGCCTCCAGCCGGACGGCCGAGGCGTGTCTCGAGCAGCCGATCGACGGAGTCGGCCAACGCCTCCGTCGGCGGCCCGAGATGGTCGCGGCGCCGGAACCGGACCGGCGCGCGCCCCTCGTTGGACCAGAGGCGACTCCCCTCGAAGACGCGCTCGCGCTCCTCGAGGTCGAGATACAGCAGCTGGATCCGCTTGCGGAACCCGTGCTCGACGGGCTCGAACCGGCGATGCCTCACCATCCCCTCGTAGAGGCAGCTCTCGAGGCTCATCCCGCCAGCCTCCGGGCCAGGGCGGGACGCGCCACGCGCTCGATCTCGTTCACGGCCCACAAGGCCGAGAGGACACCGTCTTCGTGGAAGCCGTGCCGCCAGTAGGCCCCGCAATAGTGCACCCGATCCGCACCGCTGATCGAGTCGCGCTGCTGCTGCGCGTCGAGAGCCGCCCGATCGAAGATGGGATGATCGTATTCGAAATGTCGCAGGATCAGTCCGGGGTCGATGGCGTCGGTGTGGTTCAGCGTGACGCAGAGCTCGCGGGGATGCTCGATCGCCTGCAGGGCGTTCATCCAGTAGGTGACGGCGGGTCTGCGCTCTGAACCCGTGGTCCGGTGGTAGTTCCAGGCCGCGCGCGCCCGGGGTCGACGGGGCAGCAGCCGCGCGTCCGTGTGCAGGACGGCCTCGTTGGTCTGATAGCGGATCGCAGCGAGAGTCTCGCGCTCCGCCTCGCTGGGGCGTTCGAGCATCCGAAGCGCCTGGTCGCTGTGGGTCGCGAGGACGACCCGATCGAAGGGGCCCTGTCGCCCCGCGGCCGTCTCGAGCCAGACGCCCTCCGGGCGGCGACAGACCTGCCGCACCGGACAGGCGACGCGCAGTCGGTCGGCCAGGCGCGGGAGCATCGCGTCAATGTAACGCCGCGAGCCGCCGACGATCGTGCGCCAGCGGGGACGGTCGCGGAGCTGGAGAAGCCCGTGGTTGTGGAAGAAGCGGACGAAGGCCTGGGCCGGGAAGTCTCGAAGCTGCGCCCGGGTGCTCGACCAGATCGCTCCTCCCATGGGCAGCAAATGGTCCTCGAGAAAGGCCTGGGAGTAGCCCCGCTCGTCGAGGTACTCGCCCAGGGTGGAGCGGGGATCGTCGCGCTCGAGCAGGTCCGGCGCCTCGCGTTGGAAGCGCAGGATGTCTCGCAGCATGCGCAGATGCCGCGGGCGGAAGAGATTGCGTCGCTGGGCGAAGAACCCGTCCAGACCGGATCCGCTGTACTCGAGACCGGTCCGGTCGCAGCGGACGCTGAAGCTCATCCGGGTCGGGCGCGACGGCACGTCCAGCTCGGCCAGTAGGCGCTGGAAGTTGGGATAGGTGCGCTCGTTGAAGACGATGAAACCGGTATCGACGTCGATCCGATGTCCATCGAGGTCCAGGCCAACCGTATGGGTATGTCCCCCGAGCCGCCGGTCGGCCTCGTAGAGCTCCACTGCGTGGGAACGCGCGAGCGTCCACGCGGCAACCAGCCCCGAGATGCCCGAGCCCACCACCGCGATCTTCAACGGAGGTAGACCCCGCGGCGACGGTCGTCATCGTCGTCCGGATGGATCCGGCGATCAGCACCGACAATCGTTTGCAGCTCGGCGACAGGACGCTTCACCCGCCGGATCCTAGCGGCAGACCGGGACGCGTCCAGCCGCGCGAACCGGCCCCGTTTCGACCGTCCGTTCGGGACCCTCCGCGGGGGATGTCGGGAGCGGGAGTCCGGCGGCCGGGGGATTTCGGAGGGCTTCGGGCCTCGACCGAAGGCGGTCGCGAGGGCGCCCGCGGCAGCGTTCGCCACGACGGGCGGGACGGGCTAACTGTCGAGCGTCCCGGCGTGCTGTGGTGGGGTCGTCTCCATGCCCCGGGATCCGGATCAGCCTTGCGATCCCGGTGGTCTCGGGTGGCGCGACGTCGCCTCCTCGAGAGCCGCGTGTGGACCCCAGGAGTGAAGATGGATTTCGGACTCACGGAAGAGCAGGAGATGCTCCAGGAAACGATTCGGGGCTTCGTGCAGAACGAGTGCCCGACGACGCGTCTGCGCGAGCTCTTCGACGCGGGCGAGGGCCACGATCCCGCCCTGTGGTCGGCGCTGGCGGAGATGGGCGTTGCGGGGCTGATCGTGTCCGAAGAGCACGGCGGGGCGGGGATGGAGCTACTCGATCTCGCCCTCGTGGCCGAGGTGCTCGGCGAGGCGGCGTTGCCCGGACCCTTTCTCGGACATGCCCTGGCATGCCTGGGCGTCGGGCTGCAGGGCAGTCCGACGCAGCAGCAGGAGATCCTGCCGGCTCTGGCCTCCGGCGAGAAGATCGCGACGATCGCTCTACAGGAGAGCGACCTCGGCTGGGCGCCGAGGGACTGGACGGCGAAGCTCGATGGCGATCGGGTCTCGGGTGTGAAGACGATCGTGCCCCACGCGGCGGTGGCCGACCGCTTCCTGGTCGGATTGCAGGGGGGTGAGCTCGCCTGGATCGATGCGAGGGCCGAGGGCGTCTCGATCGAGCCGATGGATGGCGTCGATCGCACGCGTCCCTTCGCGACCGTTCGCTTCGAGGGCGCGTCCGCGGAGCGACTCGTCGAGGGCGCCGGCGGGGCGACCCGCGTGACCGACGCCGCTGCCGTGCTGCTGGCGGCCGATGCCTTCGGAGCCGCCACGAAGCTGATCGATCTCGATGTCGCCTACTCGCTGTCGCGAGAGCAGTTCGGGCTGCCCATCGCGCAGTTCCAGGCGGTAAAGCATACGATCGCGCGGCTCGCGACCGACATCGAGCCGAGCCGGGCGCTGTGGTGGTACGCGGCGTATGCCCTCGACCATCTTCCGGCGGAGGCTCCGCGCTCCGCCTCTCTCGCGAAGGCCCACATCACCGAGAGGGCGACCCATGCGGCGCGGGAGTCGGTCGAGCTTCATGGGGGCTACGGCTTCACCTGGGAGTGCGAGGTGCAGATGTGGTTCAAGCGGATCCTCTTCGATCGATCGTTTCTCGGGACGCCGGAGCAACATCGCGAGCGCTGCGCCGAGCTGGGAGGCTGGTAAGCCGTCATGGATCTCGAATACGGAAAAGAGTACGAGGTCTTCCGCGAGTCGGTGCGGATCTTCTTGAAGGGCTGGCCGCTGCGGGGGGAGGAGGCGAGCCTGCCGATGGAGCAGCAGGAAGCGATCTTTCGCAAGCGCGGCATCGAGGCCGGCTTCGTCTACCGCCACATTCCAAGAGAGTACGGCGGTTCGGGGCAGCCGAGCGATGCCCTGAAGGATCAGATCCTGGTGGAGGAGTTCCATCGGGCCGGCGCGCCCCGGGATCTCGCCACCCAGGGCGCGGGCATGCTCGCCCCGACGCTGATCGAGTTCGGCTCGGAGGCGCAGAAGAAGCGCTATGTCCCGCCGGCGCTCAGCGGCGAGGAGCGCTGGTGCCAGGGCTACAGCGAGCCCGGCGCGGGCAGCGATCTCGCCTCTCTCCAATGCCAGGCCCGGCTCGACGGCGACGAGTGGGTTCTCAACGGACAGAAGATCTGGACCAGCAGTGCCCAGCGTGCACACATGATGTTCGGGCTCTTCCGGACCGAGCCCGACGCGAAGAAGCACGAAGGGATCAGCTACCTGCTCGTGCCGATGGATACGCCCGGCATCGAGGTCCGTCCGCTGCGGGAGATGAGCGGGGGCTACGAGTTCAACGAGGTGTTCTTCACGGACGCGCGGATTCCCGCCGAGAACATCGTGGGCCAGCGGGGGCAGGGTTGGCAGGTGTCTCGCGCGACACTCGTCCACGAGCGCAACCTGATCGGCAATCCCTTCATGATGCGCGACGCCTTCAACGACCTCGTGGAGCTCGCTCGCAGTCGTCACCGAAACGGACGACCCGCGATCGAGGATCCCCACGTGCGTCAACGGCTCGCCGAGATCGAGGGCTACGTGCGCACCAGCGAGACGTCGAACATGCGGCAGCTGACGGCCGCCAAACGGGGCGAGATGCTGAAGGCGATGCGACCGATGATGATGAACAAGCTCTTCTCGACCGACACCATGCAGCGGATCATGAAGTGCGCCTACGACCTCCTCGGCGGAGACGGCGTGCTCGCGCCGACCAACGAGGAGATCGAGGGCTGGGGCCGCAAGACGACCGCCACGGGCTGGGTGCTCCAGTACATGTTCTCCCTGGGGCCCGCCATTGCGGGCGGGGCCAGCCATATCCAGCTGAACATCATCGGCGAGCGCGGCTACGGGTTGCCCCGGGATCTGCGCAAGGCAAGCTGACCGAGACTCGACCGTCGAAGCCGCGGCGCCGGGCGCCGGGTCGCCGCGCCGGGCTTCCGTCGATGCGGCGCGGCGGGGGTCTCAAGGGCTCTCCCGGTGAGGCCGATGGCGCGGTCATGGACTCCGAGATCCAAGCCGCCTGGCGCCGGGCCGGTCTGAAGCTGGCGATCGGCTCTCTCGTGATCGCTGCGGCGATCGGCATTCGCATCGTCCTGGTGACGCCCGCCGATCCGACGGGCGCGTCCGCCGGAGAGGGCCCCGCCAGCGCGGGACTCCTCAGCGATACCGAGGCAACGACGAGACCCGGGGAGATCCGCACGGAAGTTGCCGGTGGGCCCGAAATCCCGGGCGAGCAGGAGAGATCCCTGGGCAGCCGGATCGGCGCCCTCGGTAAGTCCTTCCAGGACGGCCTCACGGGTGCCGAGCCGAAGTCCAGAGATGGCGATCGGATCGTGGCCTGCCGACTGCGGGGCGTGTCCCAGTACATGCGGGCCGACGACTGCGATCTGCGCGGGGGATCCGTCCTCGAGGGCGCGCATTAGGCGGAGCGTCCGCCACCGCGACGGGCACGGCCACGGCCACGGCCGATTCAGGCCATGCGTGCGAGTCCCTCCTCGTCGAGATCGCCCACACCGGCCGGCTTCGTCTTGCCGGCGGCCGCATCGGAGCCCGGAACCGCCGCGTGCTCGACGACGCGCAGCCCGAGGCTCAGCAGCAGGCCGATCGCGGCCACGGCCGCTCCGAGTAGATAGCCGTTGCGGAAGGCGTCGGGCGTCGTGGCGTCGGCACAGAGGGCCGTCAGGATCGAGATGCCCGCCACGCCACCGATGCCGGTCATGGTCGCCATGGTCGAAACGGCCAGTCCGTGGTCGTGCTCGGAAACGGCGCTGGCGACGATGGTGCTCAGCGACGGCTGAGCCAGGCCCATGCCGAGGCCCGCGAGCACGAGTCCGGCCAGGATCAGCCCCATCGAGCGCTCCGCGGCGCCCGCCGCGAAGGCCAGCATGGCGAGCAGCACGAGTCCGCTGCCCAGGATGATCAGGGTGCGCTCGCCCCAGCGCATGCCGAGCTGGCCGCCGATCGGGGAGCTGGCCGAGAAGGAGACGGGCCGCGCGATGGTCCACATCGAGGTCGCCGCCTGCCCCAGGCCAAAGACCCCCATCATGATCAGCGGGCTGATGATGAAGCCACCCATGTACGCGAACTGGACGGTGAATCCGACCAGCAGCGGCAGCGCGAAGTTCCGGCGTCCCAGCAGATTCAGGGGAAGCAGCGGATGGGAAGAGTGCCGCTCGATCCGGACGAAGAGGGCGATCAGGCCGGGCGTCGAGAGCAGGGCGAGCCAGACCCGCGCATCGCCGAGTCCCCAGGCCGGCAGGCGATTGATCGAAAAGGTCAGCGCGAAGGCGGCCAGCGCGAGCACGAAGGCGCCGGGAACGTCCAGCCGGACGTTCTGACGCCGAGGCGTCTCTACGAGCACGACGCACGCCACCGCCAGTGCGACGGCCGAGAGGCCGCCCTGAATCACGAAGATCAGCCGCCAGCCGATCCACTCCACCAGCAGACCGCCGATCGCCAGACCGAGCACGGGTCCGCCAGCGATGACGACGCTCATCCAGCCCATCGCCTTCACCCGCTCGCGGCCCTCGTAGGCGCGGAAGAGCATCGCCATCGAGGCCGGCATCGTGGCGGTCCCCATCAGCTGGCCCGCCGTCCGCAGTCCGATCAGGCTGAAGGCATCCCAGGCGAAGGCGGTCGCCGTGGCGACGAGCGTGGCGAGCAGGAAGCCGACCAGGTAGACCCGTCGATGTCCGTAGAGATCCCCGAGCTTGCCGAGCAGGGGCGCGGAGACCGCCTGGGCGAGCATCGGCGCCGTCATCACCCAGGCGATCGTCGAGACCTGGCTGTCGAGATCCTCGGCGATCGAGAGAAGCGATACGCCGAGGATCGTGATGGTGAACGTCGTTGCGAAGCCGCCTGCCAGGCAGGTCCAGAGGATCCAGCGTCGATGGCTCGGGCTCTGGTGGATTCGACGGAGCAGGGCATCCCATCGCTCCGAACGCTCCGTCGGGAGCTTCGGCCGCGGGGCTCGATCAGAGGACATGGTTCACTCGTGGGTGGCGGGCGCGGCCGCAGCATAGCGCGTCGATCCGAGCGCGGGGCGGCGCCGGAAGGGATGCGGTGCTGGCAGCGGGCGAAACTGGGCCGGTTGGGCCTCGCGGACGCGCGGAAGAGGCTTCCGCCCCGCCCTTGCAAGCTGAAAGACGGACTTGCAACCGGAAATCATTCGGAATCTCGACGCGCGCGAGGCGGGCAGGGCACGCAGCTGGGGACGATCGCGAGCGCCCGATGCCGGCGCGCTGAGCCCGATCTCCTGTGGCCCGCGGCCGCTGCGATCGGGTGGCGTGCAAATGGCATCTGCTTTGCACATCCGCTGCCTGTCCCGCTCGCTCCGAGTGGGCTCAGGAGAGAAGTCGCATGGGACTCAGGGTCAACACGAACATCAGCTCGATCAACGCACAGCGGAATCTGACGGGCACCACAGACCGGCTCCAGAAATCGCTGCAGCGCCTCTCCTCCGGTCTGCGGATCAGCCGCGCCGCCGACGATGCGGCGGGCCTCGCGATCTCCGAGGCCTTCCGCGCGGATGTGCGCAGCCTCCAACAGGCCCAGCGAAACGCGAACGACGCGATCTCGCTGCTGCAGGTTGCCGAGGGCGCGCTCGACGAGACCAGCTCGCTGCTGGTGCGGATGCGTGAACTCGCGATCCAATCGGCCAACGGAACGCTGGGACCTTCGGAGCGCACGACCGTGAATCAGGAGTTCCAGGGGCTGTTGCAGGAGATCGATCGCCTCGCGGCCGTCACGGAGTTCAACGGCACGTCCATCCTGCTGTCGTCGCCCAGCATCACGTTCCAGGTCGGCAAGGGCAACACCGCCGACGACCGCATCACCGTCAACGGCGTCGACGCGAGCGTGGCGGCGATCGGCCTCTCCGGCGCCGCCGTCGATACGGTCACTGGCGCGCTGGCGGCTCTCGGTATCCTGGATACCGCGATCGGCTCCGTCGCCTCGCTGCGTTCCTCCTTCGGGACGACCCAGAACCGCATCGAGTCGACGATCCGGTCGATCGCGATTGCCGTCGAGAACACTTCGGCGGCGGACTCGCGCATCCGGGACGTCGACTTCGCGGCGGAAACGGCCGAGCTGACCCGGAATCAGGTGCTGCAGCAGGCGGGCATCTCGGTGCTGGCCCAGGCCAACGTCTCGACCCAGGCGGCCCTGGCGCTGCTCCAGTAGGCGGCCGCCGACAGCGCGGCCCCCGCCCGGCGCCCGCCCGATCCGCGGGGGCCGTCGCCGCCCGAGCCATGCGATTCGGCAGCTGGCGGTCCCGAATCGGCAGCCCCCCGTCGGCGGACCCCCGCCGGCGGATCGCATGTCGCACGCTGGAGACCAGCGAGTCGGCAGCAGGCGATGCGTGCGTGGACCCGAGGGAGGCGCGAGCCACTGCGTGTGCCCTGCATGGGCGCGTGTGGGAGCGCCGCTGCCGGAATGAGCGCATGAGCGCGCAGATAATCCGATGGGTTCGCGCCACGCATCGCGACTGGGGGCTACTTACTCCATGGGACCCGGGGTGCTGCCCCGGCTCCGCCTGGGGAAGGGAACGACTGCTGCGCCGTGGCTGGCGCAGGGAGAGGATCGTCGTGTCCCGCACGTCTGGTGCGCACACGTCCCATACGGAGCCGGCTCGGCCGGACCGGACGGACGTCGGTGCGAAAGCTGAAGCTGAATCCGAGAACTGCATCTCGATCGAGACCCCGGGAGACGGGGAAGATGGATCGCTAAGCGGGCGGAGCGATCAGGATCTGCTCGAGGGCATCCGGGCCGCGAGCGAGCCCCATTTCGCCGAGCTCTACAATCGCTATTTCCAGCGCATCTACAACTTCGTCTACATGCGGATGCGTAACCACGCCGAAGCCGAAGAGGTCGTCCAGGAGACCTTTCTCGCGGTCTTTCGATCCTTCCAGAACTATCGCGGCCAGTCCTCGCTGCTCTCCTGGATCTATGGGATTGCCAAGAACACCGCCAACAATGCCCTCCGACGAGCTCGCAGCCAGAGCGAGCGGATCGATCTGGCGGACGAAGAGGATCTGCTTCCGCGATCTTCGATCGGGCTCGCGAGCCCGGCCGAGCAGCTGGACATGCAGCGCTTTCAGGACCAGCTGAGCCATCGTCTCGAGGAGCTGTCGGACTGGCAGACCGAGATCTTCGCCCTGCGCCACTTCGAGAATCTATCGATCTCCGAGATCTCCGAGCGCACGGACCGCTCCAACGATGCGGTCCGTTCGAGTCTCTATCGGGTGAAGCGGGTCTTTCTCGAGGCTGCCCAGGGGACGTCGGCCGGGACGGCGGGAGAGGGTCCGCAATGAAGCGATTCCCGTGGCATGAACCGCACGATCCGGTGCCGCTGGAGTCGCCGCGAACGAACGCGGCCGCAATCCATTCGCTCGCGGACGGGGTGCGTTGGCTCGAGCAGGCGGGCGATCCGGGAGCCGAGGACGCCGCGGACGTGCTTCTGCGGCAATCCTCGCGTGACCATCCGTCTGTGGTGGAGGACTTCGCGGAGTTTCTATCGTCCGGCTCGGCGGACGGCTCGCCGGGCGAGCCGGACCGGGACTTCAAGGAGCAGCTGAGGCGAAGGCTGTGGCGACTTCACGTCGGACTGCGCGTCCGCCGCGGACGGACCCACTGACGAAGACTCGCGGCCGGCCCGTCCGGGGAACAGGACACACTGGCTTTCCGCCGGGATTGCAGCAAAATCGAGTTGCACCGTACCGGGGTAGGAGGGTGGCCTGATGGCGGTTCGAACGGACGACTTCGACGAAGAGCTCGCGCGGGATGATGCGTATTTCGATGACGGCCCGAGGCCCGTCCGGACCTTCGATGCCCGCCTCCTCGAGGAGCGGGTGACGCTGCTGCCCCATCAGCCTCCATTGGTTTTTCGTGACTCCGATTCAGTGAAGGAGGCGATGCAGGCGATGCAGCAGCGACATCGCGGCTGCGTACTGATCACTGCGGACGGCACGCTTCGATCCGAGCTCACCGGCATCTTCACGGAGCGGGACATCCTGTTGAAGATCATCGATTGCGGTCGCAATCCGGCGACGCTCGCTCTCAGCGAGGTCATGACGACCGAGCCCGAATCGCTCGGTCTCGATGCGCGGCTCGCGTGGGCACTCAACATGATGTCGATCGGCGGCTATCGACATCTTCCGATCACGGACGACCGCGGCTTCCCTGCCTTCGTCCTCTCCGTGCGCGACATCGTCGGGTTTCTGGTGGATTCGTTCCCTTCGGAAATCCTGAATCTGCCTCCGGACTTCACCCGGCCCAAGCTCCGCACCCGCGACGGCGCCTGATCCCCACTCGTGTGGACGGCCTTCCGGCCGATACACCAAGGACGGACGCGACCCGGAACGGGATCCGGGCCTCTCCGATCGTGGGGCGGTTCTTGACGGCGGCTGATCGACTTTTCATGGCGCGGCGACCGATCGTCGCCGACGGGCGTCGATTGCTCGCCTGGGAGCTCGCCTTCGCCGACGCTTCGGGGACACCGTGGCTCCCGAGCGCATCCGCCGCCGACGCGGACGCACGTCGGGCCAGGCTGGCCCACCTCGCGAGCGACCTGGACTGGGAGGCCCTGTTGTGCGGGGCACGATTGCTGCTGACGGTCGACCGCCACACGCTCTTCAGCGACGTCATCGAGAAGCTGCCTCGCAACCGGGTCTGGCTCGGGCTCGAGGCCTCCGAGGAGATCGACGGCCGTCTCGCTCACCGTCTCTATGCGCTGCATGCCCAACGCGGCTGTCGACTCGTCCTCCTCGATTACGGTCGTCGTGATCCGCGCGAGCAGCTGATCGAGCTGATCGAGGCGGTCGAGATCGACGGATTGGGACTCCCTCCGGCGGAGCGCGACCTTCTCGTGCGCCGGGCGCATCGACGGGGCCTGTCCGTGCTGGGGCGAGGGGTCGATCGCGACCCGGACTTCGTGAAGCTGCGGGAGTCCGGCTTCGATTGGCTGCAGGGGCAATGCTGCCTCGAGTCCTCGACGGCGGGCGAGGCGGTCGCCAACGAAGAGGGCCGCGTGCTGGTGGACCTGTTGCTCGAATCGAATGCCGATCTCGAGATCTCTCGCGTGGCCGATCGGATCCAGAACAACGTACGGCTCAGTCAGGGACTTCTCCGACTCGTCAACAGTCTCGAGCTGGCTCGGGCGCAGCGGATCGATTCGATTTCCCAGGCACTGATGATGATCGGGGCCCAGGGTCTGGGTCGCTGGCTCGCGTTGCTGCTCTTCCAGGTGGGGACGGCTGCAGGCCATCGCGGACCCCTGTTCCGGGTGGCCGCCAGCCGAGCCCGTCTGATGGAGCTCCTCACGCGTGATCGGGAAGGCGAGGACCCCCCTGGCAAGGAGGCGGCCGAGGAGGCATTCCTGGTCGGCATCCTTTCGCTCGTCCACGTCCTGTTGGGCGTCGATCGCGCAACGGCCATCGACGGGCTGCCCCTCTTCGAGGATCTGCAGCTCGCGTTGACGCGCCATGAAGGCGATCTCGGACAGCTGCTGCGGCTGGTCGAGAGCCTCGAGGCCGGCCGCTTCGTGGAGGTGGCGGTTCTCGCCGAGGAGCTGGAGATCCCGCCCGACCGGATCCTCGACCAACAGATCCAGGCCTACGAGTGGGTGTTGCGGATGATCAAGGTCGACGCCCCCGCCTGAGGGGAGTGTTCAGGTCATCTCGAGCGCTCGCGCCATCACGATCTTCCCCGATCGGACGAGCTCGAAGATCGATTCCTCGTCGAAGAGGCTGATCATGGCATCGAGCTTGTCGCTGCTGCCGTAGACCCGCAGGATCAGGCTCTCGGCGGCGTAGTCGACGACCTTGGCGTTGAAATGCTCCGCGATTTCGAGCACTTCGCGCCGCTGAGCGCCCCGGCAGCGGATCTTGATGAGCGCGATCTCGGTCTCGTATCGCTCGGTGGCAGTGTGATCGTGTACGTGGACGACGTCGATCAGCTTGGCGAGCTGCTTGATCATCTGCTCCAGGATGGACGGATCCCCGGAGCAGGTCACGGTCATGCGAGAGAAGCCACGACGGGCCCCGGGACTCACGACCAGGCTCTCGATGTTGTAGCCCCGCCGCGAGAAGACCATCGCCACCCGGACGAGGACTCCCGGCGCGTCCCGGACGAGCAGGGCGATCGTATGCAGGTCCCGATTCCGATTCACGATGGGCGAGGGCGTCGCCTTCGCCCCAGACGTCCGGACCTCGGTGACGGCGGCGACGTTCGAGCCGGCACTCATCTCAGGTGCTCCCCGTCGGCTTCTCGAGCCGCTCCCTGGGCTTCTCGATGATCATGCCGGAGAGCGCCGCGCCCGCCGGAATCATCGGGAAGACGTTGTCCTCCTTCACGACCTCGGCGACCACCACGCAGGGCCCCTCGTCGTAGTCCTGGGCCTGTCGCAGGACCCGATCCACGTCCGCGGGGCGTCGGATCCGCCAGGCCTTCACGCCGTAGGCCTGCGCCAGCTTGACGAAGTCCGGGTTGCCGACGAGATCCACTCCCGAGAGCCGGTTCTCGAAGAAAAGCTCCTGCCACTGACGCACCATGCCCAGGAAGTTGTTGTTGATGATGAGACATTTCACGGGCAGCTCGTGGATGGCGGCGGTCGCGAGCTCGGCCTGGGTCATCTGGAAGCCACCGTCGCCGCAGACCGCCCAGACCTTCTTCTTCGGACAGCCGAGCTGGGCACCGATCGCGGCAGGGAAGCCGAAGCCCATCGTACCGGCGCCGCCCGAGGAGATCCAATGGCGATTGGCCGTCGAGAGGCAGAACTGGGCGGCCCACATCTGATGCTGACCGACGTCCGTCGTGATCACGGCCTGGCCCTCGGTGATCTGATGCAGGCGGTCGAGGACGTGCTGGGCCCGCAGGCCGCCCTGCTTGGCGTACTTCAGCGGGTAACGCGCGCGCCAGGCCTGGCATTGATCCAGCCACTCCCGCGTGTCCGCGGGCTGGACCTGCGTAATCAGGTCCTCGAGCACGAGCCGGGCATCGCCGGTGATCGAGACGTCGGGCCGTACCATCTTGCCGAACTCGGCCGGATCGACGTCGATGTGGATCTTCAGGGCGTCCACACAGAAGGCTTCGAGCTTGCCCGTGATGCGATCGTCCCAGCGCGCGCCGATCGCCATGATGCAGTCGCAGGCGTCGACTGCCTTGTTGGCATAGGCGGTGCCGTGCATGCCGAGCATCCCGAGGTGGAGCGGATGGGTCTCGTCGGCGGCGCCCTTGCCCAGCAGCGTGTTCACGATCGGTGCACGCAGCTTCTCGGCGAGGCGGATGACCGCCTTGCCCGCGTCCGAGATCACTGCCCCATGGCCGACGTAGAGGACCGGTCGGCGCGCTGCGCTCAGAATCTCGGCCGCACGCCCGATCGCCTCGGGATCGCCAGAGGTCGGCACGGCATAGCCCGGGAGATCGATCGAATCGACGAAGGGCGCGTCGCAGGGTCCCTGGGTCACGTCCTTCGGAAGATCGATCAGCACCGGTCCCGGTCGACCCGTCGCCGCAATGTAGAAGGCCTCGCGCGTGATGCGCGGGATGTCGGCCGCGTTCTTCACGAGGTAACTGTGCTTCACGACGGCGTAGGTGATACCCGTGACGTCGGCCTCCTGGAATCCATCCTTCCCGAGCATGGACGAGATCGTCTGGCCGGTCAGCACGATGACGGGGACCGAGTCCATGTGCGAGGTGAGCAGGCCCGTCACGGTATTGGTGGCGCCGGGCCCCGAGGTGACGAGCACGACGCCAGGCTTGCCCGTCGCCCGGGCGTAGCCATCCGCCATGTGGGCGGCGCCCTGCTCGTGGCGAACGAGAATCAGCTGGATCTTCGAGTCGACGAGGGCGTCGAAGATCGGCATCGCAGCGCCCCCCGAGTACCCGAAGATGTACTCGACGCCCTCCCGCTCCAGGCATTGGATCAGCTTCTCGGCGCCGGTCGCCACCCGTGCAGGCGGGACCGGGGTAGGAATCGTTTCCACTGCTCTCATGCTCTTCAAGGCTGCCTCGCGTTCTTCTTCGCTCTTCCTTCGCCGACCTGCGCCGCCGGGATCGCTCGTTCCAGCGAACGATCGGGGCCCGTTCGGGGGAACGGCAAAGGGAGCGACTTCCCGAACTGTGGCATAGATCGGCGAGAAGTCGATGCATCGGGACCCAATTACGAGGAAAAGTTGGGACCAGATTCGAGAAATTGGCTCAGTTCAACTGTGGTGACTATAGAAATGGCCGATAAAAGATGAAAAACAGCCTCGCTGGAAAGGCTTTTGGCCGGGGGTGGCTCGAAGCGGTAAATCCTGGACGGGTTCCAGATCGCCTCTGATTCCGTCGATGAGCGCGTCGAGCGTCTACGAGGCGGCGGGGACGACGCGGCGGCGCAAGCGGCGAGCCGGTACCTTCGCGGCGAGTTCGAGGCGGGTCGCGGACCGACCTCCGGTCGATCCGAGGGCAGTCGCATTGGAGGATCTGCGAGAGCAGAGGGATCGCGTCGTACGCGGCACGAGTGCCAAGAAGAAGCGCCAGAAACACGAATCCAGACACACGGATCCACAGACGCAAGTACAGACGCAAGTAGAGGAGGCACGCATGCAAGAGCGCACGGACGAGCACGGGCGTTTCGTTCCTGGGGCTGGGCGGCAAAACTCGGTGCGGGGGGCCGGGTCGCGATGGGCCGCGACCCTGGCGCTTGCGACGCTGCTGGCCATGACGAGCGCGCTGCCGGGACAGGCCGACGAATACGATTCGTCGAACGCCGGACATCCGGTCCGGATCGTGGCCTACGTGCTGCATCCGGTCGGCGTGCTGCTCGACTATCTATTGCTGCGCCCGGCTCACTGGATCGTCAGTCAGGAACCGATGTCCACGATCTTCGGACACGAGGATTGATGCGAACTCCATGCATGGACCCATGAGCCGCGAGGAGCGTCCGGTCCCCGGATCGAGGCGCCGTCCGGTCTGGAGCCCGGCTGGTCCGGGGCCGCGTTGGCTCGGGTTGACACTCTCGTTGCTCTCGGGTCTTCTCGGGGGCGGGTCCGCACTCGGCCTGCCGCCGGATCTCGGTTGGCTCGACGAGCCCCTCGGCCAGGTGCTCCATCTGCGCGGGATGACCTTCGTCGCGAGCGAGGGCAGCGCCAACGAGATCGTTCTCGAGGCGAAGGTCGCGCGCTTCTACCCCGACCGGGATGTGGCGGACCTCGAGGTCGTCGAGGTCGACGTGGCGCCGTCGAAGGATCGGACCGGCTTCTCGATGCGTTGCAAGACGGGACAGCTGAACCTCGCCACCCAGGACTTCCTCGCGATCGGCGACGTGCGGGGAACGATCGAGGGCGGTCGCGATTTCGAGGCCCAGTGGGTGGCCTATGATGAGGCGCAAGGGTTGCTCTACACGGACGATCCGGTGCTGATCACGGATCGCGACGGACGCTACCGGGGCGGTGGCTTTCGATACCTCATCCGTGAGGAGAGATTCCGCTTGTTGGGCGGCGCAACGATCGTGCAGGAGCCATGACGCCGAGCCATCGAGGAGACGGGTTTGCGCGAGTCGATCCCGGCCTCTTCCGGGCGCGACCCGCAGGCTGGCGGCGGGGGGCGTGTCTGCGGTTGGGCGTCACGGCCATGCTGCTGGCTCTCGGCGGCGCGACGGTCTCGGAGGCCCGGCCCGTGCGCGTCGCGGTCGCTCCCTTCGCAGGTGAGCCGCAGGACCTGCCGGTGGCCCAGGCCCTCGCCGGGCGACTCGCGCGACGCTCGATCCAGCGTTTGATCGCCCCGGATGCCTTCGTCGCGGCGGCCGGGTTCGAGCCTCCGGCCGAGCGGATCCGACGGTGGGCGCATACCGTCGCGGTGGACGCCATCGTCGTCGGTCGCCTCGCAGACGCCGCGGACGGCGCCGGGCCGAGACGGATCGAGGCGATCCTGCGGTCGGGCCATTCGGGTGCGGAGCTGGCCCGGCACGCGGTTTCGATTCAGCATCCCGGAGAGCTGGGCGCCTCGGCGGAGATACTGGCCGCGGCGATCCTGAGCGATCTGGGCTACGAGCCTCCACCGGACGAGCCGGCGGTAGCAGTTCGTCCCGGGAGCCCGGGCGCCTCCGCAGCGGCCGCTTCGGGGTCCGGGGCTCCAGCCTCCGATCGCAGGCGCGGTCGAGACGCCGGCTTCCAGCCGCCCGGGTCGCAGTCGTCGGTCCCCACGGAGATCAAGGCCGAGGAGGCGGAGATCATCGATCGGAGCGAGGGAAGGCGGCTCGTCTTCCGCCGGGACGTCTGGGTCCGCCAGGGCGATGTGACCCTGCGCAGCGATTGGCTCGAGGCGCTCTACGACCGGGGGGCATCGGATCCGAAGCGGCTCGTGGCGCGCGGCTCGGTAACCGTCGATCAAGGGGATCGTCATGCGGAGTGCGACGAAGCGACCTACCTGCGCCTGGAGCAGACGCTCATCTGTGTCGGTCATGCGGTGCTGATTCAGGACTGTGACATCGTGCGAGGCCAACGGATCGAGTTCGATCTGGCCAGGGATCGTGCCCGTGTCGAAGGAGGGGCCTCGATCGTGATCCGCTCCGAGGCGGAGGCCGCGACCCGGGCTGCGGGCGCGGGCGTGTGTCCAGAAGAAGGGAGCTCGTCTTGAGGGGGAACGGGGAGGTGCTGTCCGCGAAGGGTCTGGTCAAGCGCTACGGCGACAAGCGGGCCGTGCGCGGCATCGATCTGGAAGTCCATGGTGCCGAGGTCGTGGGTCTCCTCGGCCCGAACGGCGCGGGAAAGACGACGACGTTCAACATGATGGCGGGTAGCGTGCGGCCGAGCGAAGGCAGGGTCTGCCTGGGAAGCCGGGACATCACGGAGCTTCCGATGTACCGCCGGGCCCGGATGGGGATCACCTATCTCCCGCAGGAGGCCTCGATCTTCCGGAAGCTGACGGTGGCCGACAACGTCGGTGCGATCCTGGAGACGGTCGAGCCCAGCCGCGCTCGGCGCAAGCAACGATTGGCGGAGCTGCTCGCCGAGCTCGGCCTGACCGAGAAGGCGAACCGCAAGGGCGCCGATCTCTCGGGGGGCGAGCGGCGGCGCGTGGAGATCACGCGGGCCCTGGTGCTGGATCCGAAGTTCATGTTGCTCGACGAGCCTTTCGCCGGGGTCGATCCGATCGCCGTGATCGACATTCAAAAAATCATCGAACAGCTTCGCGGCCGCGGAATTGGTGTCATCATCACGGACCACAACGTGCGCGAGACGCTCTCGATCTGTGACCGGGCCTATATCATCAAGGATGGCGCGATCCTCCGGCTCGGCACCCCGGCGGAGATTGCCGAGGATCCGGAGGTTCGTGAGTCCTACCTCGGGAGGAACTTCAGGCTCTCCTGAGCCGGCTCCGGGCCGGCTCGGAGCCGTCGGGAGGCGGGTCGCGACCGCTCAAGGGATCGCCGCGCGCGGTCGTCAAGAATGTCTCGATGTCGGGCCACAGGGTAGGGCGCGCGATGCGGGCGAGATAGAGTAGGACTCGAGGAGCGCAGACCGCGGAGCCTCGTGAGGGACGAAGAGCCGGAATGGCGATCGAACTGAAACAACAGCTGCGGATGTCGCAGCAGCTGGTCATGACGCCCCAGCTGCAGCAGGCGATCAAGCTGTTGCAACTCAACCAGCTCGAGCTCCTGGGTCTCGTTCAGCAGGAGCTCCAGGAAAACCCCGTCCTCGAGGAGTCCGACGTCGACGAGGAGACGCCGGCGGAGCGAGAGGACGCCACACCCGAGGACTACGACGAAGCCGCGCCCGAGCGCGAGCGAGGTGATGGCCTGGACGCCTCGGGCGATGGGGAATCCGATCCCGGCTCGACCGACGAGGGCGACGAACGGCCGTTGGACGAGCGATTGGCCGCAGGCGAGCTGGAGCCCGCGGAGTCGAATGCCGACGACGGCGCTCCGAGCGATGCCGAGAAGATCGCAGACATCGAGTGGGAGTCCTATCTCGACAGCCATCCGCAGACCGGTCTCGACAGCCGCGTCGCGAGCGGAGAGGACGAGCGTCCTTCGCTGGAGGCGACCTACACCCGCAGGCCCACCCTCGCCGAGCATCTCGAGTGGCAGCTGCAGGTCAGTGACCTCGCACCGGAGGACCTCGAGATCGCCCACTGGATCGTGGGGAACATCGACGAGCGAGGATTCCTCTGCTCCACCGTGGAGGAGGTGGCCCGCCAGGCGGGAGTGGAGGCCGAGGCGGTGGAGCGCGTCCTCCGGGCGGTCCAGAGGCTGGATCCGACGGGGGTCGCGGCCCGCGACCTGCGCGAATGCCTGCTGCTTCAGATCGACGCTCTGCGGATCGGGGGTCCCCTCGTCCGACGAATCGTCGATGCCCATCTCGACCTGCTCCAGAAACGCGATTTCCGGGGGCTGGCCCGGATCACGGGCGCATCGATGCAGGAGCTTTCCGATGCGACCCGCACGATCGGCGCGCTCGAGCCGCGACCCGGTCGTGGCTTCGGCGGCGAGGATCCCGTCTACATCACTCCGGACATCTACGTCTACAAGGTGGGCGACGATTTCCACGTGCTGCTGAACGAGGATGGCCTGCCGAAGCTGCGGATCAACTCCGTCTACCGGGACGTCCTCACCGGAGGCAACGTCGACAGCTTCGCGAAAGACACCCGGAGCTACGTCCACGAGAAGGTGCGATCGGCGATGTGGCTGATCAAGTCGATCCATCAACGACAACGTACGATCTACAAGGTCATGCAGAGCATCATCCGCTACCAGCGTGACTTCTTCGAGCACGGCCTCGCCCACTTGAAGCCCCTGAACCTGCGTGATGTGGCCGACGACATCGAGATGCACGAGTCGACGGTCAGCCGTGTCACGACGAACAAATACGTGCATACGCCCCAGGGCATCTTCGAGCTGAAGTACTTCTTCAACTCGAGCATCAACCGCTTCGATGGCGAGGCGCTCGCGAGCGAGAGCGTGAAGGAGAAGATCCGCAAGATCATCGAGAGCGAGGACCCCGCCCGCCCGATGTCGGATCAGCGGATCGCGGAGATGCTGAAGTCGGCCAACATCGACATCGCACGTCGGACGGTGACGAAGTACCGCGAGTCGATGAACATCCTCTCGTCGACCAAGAGGCGGCAGGTGTGCTGAGGTCGGGCCAGGGTCCCTCGAGCGGAAACCGCTCCGTCTGTGGGGATAGCGTCTCCGGGTGAAGCTGGGATAGAGTGCGCGCCGACTGCGGAGCCCCCATGAAGATCACCGACATCCTGAATCGCGAGGCCTCTATCCTCGAACTCTCGTCGAGGGCCAAGGACGCCCTGCTGGCGGAGATGGCGGGCGCTCTGGCGACGGCCGAGGCCGATCTCGACGAGGATTCGCTGCTGCGTGTGCTGCGTGAGCGGGAGGCCCTCCAGAGCACGGGGATCGGTGAGGGGGTCGCGATCCCCCACGGGAAGGTAGCGGGCCTCGATCGACTGGTGGCGACTTTCGCGCGCAGCACGAGCGGTGTCGACTTCGACTCGATCGACGGAGAGCCGACACAGCTCTTCTTCCTGCTCGTCGTGCCGGAGCAATCCGGAGGTCAGCATCTCAAGGCGCTGGCGCGGATCTCGCGCTTCTTTCGGGACGCCAGCTTCCGCGAGCGCCTGATGGCTGCCCGTGATCTCGACGAGATCTTCCGCGCCATCGAAGAAGAGGATGCGAAGTTCTGAGTGCCCTGGAGGCGCGTTCCGGGATGGACGTCTCCGAGATCCAGCTCCATGGCTCGTTGGTCGAGATTCTCGGACTCGGCACCCTTCTGCTCGGCCCGAGCGGCGTGGGCAAGAGCGAGTGCGTGATCGAGCTGGTGCGTCGGGGGCATCGAATGGTCGCGGACGACGTCGTCCGACTGCGGCGCAGGCCTGGGGGCGGAGCGCTGCTCGGCTGGTGTCCCGAGCTGATTCGTCACTACATCGAGCTCCGGGGCCTCGGACTCTTGAGCGTGGCCGAACTCTTCGGGCCGGAGGCCGTGCTGGACGAGCACGAGGTGGGATTCGTCTGCCGACTCGAGGAGTGGCGGGCCGATCGCAGCTACGAGCGGATCGGGCTCGACCGCGAACGGGAGCGCTTCCTGGGCGTCGAGCTGCCCTCGGTGCTGCTTCCGGTCCGGGCCGCGGGCAGTCTGGCCACGTTGGTCGAGCTGGCCGTGCAGGACTGGAAGCAGCGCTGCCACGGGGTGAACGCAGCCCGCCGACTCGACGAGCGGTTGCGCCGGCGAGGTGGCATGATCGAGCGCCCGGGTGGTCTGGAAGGAGACGCGGATTGACGGGCTCGAGCAGCCAGCGGATCGTGTTCATCAGTGGGCTGTCGGGCTCCGGCAAGACCACTGCAATGGCGGCCCTCGAGGATCTCTCGTTCTACTGCGTCGACAACCTGCCCGTGCAGCTCGTCCCGCAATTCCTCGGGCTCTGTACCCAGGCCTCGTCTCCGATCGACAAGATCGCGCTCGCCCTCGATGCCCGCGAGAAGAACTTCCTGTCGAAGTTTCCGGAGCTGGTGGACGAGCTGCGGGGCCAGGGCGCGGACGTCGAGGTGATCTTCCTCGACTGCTCCGACGAAGTGCTGGAGCGACGCTACCGAGAGACGCGTCGAGTGCATCCGCTCTCGCCCGAGGGCTCCGTCCGGGCGGGGATCGATCGTGAGCGGCAGCTCCTGAGCGAGGTCACGAGCCTGGCGGATCTGAAGGTGGATACCAGCGCGCTCAACGTGCACCAGTTGAAGGAGACGATCTTCCGACACGTTTCGGGTGCGACCCGACGGACGGTGGTGAACCTCGTCTCCTTCGGCTTTCGCTACGGCACACCCGGATCCGTCGAGCTGCTCTTCGACGTGCGGTTCCTGCCGAATCCCTATTTCGAGGAGGCGCTCCGCCCGGGCAGCGGTCGCGACCAGACGATCGTGGATTTCGTCCTCGGGACCGAGCGGGGCCATGATTTCTTCCAGAGGCTCGAGGCCTTCGTCGAGTATCTGCTTCCCCTTTACGATGAGGAGGGGAAGGCTTATGTCACCATCGGAATCGGCTGCACGGGGGGGCGTCACCGCTCGGTCGCGATCGCCGAAGCGATGGCAGAGCGGCTGCGCGCGCTGGGGCGCGACGTGGGTCTCAATCATCGGGATGTGGAGAGGCCGCTGTGAACGTCGGAGTCCTGATCGTGACCCACTATCGACTGGGGGAGGAGTTTCTCCAGGCCCTGCGGTTGATCCTGCCGGATGCGCCCACCTTCGAGGCGGTTTCCGTCGATCCGAAGCGGCCCGTCGAGGAGGTCCGGAGCGCCATTGCCGACGGGCTCGCACGGGCCGATCGCGGGTCGGGGGTCCTGATCCTGACCGACATGTTCGGGGGCACCCCCTCGAACATGAGCCTGTCCTTCCACGACGTGCATCAGGTCGAGGTGGTGACGGGCATGAACCTGCCGATGCTGATCAAGCTCGCCACGCTGCGGGAGGAGAAGCCCCTCGACGAGCTGGCCGTCTTCATCAAGGCCTACGGCCAGCGCAACATCTCGGTGGCCAGCGAGCTGGTTCCGGAAGGTGCGGGATGAGCGAGGCTCGACAGGTGGAGAAGGAGTTCAGGGTCCGCTCGCAGCTCGGGCTCCACGCCCGACCGGCGGGTCGGCTGGCTTCGCTGGCGAGCCGCTTCCGGTCCGAGGTGAGTCTGGGCCGGGAGGGGGAGTGGGTAAGCGGCTCGAGCGTGCTCTCGATTCTCTGTCTGGCTGCGGTCCAGGGGACGCTCCTGACCGTCCGGGCGGTCGGAGAGGACGCCGATGAGGCGGTCGCGGCGGTCGGCGAGCTGATCGAGGCGATCGAGGAAGAGCTGCCCGGCGACTGATCGGCGGCCCATTTGATCCCCAGGGACGACTCGCTACCCTGCGGCCTTCGCTCGCTCAGGCAGGAGGTCAAGATGGGTTCTCGGACGATGTTCACCTCGGAATCGGTTTCCATGGGTCACCCGGACAAGATGTGCGACCAGATCTCGGACGCAGTCCTGGACGCCTTGCTGGCTCAGGATCCGCGCTCCCGGGTGGCCTGCGAGACCGCGACCACGACGGGGCTGGTCCTCGTCTGCGGCGAGGTCACGACGACCGCCCAGGTCGAGATCCCCACGATCGTCCGCAACGTCGTGCACGACATCGGCTACACGAGCTCCGACATGGGCTTCGACGCCTCGACCTGCGGCGTGATGGTGGCTCTGGGCCGGCAGAGCCCCGACATCTCGCAGGGCGTGAGCGAGGGCGAGGGCCTCCACAAGGAGCAGGGGGCGGGCGATCAGGGCATGATGTTCGGCTACGCCTGTGACGAGACGCCGGAGCTGATGCCGGCGCCGATCCGATACGCCCATCGATTGATGGAGGCCCATCGCGCCCAGCTCGAGAGCGGCGAGACCGACTACCTCCGACCGGACGCGAAGAGCCAGGTCACGATCGAGTACGACGATGAGGATAGGCCGTGCCGGCTCCATACCGTCGTCCTCTCGACCCAGCACTCTCCGGACGTCTCCCACGATCAGCTGCGCAAGGACCTGATCGAGCGCGTGATCCGGACCAGCTTGCCTGCGGAGATGATCGACGACGACACCATCTTCCACGTGAATCCGACCGGACGCTTCGTCGTCGGTGGACCGATGGGCGATGCAGGGCTCACGGGTCGCAAGATCATCGTGGACACCTACGGAGGCATGGGGCGTCACGGGGGCGGAGCGTTCTCGGGCAAGGACTCCTCGAAGGTGGATCGCAGCGC
>CAYWGW010000044.1:0-21465 GCA_964457385.1 uncultured Spirochaetaceae bacterium
TTCCCCGCCAACCCCGCCATCCCGAAGCGATTGGCCTCTCGGGTCAGCCCGCTCGGCCCGACCTCGAGCACGCGGTCCGTCTCGTCGACCCAGGCCCCGTAGACGGAGAAATCCCAGCCACTGAAGCGACCGTCGAGCTTCGCCGCCAGGCCCGGGATCCGATCGAAGCCGTTGCCCTGATTGATCGGCGCCTCCCGGAAGAAGGGCTGGAACTCTTCCGGAAGGACGGTGAGGTCGGGAAAGAAATCGCTGCCGGCGGGCGGCTGGCGGTCGAATCGATTCTCTGCGATGACCAGCAGCGTCGCGCTCCAGGGGCCCGCCTGGGCATCGAGCTTGGCCATCGTGCGCGGACGCCGGAGATCTTCGATGTCGACGAGACCCGGCTCCTTGTTGTCGAGAGGATTCACGACGTCGACGACCCGAAAGGTGTCCGAGCGTCCCCAGTTCACGATCTTGCGTCCGAGAGTGAGGTCGACCCGGGGATGGAGTGGGCCCGCCAGATAGATCTCACCGGTGTCGATCTGCCACTCGTAGACGTCGATCACTTCTCCGCCGAAGTTCCCCCGCCCCTTGATGCGATAGGCGAAGTCGTACCAGCCCTGACCTTCCGCGCGAATCCGCCAGTCGCCCGGCAGCGCGACGTCGAGCTGCAACCGGACGTCCACGTCCAGACGCGTGAGGTTGCCGAAGGGCGAGCTGCGTCCGGGCTCGTCTCCATGGGGCACGATGTGATCGAGATAGCTGTAGGAGGCGCCGAGGGCGATGGAGCCCCCGAGATCGACCCGTTCGTGGATCAGCTCGCCGAAGGGCAGCGCTGCGAGCCAGTCCGGGATCGTGCGATCCAGCGGCTCGAGCTCCGAGGCGTCGAAGTCGTCTTCGAAGCCGCCGAAGAGGTCCTCCTCGTCCTGGGCCCGGGCGGACGTCGCGGCCGAGGTTCCGAGTGCGGCGATCGCGAGCAGGGCCGCGACCGGATGGCGAATTCCCGGCGGCAAGCCTCAGGGTCCGGTCTCGAGGCCGCGCACGGAGAACGAATCGAGGTCGAGCTCCTGGTTGAACTTCACGTCGTGGGTGCGAAGGACCGTCCGATGGAGGGTTTCCTTGCCTTTCCGGGTCGTCATGGTCATGAGCGTGGGCACCCAGATTCCATCGATCTGCTCGAGCTCCTCGACCTCGAGGTACTTGATGCGGCTGCCCCGGACGAGCCAGATCTTGGAGCGGATGACGAAGTCGTTGTCCTTGCGCACGAAGTGGATCGACTTCTCGTAGCCCGTCTCGTCGATCTCCTTCCGGTCGGTGGGCAGCGCCTCGATCACCCAGACGGGGTGGCCACGGACTTCGCCCTCCTGCAGCAGCTTGAATTCGTAGCGGGAGAGGGGGCGATCGGTCAGGTCCGCGTAGGAGAAGTCCGAGCCCATGAAGCTGCCGCTCTTGTCGTTCGCCGCGATCCGCTTCGACTTCTTCAAGGCCGGAAGGTAGAGCCATTGATCGTCGTCGCGGGCTTCGTCGTCGTAGTCGTAGGTCAGAAAGCCCGTGTCCTTCACATCCGCCGGGCTGAGAAAGAAGAGCATGGTGTAGCTGTCCTCGCCGACGTCCTTCGCGAAGGAATGCAGCTCGCGAACGCGCTGATTCTCTCGCTTGTCGATCAGGATCATCTCGAGCTTCGAGGTCTGGTCGTCGCCATCGTCCCGGGCGTCGACCCGCTCCATGATCGCACGGGCCTGGGGATCGTCTGCCCGCGCGGGCAGGGAGGAGAGCAGGGCGAGCGCCAGGATCGGCACCGCAACGACGAGCGATCGCCCCCCCGGCTCGGGGAAGGGGCGTCTCAGGGCGCGGGACATCCAATACCTCCTTCGATTCCGGGAACATCGGTCGGACGAGTCCGGCGAGTAAACCCCAGAATCCGAGCCCCGAAAAGGGTCCGTGCCGCGCACTCCGGGTCGGGTCGGAGGGCACTGTGCTATCGAGAAGGGGCTATCGAAAAGAGGCTATCGAGAAGATGCGCTCGAGAAGAGTCGAACGAGTCGGAGTCGGCAGCAAGCGCCACGCTCGATCGAATCGCCCGCGCGGAACGAAACGCCAGCGCGGAACGAAATAGAGAGGGAGCCGTGAAGGCACTCATCTTCGATACCGAGACGACGGGCATGGTGCAGTTCCGCAAACCGCCCGAGGATCCCAGCCAGCCCGATCTGATCCAGCTCGGCATGTTGTTCATCGATACCGTGGACTGGCTGCCTCGGGCACGGCACTCGATGCTCGTGCAGCTGCCCGAGGGCGTGAGGATCGAGCCGGCGGCGCACCAGGCCCACGGCCTCTCCGAGGAGGACTGTGCCCGCTATGGCGTGCCCTCGATCGTCGCCTGCTCGCTCTTCAACCAGCTCTGCCTGCAGGCGGAGATCGTGGTCGCCCACAATCTCGCCTTCGATACCTCGATCATGAAGACCGCGCTCCACCGGCTGGGTCAGAAGCCCCATCGACTCGACGGCCGACAGCTCGTCTGCACCAAGGAGGCCTCGACGGACGTGCTGAAGCTACCCGGCCAGTACGGCTACAAATGGCCGACCCTGGCCGAGGCCTACCGACACTACACGGGTCTCGAGATCGACGGGGCCCACGATGCCCTCGTCGACACCGAGGCGTGTCTAGCGGTCTTCCGCGGCCTGGTGCAGAGCGGGGTCGTGGAGCTCGTCGGGCGCTGAGCGTCTTCGGGCGCCTGCCGTGAGGGTGTCTGCGCCGGCCGGCACGATGCGGTAGAAGGCGTCGACCGAACGGCCCTCGTCGGCCCAGCGCCGGAGGCGTCGGATCATCGCCCCGAGATCGCCGCCCAATGCCTCGAGCACCCGTGCATGGCGGGGGAGATCGTCGACGTAGGTTCCACGCAGGGCGAGGCAGGCGTCCGTGAGCCGTGTCCCGGCGGCCACCTCGTCGGTCGCCAGCACGCGCAGGGGCAGACGGGCCAGCCGATCGCGCGCGGCCTGCTCTTCGCGCGCGCGCCAGGTGAGCGGATCGTCGCCGGCTCCGGTCTCGTGGAGTCGCAGCAGACGTGCGCGAAAGGCGAGGATCTCGCGGGCGATGGCGCGACGATCCTCGACGAGGTCCCGAACGCGGTCCGGGTCGGGCCAGGGCTCGCTGCCGTCGACGCCCTCTGCACGGGCCTGCGTGCGGGTCTGGAAGAAGCGGACCGCGGCCTCCTGGCCGATGAACTGGGCGACGCTCTCGTTGAAGCCCGCCTCCTCTGGCAGGAAGGCGGTCGCGTGCACGAGCTCGTGCAGGATCGTCTCGACCAGGCTCACCGGACCCTGCCGCAGCATGGGCGAGGTCACGGGATCGTCCAGCCAGCCGAGGGTGGAGTAGGCCGCCACACCGGACTCGCAGACGTCGAAGGATCGTGCGCGCAGCCGCTCCGCCTCGTGTGCGGCGCGCTCGCGATCGAAATAGCCCTTGTAGGGCAGCCGGCCGAGCACGGGAAACCAGAAGGGTACCGGATCGAGAGAGCCCGCCCGGGTGCGGACGAGGGTCGTGATCAGGCGATCCTCCTCCGGCCAGTCGACGTAGCTGGTGTACTGGTCCCCGACGCGGAGGCCGAGCTCGCGGGCGAAGTCCCGGACCGACCCGACCAGAGCGAGCAGGTGGCGGGTCTGAGGCGGTCGTGTCGGATCGGCGAGCACTTCCTCGATCGGCTCGCGCGCCCAGAGCAGAGCCAGCTGGCCTCGGGCGAGCTGGCTGTAGTAACAACCGCTGCAGCCGAGCGTGGTGATCACGAGCAGGCCGACCAGGAGAGCGCGATCCATGGGCGATGAGTACCGGCGATTCGGCCTGACGTCGAGCACGGCGGAGGAACGCGAGCGCCTGCTGGCCGAAGCCTTCGAGGCCGGGGCGTCCGGGGCGGAGGAGCACGAGTCGGGGCCGGTCGGGTCGGGCCAACGCTTCCACGCCCGGGTCTACGCCCCGAGCGTCGACATCGGGGCGGTGCGGCGGGCGGTGCTCCAGCAGGCCTCGGCGAACACCCGGGTCGACCCGGCCGAGGCGCTGCCCGAGGTCGACTGGAGCGAGGCCTGGAAGCAGGGGCTCGAGGCCCTGCGGATCTCGGAGCGGCTCGTCATCCGTCCCCCCTTCGTCGAGTGGGCCCTCGAGCCGGACCAGCGCGAGGTCGTGATCGATCCCGGCCAGGCCTTCGGCACCGGGGGGCATGCCTCGACGCGGGTCTGCCTGGACTGGATCGATGCGCTCTACGCGAGTCCGTCCGCGGCGGTCGTTCTCGACCGGGTGCTCGACGTCGGCACCGGCAGCGGTGTCCTCGCCCTGGCCGCGGCGACGCTCGGCGCGCGCGAGGCGCTCGGTTTCGATCTCGATGCAGTGGCGATCGAGGCGGCTCAGCAGGCGGCCCGCGCCAACGGTCTCGAGGATCGGGTGCGGTTCCGGACCGGCCCGATCGAGACGGTGGTGCCAAACGGGGAGCGCTGGCCCCTGGTCGTCGCCAACCTGTTGAAGCAGGAGATCCTTCCGATCGCGGCCGAGGTGGCGAAGCGGGTCGCGCCGGGGGGCATCCTGCTGCTCTCGGGTCTGCTCGACGAGGACGCGCCCGCGGTTCTGGCGCGCTTCGCAGAGGAGGGGCTGCGGGAGGGGGCACCGCGCCGTGAGATCGTCGATGGGGCGGGCTGCTGGGTGGGGCTCCACCTGGTGCTTGCTCGCGTGCCGGTGCGCCCATGATTTACGGCCCATGATCCCCGACCAGACGGCACACTCGACGGATCCGGCAGATCTTGCAGACATGGCGGGCGCGGTCGTGCCCTCGGCTCAGGCCGCCGCCTCGACCTCGCGCCAATGTTCGTGGAGCTCGCGCAGCAGGGACTCGAGTGGGACTCGCGGCTGCCAGCCGGTCGCGTGACGCAGCCTCGAGGCATCCCCCACCAGCCAGTCCGTCTCGCGCCAGCGCTCGGGATCGATCTCGATCTCCGGCTCGACCCCCGAGATCCGGATCAGCGTATCCAGCACCGATTGGATGCTGGAGGCCCGTCCGCTCGCCACGTTGTAGACGTCGGCCGGGGCCTCCGGCTCGAGCAGGGCCAGATAGGCGTCGAGCACATCGTCGACGTGAAGGAAGTCGCGCACGGACTCGAGGTTGCCGACGCGCATCCTGGGCGCCTGACGCCCGAGCCCGATCGCCGCCAGCTGACGGGCAAAGCTCGAGGCCACGAAGCGATCCGACTGACCGGCCCCCGTGTGGTTGAAGGCGCGCACCCGGACGACGTCGAGGCCCCGCTCTTCGGCCAGCGCCGTCGCGAGCAGCTCCGCCGCGGCCTTGGTGCGGGCGTAGGGCGAGCGGGGTCGCAGGGGCGTGTGCTCGTCGAAGGGCCGCTCGTGCGCCCGGGTGGCCGCATACTGATCCGCGGATCCGATCAGCAGGATGCGCGCGTCCGGACGGATCTCGAGCAGCGTTCGCAACAGCGTGCGCGAGCCCAGAAAGTTCAGCCGGTAGCAGAGCCCGGGTTCTTGCCACGATTGTGCCACCGAGCTCATCGCCGCCAGGTGGACGACCGCGTCGGGCGCGTAGCGGCGCAGGGCGAGCTTCACCTCGTCCGGGCGGGTCACGTCGACCTCGCGATCCGCGCCGATCGCCTCATGGCCGGCCTGGCGCAGCCGGGGCAGCAGTCGCTGACCGACGAATCCGGAGGCGCCGGTGACGAAGACCCGCATGCGGCGCAGCCTGCCAGATCGACCTGCCCGGGGCAACGCCGCTCGGACTCCGCGGCGCCGACCATCCGGTCCGGTCCGGTCGGAGCCGCCCCTGGACTTGACCGCGGGCGGCCCGCCGCCGAGACTTGCTCGCCATGATCATCGGAGTCGCGGGTCGAAACGGCGCCGGCAAGGGCGAGTTCGTGAAGTTCCTCGAGGCGCGCAGCTTCACCGCGCTCTCGTTGTCGGACGCGATCCGGGCCGAGCTCGCTGCCCGCGGCCTGAAAGAGACGCGCGAGCGCATGATCGAAGTCGGTCAGGAGATGCGAAGGCGCGGCGGGCCGGGAGCCCTCGCCCAGAGTCTCGTCCGTCAGCTCAAGCCCGACCGCAACTACGCCATCGACTCGATCCGGCATCCGACGGAGGTGGAGATCTTCCGACATTGCGATCCCCATTTCCATCTCGTCTGGGTCGACGCCGAGCTCGAGACCCGCTTCGAGCGCATGCGCGAGCGCGGACGCTCCGGAGATCCCGAGACCCTCGAGAAGCTGGAAGCGCTGGAGCAACGGGAGCGGGGCAGCGACGATCCGAACGCCCAGCAGCTCGACGCCGTCCGAGACCTGGCGGACTTCGTGCTCACGAACGACTCGACGCTCGAGAACCTCCACGCCCAGATCCAGGCCTGGGTGGGCGGTCGGCTGAGCTTCTCGCGACCGGGCTGGGACGACTACTTCATGGACATCGCCCGGGTCGTGGCGTCGCGCAGCAACTGCGTGAAGCGCAAGGTGGCCGCCGTCGTGACCCGCGATCGGCGCATCATCTCGACCGGCTACAACGGAACGCCCCGCGGCACCACCAACTGCAACGAGGGCGGCTGCCCCCGCTGCAACGAGCTCGCCGTCGGCGGTACGCGGCTCGACGAATGCCTCTGCTCCCACGCCGAGGAGAACGCCATCACCCAGGCCGCCTATCATGGGGTCTCGCTGAAGGGCGGCACGATCTACACGACCTTCTCCCCCTGCCTGCAATGCACCAAGATGATCATCAACGCCGGGCTGGCGCAGGTCATCTTCCAGAGCGCCTATCCGCTGGGTGGCGTCGCTCTCGCCCTGCTCGAGGAGGCGGGCGTCGAGGTGCTGCAGATCGACGCGCTCTGATCCGCCGTCAGATGCGGGCAGGTCCCGCGCTGGGCTCAAGGATGCGCGCCCTCTCTACCTGGCTTCGGCGATCGATGGCGAGAAACCCCCAGGTTTTCCTCAATTCCGTCGAGGGAGTCGCCGAATCGCTGGACTCGGGGTGGAAAAGACTTGCAGACCGCGGGTGGCTTCCCACTGCGGGACCGCCCCCCTGCGAGATCGGACCGCGAGGAATGGATGCGACCCAAGCCGACCCGCCTGCTCGACCATCGCGAATATCCGGTCCTCTACGTCGACGACGAGATCGACAACCTTCGCATCTTCGAGTTGAGCTTCCGCCGTGAGTTCACGATCCTGACGGCGAAGGACGCGCGGGAGGGCCTTCAGCTGCTCTCGGAGCATCCGGTCGCCGTCGTGCTCTCGGATCAGAAGATGCCCGGCATCGAGGGAGTCGAATTCCTTCGCCGCGTGCGCGAGATCGACTCGCGGGCGATCCGGATCCTGGTGACCGCCTACGGCGATGCGAAGATCCTCTCCGAGGCGATCAACGACGGCAACATCTATCACTACGTCGCCAAGCCCTGGGAGCCGCAGGACATGCGACTCACCGTGCGTCGGGCGATCGAGTCCTACGCGCTCGAGGCCGAGCGGGCCACGCTGCTCGACGAGTTGATGATCCTGAATCGGCTCTCGCGAACGCTCCACCGCGACATCGACCGCGGCCACCTTCCCGAGACGCTGCTCACGGCTCTGCAGAACGAGCTCGACTTCGACGGCTGTGCGCTGCTGCTACGCGATCCCGAGTCGAAGGTCCTGTCCTTTGCCGCCTGTGGTCCCGAGGATGCGGTGGCCGACCGGCTGCGCGAGATCGTCTTCGAGGACGCCACGGCGCCGATCTTCCTGGATCGACTCGAGAAGGGCGAGCCGCAGCGCCTGATGGGCGAAGAGGCTTCCTCCTTCGAGATGCCCGTTCGACGCTGGCTCACGGAGGTCTCGGCCGAGGAGATCTTCGTGGTGCCGCTGATCGGCAAGGAGACGGTCATCGGCGCCCTGGCGGTCGACAATCGCCGCGGGGCGCATCCGCTCGGCACCGATGGTCGGATGCTGGTCGAGGGGCTGGCGGTCCAGGCGGTGATTGCGGTCGAGAACGCGCGGCTGGTCGACGACCTGCGGCGCTCCCGGGCACAGATCCAGCGCGTCGACCGTCTGGGCACGCTCGGGACCCTGGCGGCGGGGCTCGCGCACGAGATCAACAACCCGCTCGTCTGTGTCCAGACCTTCGTGACCCTCGCACCGGAGAAGCGGGCGGTGGACGATCCCAATTTCTGGGGCGAGTACCACGAGCTGGCCTGCTCGGAGCTCGAGCGGATTCGGGGCCTGGTGGAGACCATGAGCCGCCTGGGGCGCGGAGGTCAGGCGCCCTTCGCGTCGCGGCATGAGCGGCTGGACGTGACCGAGGTGGTGGAGCAGGTCGTGCGGCTCTTGAGCCGGGAGGCCGAGCGCGCCGGCGTCGCGGTCGATCTGTCGCTGTCCCGGGAGCTGCCCGAGATCGACGCGGTCCGGGACCAGATCCATCAGGTTCTCTTGAATCTCGCCTTGAATGCCATCCAGGCCAGCGAATCGGGCGGCGCGATCTCGATCCACGTGGAGCCCGATGGACCGCCGTCGGCGCCGACCGGAGTCCGGATCCGATTCCAGAACGCCGGGGAGGGCATCTCCGAGGAGAACCTCGAGCGGATCTTCGACCCCTTCTTCACGACCAAGGATCCCGACAAGGGAACCGGATTGGGTCTGATGATCTCTCATCAGATCGTGACCGATCACGGCGGATCGATCGAGGTCCAGAGCGCTCCGGGCGCCGGGGCGACCTTCCATGTCCGGCTGCCGGGATCCCGCGAGGAGTCGGGCTCACTTCCCGAGAGCGCATCGGATCCCGCCGGCGCTTGACGCCTCCGCCTGCTTCCCGGAGACTCCGGCCGCCTCGCCCGATCGGATCCCGCGAGGGGTCGACGAGAGATCCGCCCAGGTCAGGGGAGAGGGGAACCGGCTCCAGACGGAGTCGGAGAGCCGCCGACCCCGGGGAGAGACAGTGCGCCCGAAGACGAAGAGGCAGTCGCTCCTGCGGTGGGCAAGGCGGATCGCGCTGATCGCGGCGCTGGTCCCGCTCGCGCTCGGCACGCCACACGCGCAGGAGGCCGAGAAGCCCCGGCTGCTGATGCTTCCGATCGTCGTTCACAGCGCCGAGCCCCCGGACTACGTCCGGGGCGGACTGGCGGACATGCTGAGCGCGCGCTTTGCCCGGACGGGCGCGATGGAGCTGGTTCGCGTCGACGATCCCGCCCGCGGCACGACCCAGCTCGAGCAGGCGATCGCGGCCGGTCTCCGGGCGGACGCGGACTACGTCCTCTTCGGTTCGTTCACCCGCTTCGGCAAGGGCGCGAGCCTCGACGTGCAATGCGCGCCCGTGGTGTCCGACGCGGCGCGCGAGCCCCTGCGCGAGATCTTCGTCCACTCGGGCAGCATCGGGGAGATCATCCCGGATCTCGACGAGCTGGTCGGCAAGGTGAGCCGCTTCGCCCGGGGCGAGGTCGTCGCGACCACCAGCGGGCCGTCGGGGCCCGGGGTCGCCCCCTCCGCTGCGAGCGCCGAGCTCGCCGAAATGCGCGAGCGGATCGAATCCCTGGAAGCCAGCGTGACCGAGCTGCTGCAGGGCCGGAGCGACGCCGAGCTGGCGGAAGCACCGGGCGAAGGGACCGGGCGATGAGCAGGGCGGCGAGCTGCGCTAATCTGCGCCCGGCTCGATCCGGCGGCGTTCGATCGCGGCCAGGCCGCGATGGTGCTGAACGAGATGAAACGGGGCGGTGTAGCTCAGTCGGTTAGAGCGGCGGCTTCATAAGCCGTAGGTCGGCGGTTCAAGTCCGCCCACCGCTACCATCAGCCCAGCGGACGCTGCCGCGGCTCGAGCTGGGCCTCCATGGAATCGATCGCGGGACGGTCCGGGGCAAGCGCGACTTCACGGCGGATCGTTCCAACCGGCTCTCGTTGTCCGATCTGACCTACGTCTCGATCGCGCCCTCGAAGCCCTGGAGCAGGCGCTGCATGCCCTGCCGGACATCGAGAACCTGACCCATCACGGGGATCGTGGCGTCCAGTACCTGTCGATCCGGTACACGGACCGACTCGGGCTGGCCGGGATTGAGCCCTCGGTGGGCAGCGTCGGGGACTCGTACGACAACGCCCTGGCGGAGACGATCCACGGGCTCTATGAAGCCGGGGTGGTCGACCCGAACGGGACGTGGGCCAGCTTCGAGGAGGTCGAGTTCGCGATCCTCGAGTGGGTCGGCTGGTTCAATCGTCAAAAGTTGCTCGAGCCGATCGGGAACAGCAAGGCGGAACTTGCCGGAGGCCGAGACCAACGACAGACTCTCGTCAATGACGTCGGACGCCCTTCGCAAGGAACTCTTTGAGCTGTCACGAGCCGAGAAGCTCGAGCTCGTCGAAGAGCTTTGGGACAACATTGCTTCAGACCCGGACGGCGAAGCCGAACCGCTCACCGCTGCTCAGCGTCGAGATCTCGGGCGTCGGCTACGCGAGATGGACGAGCATCCCGCGCGCGGTCGACCGTCGGAAGAAGTGCGCGAGCGTCTCTGGAACCGGATGCGCGGATGACCCTGTCGCTCGTCCTCGCTCCCGAGGCGGAGGACGATCTCGGAGTCGGGACCGCGTTTCTTCATCGTTTTCCCTATGGCGTTCGTTTCCGCCTCCTGGATGATCGCATCGAGATCGTCGCTGTCTGGCACGAACGAAGCGATCCAGAAGGCTGGACCGAGCGCGTCGCGGACGAGTCGTAGTCGGCGGCCTTTCGATCTCTGGCCGCTCAGCCCATGCGACGGCGAATCCGCCGCTTCCGGGTCGGCCGGCGGCCGCGCCGGACATCCAGCACGGCCTCTGCAACGCGATCGACTTCCATCTCGGCGGCCTCGATCTCTACCCCGACGCGCTCGAATCCACCCACTCAATTGCCTGAAGTGCCGAGATATGGAGCGCCCGGAAATCCGGGGGCGGTTCACCCGTGTCGCGGGAATATCGCTGCGTCAGGCGACAGCCTGGGACGGATTGCGCCACAGCACCGAGACGTTGAGGGCCAGCGCAAAGGTGCCCCAGGCCAGATACGGCACCATCATCAGCGCGGCGATTGAGTCATGGACGAGGAAAGCCACCGTCGTCGCCAGAACCGCGACCCAGAGAAAGGCGATGATCACCGCCCCTGTGCGGATCCGGTGAAGGCCGAAAAACACCGCTGACCACAGCGTGCTGATGGTGATCTGCAAGGACCACAGACCAAGCGCCAGTTCATTGCCCGGCTGCACCGCAACGCGCGCGGCGGCCAGCGACATCAGCACGTAGAGCACGGCCCACACCACCGGAAACAGCAAATCCGGCGGGGTCCAGCCCGGCTTGTCGAGGTCGCGATACCACGCCCCTGGCTTGAACAGAATGCCCGCCATGGCAGGCACGGCGCAGATGGCGAGATAAAGGGGGAATAGTGTCATGCGGGCCTCGCTATCATCGTCTCTCAGCACGATATCATGTCAAAGTGACCGTACACCAGGTGTCAATCAGCCCAGTACGGGGCTGAAGAAGCCGATTCTGGTCTGACCTGCCAGAAACGGACTTATCGGATGTGCTGAGAACGGGCCTTCTTTCTTCTATCCCTAGGCGCACTCCGCTTCCATTCCCTACCGCCGCCCCAGGACGCCGAGGTCGAGCGGGTGGTGGGGCAGGTCTCCCGGCGGATCGCGCTGCTCCTCGAACGCCAGTGCCTCGGCCCTGAGGTTGATCCCTCGGCGGTCGATCCTCTGGCCGCAGGTGAGCCTCTGCTCGCCCAACTCTACGGCGCCTCCGCCGCCAGCCGCATCGCCACGGGCCGCCGAGCGGACCAGCGCGTGCTGCGCGTGGGCGACTGCATCGAACCGGACGACCTCCCGGCGCTTGAAGGCGAGCGCTGCGCCAGCTCGAGCGGCGTCAGCCTGCACGCCAACATCGGCGTTCCCGCCCGTGACCGGCGCCGACTCGAGCGCCTTTGCCGCTACGTGGCCCGCCCTCCGGTCGTCGCCACCGAGCGTCTCCCGCGGATGGAGGACGGGCGGCTTCTCTACGCCTGAGGCACCGCTGGCGCGACGGCACGACCCACGTCGTCTTCGAGCCCCAGGACCGCGTCGAGAAGCTCGCGGCCCGGGTCCCGCCGCCCCGCTTCCACTTCGGGCGCTGCCACGGGATCCTCGGCGCGTCCTCGAGCGAGCGCGACCATGTCATGCCAGGCCCACCCGAACCGCGCGAGCCGGCTCGCCCGCCGCCGCCCTGGCGCATGCGCTCACCCACTTCAGGTATCGGGCCATCGCCAGATCCGCCATCGATCGATCGCTCTGCTTCGCCAGCTTTACGGTCTCGGCGTTGAACTCATCCGAGAACCTTCGCCTAGTCTTCTTCTGCTGCTGCTTTGCCATCGTCCACGCCTCGGGGAGAAAAGCTTAGCTTCCCACCGTGAGTCCACTTTATTCGGGCAGGGTCGGAGCGCGATGGTACGGGTGTGCGCGCGATCCTCAGTTGCGCCGCCAGAGGCCTCGCAGCACGTTCTCCATTCCGTCATGAGATCTTCGCAATCGGATCGGATTCGCCGACGCGCGGAATTCCGGGCTTCCGGCTGCCCATCCTGCGTGGCGCAGGACCACGAAGCGTGGTCCGTCGTCGCAACAGCCAGAACGATGAACGTGCCGAATTGAAGGAGGACGGCTCACCGACTGCCTAACGTTCATCGCGATACGAACGGGTCTGCCTACCCTCCGTGGGGAATCCATCGCGTCGTTGGACCGGCACGGCGACGGGGGGCAGGGCTTCGGATGTACAAGCGGACGTTTCCTTCGCCCGTCTCCCGGCTGGACCTACCGCTCGGAACGATCTTCGGGCTCGCCTTTTCGATCGTGCTCTTCGCGCTGATGGCGCTCGCCCAGGGACTTGGTCGCGTCGAGCGCGATGGCTACGAGATCGAGGAAACGGTCGTCGTCTTCGACGTCCCGATGGTGGAGGAGATCGAGGAGGAGGAGGAGGTGATGTCCCATGAGGTCGACGAAGACCCCCTGGAGCTTCGAGAGGAGACGACTCCGACCTTCTCCCTCGACCAGCTTGACGTAGCGCTGAACCCCGGTGTCGGCGCGGGCGGGATCCTGGGAGACTTCGTGATGCCGGCGCTCGGCCATCGCCAAGTCGAGCCCGACGCGCTCGACGCGGCCGATTTCGTGGACTTTGCGGACCTCGACACCATCCCGCGTCCTCTGCACGGCCAGCAGCTGAGCTTTCCGATGCGCCTACGGCGCCGGGCGGCTCAGGGCACGGTCCTGCTCCGCCTGCGCCTGGGCCCCGACGGTGTGGTACTCGAGGCCGACGTCGATCGCTCCGACCTGCCCGAGTTCGACGTGATCGTGTTGGACCAGGTGCGCGACTGGCGCTTCACGCCGCCCACGCTGCGCGGGCAGCCTGTCCACGCGGAGGCACTCTTCCCGATTCCGATCTCGATCCAATGACCACCGCACGACGCCGGTGATGTGCGGTCCCTGAAGACGGGAGTCCATCTCGACCCGGCGCACCCAGTTCCGGAGGCTTTCCGCCGAACAGCCGATCGGGAAAGTCCCACCGGCAGAGTTCGAAGCGATGTATTATGCAAGGAAAGAGAGTCCGACCAGGGAGGTCGGACTCAACTGAACGACTCTCCGGGATTCCCGGGGCGGTTCAAATCGGGACGCGGCGCTGCGGTTTGTCCGGAGATCTTCCCATCGCGAGAGCCGTGATCGCTACGTGGCTGCTGCTCATCATCGGGCTTCTTACTGCTGTCGGGGACGCCATGGCCATCGAGAAGCTCTCCTACCGTACGATCGAGCAGGACGGCGACATCGAGTTGCGGCGGGTCGAGCCACACGTGGTTGCCGAGACCTTCGTCGAGGGCGACTTCGAGCGCGTCGGCAGCGAAGGGTTCCGTCGCCTCGTCCAGTACATCGGCGGAGCGAATCGCACGCGGGCCAGCATCGCGATGACGGCGCCGGTCGCACAGGAGCCGGCATCGGAAAAGATTGCGATGACGGCGCCGGTCGCACAGGAGAAGGTCGGGGACCGCTATCGCATCACGTTCGTCATGCCCGCGAAGTACTCCCTCGCGAACCTCCCGCAGCCTACAGACGATCGGGTGCGGCTCCGCGAGGAGCCGGCACGGATCGTTGCGGCGATCCGTTATTCGGGCTTCTGGAGCCGCCAGCGCTACGACGTCCACGAGCGAAGGCTGCGCGATTGGATCCACGGACGTGGACTCGACCCGGTGGGTAGGCCCGTATGGGCGCGCTACGACCCGCCCTTCCTACCCTGGTTCTGGCGCCGGAACGAGATCCTGATCGAGTTGCACCCAGACACCGATCTCGAGAGGTAGCGCGCACTGCGACCGTCAATCAGCCCATCCTCCCCATCTCGTCCGCGGCTCGCGCCCCCGGCGCCGGCCGCTCACTACCCCGGCTGCCAGGCCGCGCCGCCGTCGACCTTCAGGATCGAGCCGGTCGTGTAGCTCGAGGCATCGCTCGCGAGGTAGAGCGCGGCACCGACGATCTCCCCCGGCTCGCCCGCGCGGCGCAGCGGCGTCTGGGCCGCGATGGCCTCCAGCATCGGCTCCGACCAGGCCTGGCTGATGTCCGTCAGGAAGGCTCCGGGCATGAGGCAGTTCACGCGAACCTTCGGCGCGAAGGCCCGGGCAAGACTCCGGGTGAGGCTGTGGAGGCCGGCCTTGGCCGCGCCGTAGGGCACCTCGATCGGCGAGGCCTGGACCGCCGCGATGCTGCTCACGAAGAGGATCGAGCCGCCGCGGGCCTCGCTCATCGCCGTCCCGAGCAGCGCCGAGAGTCGGAAGGCGCCCTTCAGGTTCACGTCCATGACCTTGTCGTAGAGCTCCTCGCTGACCTCGACCAGCGACGGGTAGAGCGGCGACATGCCTGCGTTGTTGACGAGCACGTCGACCCGTCCGAAGTGATCCAGCGCCCGGGCGGCGAGGGCATCGCAGTCGGCCCAGCGGCCGACGTGGCAGCCGACGGCGAGGGTGCGGCGACCGGTGTCCTGCTCGACCTCGCGGGCGAGCGCCAGGCAGGCCTCCTGCTTGCGGCTGGCGATCACGACGTCGGCACCGGCGCGGGCGAAGGCGAGGACCATTTCTCGGCCGAGGCCGCGACTGCCCCCGGTCACGAGAGCGACCTTGCCGTCGAGGCGGAAGACGTCAGGTCGGAAGGAATTGGTCGAATCGGAGTCGGGAGCCATGCATTCCTCTCGGCTCGGCAGTCAAACGTGTCAGCGGGCCGAGACCTCGACCGGGATCCCCGTCAGCTGGCCCATTGCGCTGATCGGATCGAAGCTGCGGGGGCCGCTCGGCGAAAGTCGGTTCACGTTCACACCGGGATGGCTCTGGGCGACGGGCATGCCGCTCGTGCGCTCGTTGCCGAAGCCATGGGACATGGCCACCACGCCCCGCCGCAAATGCTCGTCGAAGGCGAGCTCGGCGACCAGCGAGCCGTGCTCGTTGTGGACCCGGACGTGCTGTCCTTCGGCGAGTCCCCGGTCCGCCGCGTCGATCGGGTTCATGTAGAGCGGATTCTGGCGTGCACCCTTGCGGGTCTTCAGGACCTTCAGGTTCTGCAGCGTCGAGTTCATCATGTGATGCGTGCGCCGGGTGATGAGCTGGAGTCGCGGCTCCGACTCGCGCTGGACTTCGATTCGCAGGGTCTCCGCCCGTTCCAGCATGGGCCGCAGCGCATCCGGACAGCAGTCGAAGCCCGAAGGCCCCGCCACGCGATCCAGGAATCCTCCGGGCTCGCTCGCCGGAAGACGCTGCACGCCATTCGGGGTCTCCCGCAGCGCGTCGAGGGAGACCCCCGCTTCGGCGAGCCGCCCGCCCCAGAGCGCCTTCAGCGGATCGTCGCCGGGCAGCTCGAGCAACGAGGGCAGCCCCATCGCCTGCTGGATCCGGGACAGGATCCACCAATCCTCCCGCCGTTCGTGGGTCGGCTCGACCACGCGATCCGTCCACTGCACGTAGGGCACGCGCTGCACCCCCTGAACGAAGTAGTTCAGGTCCTCGCGCTCGAACCAGTCGGCGGCGGGCAGCACCCAATCCGCCAGCTCGCCCGTCGCGTTGCGATAGAAGTCGATCGAGACGAGCAGATCGAGGCTCTCGAGGGCGTCGCGCAGCCGCTCGCCGCCCGGGATCGAGAGCAGCGGATTGCCGGCCACGACCACCAGCGCGCGAATCTGGTTGGCGTCGATCGCGGCGTCGATCTCGGCATCGGCGTCCGCGGTTCCTGCGCCCGAGTCGGCCTCGGGTCCGCTGCCACGATCGGCCAGGATCATGTCCGCCAGCAGGCTACCGGGCGGCGCGCCCCGAGGCGGTCGATAGGCGCCCCAGCGCGACTCCTTCATCGCGCCATCACCGATCGGGCCCATCGCGGGCACGGCACGAGCGGCCAGGATGTTGCCGCCGCGGCGATCGAGGTTGCCCGTGACGAGGCTCAGCATCTGGGCGAGCCAGTAGGCGAGGGCGCCCTGGCGGCCCATGTTGACACCCGTCGAGACGTGGATCGAGGCCGACCGGGCCTCGGCGAACTCCCGGGCCAGCGTCCGGATCCCGTCGGCCTCGAGCCCCACGATCTCCGCCATGCGCTCGGCCGGGTACCGCCGCACGAACTCACGCAGCCGTTCGACGTGCTGAACGCCCTGGAGCGCGCCCTCGTCGAAGCCCCGGGTCGCCTCGATCTCGCAGAGCATGGCGGCCAGCAGCGTGGCATCGCCGTCCGGGCGGATCTGCAGGGTGTCGCCGACGTCGGCGAGATCTGCGAGGGCCAGGGGGTTCACGAAGCGGATGCGGGCGCCCCGGGCCCGGGCCGCGCGCAGGGTGCCGACCGGATCCGAGGTCGAGAGGAAGGACATCTTGCTGACCCGGGGATTGGTGCCGATCAGCAGCGCGAAGTCGGTATGGTCGAGGTCGGCGATCGGATGGATCTCGGCCGAGCCGTAGAGGATCTCGCTCACGGCGAACTTGTTCGAGCAGTCCTGGGTGCCGGCGTTGAAGAGATGTTCGATGCCGAGGGTCTGGGCGAAGAGGCCGCTGGACATCGCACCGAGGGCGTTGAAGGCCGAGGGATTGCCCATGTAGAGCGCGACGGAGGCGGGTCCGTGCCGTTCGCGAATGGCCTGCAGTCGATGCGCGATGTCCTCGATCGCGGTCTCCCAGTCGGCGCCCTCGAAGCTGCCGTCGGCGATCCGACGCCCGGGCGTGTTCAGGCGGTCGGGATCGCGGTGTACCTCGAGGGCGATCAGGCCCTTGTGGCAGGCGAATCCGGCGTGGATCGGATGGCTGCGATCGGGACGCAGCGCGGCCAGGCGCCCCTCGGCGTCGATGCGGGCCTCGAGTCCACAATTCACCTCGCAGAGACGACAGAAGGTGTGGACGACGGCTTCCGACATCGCGCGATCCTATCGTGTCCGTCGAGAAGGATCAGCCGGCGACGGCGCGGCGGCGAGCGGGCTCTTCGACTCGGGCGCCAGGTCGGTGGAGGATCCCGCGCCCAGTCGATGCTTCTGGATCTTACCGCTCGCGGTGCGCGGCAGTGCCGACTCGAAGACGATCCGACGCGGCTGCTTGAAGCGCGCCAGTCGGCTCTGCAGCCACGCGTGCAGGTCGGCCGCGGAGAGAGCGCTCGCCTCGTGCAGCACCACGTGCGCCCGTCCGACCTCGCCCCATTCGGGATCCGGCATCGCGACCACCGCGGCCTCGGCGATTGCCGGATGCTCGACCAGGACGGCCTCGATCTCCGCCGGATAGACGTTCTCGCCGCCCGAGATGTAGAGCTCCCGAGCCCGGCCGACGAGGGTGAGGTCGCCCTCGGCGTCCCGGAAGCCGAGGTCGCCCGTCCGCAGCCACTCTCCACGCAGGGTCTCGGCCGTCGCTTCGGGTCGCTGCCAGTAGCCGAGCATCGTGATCGGACCGCGTACGACGATCTCCCCGATCTCGCCCACCGCCCGCTCGCGCCAGCCCTCGACCGGACCCTCGAGCGTGGCGGGATCGACGATCCGGAGATCGGCGTGGAAGACGGGACGACCGACGCTGCCCGCCTTCGCCAGCGCCTGCTCGGGCTCGAGGCAGGTCAGGATCGAGGTCTCGGTCTGGCCGTAGCCCTGCTTCATCAACAGGCCGTGCTCGTGGAAGGCGCGGATCAACTCCACCGGCGCGGCGGCGCCGGCCGTGAAGGCGAAACGCAGGCAGTCGGGGACCTCCGAGAAGGGCTCGCCCGCGCGCAGGGCATCGAGCAGTCGCTGATGCATCGTGGGGACGCCGCCGAAGAAGCGGATGCCCTCGCGCTCGATGGTCGACCAGACCCGTCGTGCCTCGAAGCCCTCCTGGAGCACCACGCTGGCCCCCGCGTAGAGCGCCGGCAGGGTGAGGATCTGCAGTCCCAGGGAGTGGAAGAGGGGTGCGACGACGAGCACCCGGTCGCAAGCCCGCAGATCGAAGAAGAGCTGGGCGTTCAGGCTGTTGTAGAGCGCCTTGCGATGGGGCAGTAGTGCGCCCTTGGGCCGACCGGTGGTGCCCGAGGTGTACATCAATAACAGCGGGGTCTGCGGTTCGACGGGCTCGCAGCGATCGCGGACCGCTGAGCTGGCGAGGGCCTGCTCGTACTCGTCTTCGCCCTCGTCGCAGTCGTTCGGGTCGCCCGCTTCGGGATCGGTGCCGACGGTCAGCAGGATCCGACCGCGCGACCGCGCGATTGCCTGCGCCGCCCGGGCGCGCTCCTCCCAGGCGCGCTCGACGAGCAGGACCCTGGGCGTCGCATCGTCGAGCTGGAAGGCGATCTCCGCCGGCGTCAGACGGGCGTTCAGGGGCAACGCGATCGCCCCCAGACGGGCCGCCGCGAAGAGCGCCTCGATCGTGGCACTCCGATTGCCGAGCCAGAGCGCCACGCGATCGCCGGGGCCGACGCTCTGGCCCTCGAGCCAGGCGGTGAGGCGTGCGACGCGGTCGTCGGCCTCGGCCCAGGTGCAGCGACGATGATCGTCGTCCCAGGCGGGACGATCCGGTCGCCGCCCTGCCCAGCGCGAGACCCAGTTTCCCGTGTTGTGCAGGACGGATCGGTCGGGCAGGGGTGGACGCCGGAGCGGAAACGAAGGGGGCATCGAGCCGGCGAGGGTACCGAGGAGCGATGCATCCGCCAGCGTCCGCGTCGGCGCGCGCACCCGACCGGGAGTACGGGGCCCGCTATTGTCGCCGCATGCCGCGATCCCAGGTCCGATCGGCGCTCGAGACGCTCGCTGTGCGTGGAGGCAGGCTGCTGGTGGCAGCCTCGGGCGGCCTCGACTCGACTGTGCTGCTGGAGCTGCTCTGCGAGCTGGCGGAGCCCCTGGATCTCGAGCTCGTGGTGGGGCATGTCAATCATCAGCTTCGCGGGGCCGACTCCGAGGAGGACGCGCGCTGGCTCCGAGAGAAGGTCCAGGCCGCCGATCTGTGCTTCGAGGAGTGCCGGATCGAGCCCGAGCGACTGCGCGAGGGTCTGTCGAGCCGGGATCGACCGACGCTGGAGGAGGCGGCACGAACGGCTCGTCGGCAGGCACTCGAGACGATGGCCGCACGCTGTGGATGCGATTGGATCGCCACGGCGCATCACGCCGATGATCAGGCCGAGACGGTGATGCTGCGGATCCTGCGCGGGACGGGGCCCGAGGGCCTGGCAGCGATGGCGCCCCTCAGCCGGGATGGCCGTTGGGTGCGCCCGCTGCTCGGGATCGAGCGGGAACGGCTGCGCGCCTGGGCGCTCTCACGGGGTCTCGAATGGCGCGAGGACGCCTCGAATCTGGACCGCGGCTTCGCGCGCAATCGACTGCGACTGGACTGGCTGCCGGAGCTCGCCGAAAGCTTCAACCCTCGTCTCCTCAGGACGCTCTGTGATCTGGCCGAAGCGCAGAGACGGGATCTCGAGTGGATCGAGACTCTGGTCGAGCAGGCCGCCGCAGAGTGGATCGAGGTCGGCCCGTCCGGGGTCGTGGTCGCGATCGATGGCTGGGCTGCGCTGCCCGAGGCGCTCGCCCGTCGACTCGTGCGACGGCTGATGATCGAGCTCGGGCTGGGGCGATCGCTGTCGAGAAGCCATCTCGAGCGGGTTCTCGAAATGCTTGGCAGGGGCCGCACGGTAGGAAGGGATAAAGAGCTGGAGCTGCCCAGGGGGATTCGGTTGCGTCGCGTCGGCGACGCGTTCGTCCTGAATCTCGGCAAGCCGCAGGACGCGGGTCGAAACGGGTTCGGGTCTGCCGGGAATGCTACTCTACCTGCACGAGATTGAGCGGGTTTTGACCCTCGCGGGGAGCCGTAGAGCGAGTCAGCAAGCGGATCAGCGAGCAAATCAGTGGACGAGTCGATCGGAGCCGGAAGCATGCACAGAGAAGACGGAGGTCGCGCGCGCTCTCCGGGGGTCCACCCGGCCCGGACCTGCTGCCCCGTGGTTGCCGATGCAGGCGGCGCGCCGATCTTGATCTCGAACCCCGTTCCCCCGAGCGGCATCCGAAGCTCGTTTCCCACACGACGACCGTCCGCCGGCTGGGGCGATGAGCCGCGATCAGGGATTCGATGCCGGCCTCGCCGGCAGAAGGCGGCACACGGGACGACCCACCGGCTCGACCGACGAGCCCTCCATACGCACGGCGATCGGAGCAATCTGTGAATCAGCAGTTCTACAAAAACCTGGCCCTCTGGGTCGTCATCCTGGTCGTGATGCTTCTGCTCTTCACGACCCTCCGACAGAACGAGTCTCCGCCGCCGAACATCGTCTACAGCGAGTTCATGGAGAACGTGCGCAACGACAACGTCGAGCTCGTGACGATCGAGGACGGACACATCTCCGGTGAGTTCAAGGATGGCCGGCGATTCACGACCTACGCTCCGCCGACCGCGATCACCAACGAGCTGCTGGCCCAGCTCGACGATCGCAAGATCGTCACCGAGGCGAAGCCGCCGGACGAGGGCAGCTTCTGGCGCCAGATCCTGATCATGTGGTTCCCGCTGGTGCTCTTCATCGGACTCTGGATCTTCTTCATCCGGCAGATGCAGAGTGGCGGCGGCAAGGCCATGAGCTTCGGCAAGTCGAAGGCCCGGCTGCTGACCGAGAACCAGCAGGCGGTGACCTTCAAGGACGTGGCGGGCATCGACGAGTCCAAGACGGAGCTCGAGGAGATCATCGAGTTCCTGCGCGAGCCCAAGAAGTTCACGCGCCTCGGCGGCCGGATCCCGAAGGGTGTGCTGCTCGTCGGTCCGCCCGGAACGGGCAAGACGCTGCTCGCCCGGGCCGTGGCCGGTGAGGCGGGTGTGCCCTTCTTCTCGATCTCGGGGAGCGACTTCGTCGAGATGTTCGTCGGCGTGGGCGCTTCGCGCGTGCGCGACCTCTTCCTGCAAGGCAAGAAGCAGGCCCCCTGCATCATCTTCATCGACGAGATCGACGCCGTCGGCCGCCATCGCGGAGCCGGCATGGGCGGCGGCCACGACGAGCGCGAGCAGACCCTGAACCAGCTGCTCGTCGAGATGGACGGCTTC
>CAYWGW010000045.1:0-21438 GCA_964457385.1 uncultured Spirochaetaceae bacterium
GACGGCTCCACCTCGTCTCCAGGCAGCGTCTCGCCGAGCATCCGGACGAAGCCGCCGAGCGGGATCCATCCCACGACGTACTCGGTTCCTCCCCGCTCCCAGCGCAGCCGGTAGCGACCGATCCCGATCGGCGCCCCGAAGCCGATCGAGAACTTCAGCACCCGCACGCCGCAGGCCTTGGCGACCAGGAAATGCCCGAGCTCGTGCACCAGGATCAGGATCCCGAGCATCGGGATCACCGCGAAGAGATGATCGACCAACGCCATCAGGCCGCGGTCCCCGCCTGCTCGAGCCGGCCCGCCTGCCGCTCGAGCCAGGCGTTCGCGGCCCGGCGCGCCTCGCGATCCGCGGCCCGCACCGCCGCGAGATCGTCGACACGCAAGCCCGCGTGCTCCGCCAGATGCGCGTCGAGCACGGCGGCGTTGAGCGCCGCGATCTGCGTGAAGCCGATCCGCCGTGCCAGAAAGGCTTCGACGGCGATCTCGTTCGCGGCATTCAGGACCGCTGGCGCGGCCTCGCTCCCGGCGACCGCGCGATAGGCCAGGTCGAGGCACGGAAAACGCTCGCGATCCGGGGCCTCGAAGTCCAGCCGCGCGAGCTCGACGAGGTCCAGACGGGGGAGATCCAGGGCGACCCGCTCGGGGTGCGCGAGCGCGACGGCGATCGGCACCCGCATGTCGGGCAGCCCCAGCTGTGCCAGCACCGAGCGATCGCAGAACTCGACCAGCGAATGGATCACCGACTGCGGATGCACCACCACGTCCACGCGCTCCGCCTCCACGTCGAAGAGCCAGCGGGCCTCGATCACCTCGAGGCCCTTGTTCATGAGCGTCGCCGAATCGATCGAGATCTTGTCGCCCATCGACCAGTTCGGATGGGCCAGGGCCTCCTCGACCCGGGCGACGCGGATGCGTTCGCGATCCCAGGTCCGAAAGGGCCCCCCCGAGCAGGTCAGGATCAGCCGGGCCACGTTTTCGGGGCGGCTGCCGGCCAGACATTGGAAGATCGCACTGTGCTCCGAGTCGATCGGGACGATCTCGACGCCGCAGGCCGCGGCCTCCCGGCGGACGAGCGCCCCCGCCATGACCATGACTTCCTTGTTCGCCAGCCCGATCGCCCGCCCCGCACGGATCGCGGCCAGCACCGGCTCGAGCCCGATCGCGCCGACCAACCCCGCCACCAGCAGCTCCGCCGGCTCCGTCGCCACCTCGACCAGACCGGCCTCGCCGCAGCAGACCTCGATGCCCGGGCCCAGGGCCTCCCGGACTGCGGCCACCTCCGCCGGATCCGCCACCGAGACGCGCCGCGGCGAGAAGCGCCTCGCCTGCTCGATCAGACGCTCCACGCGACGACCGGCCGCCAGGGCGACCACGTCGAAGCGGTCGGGATGACTCGCGACCACGTCGAGGGTCTGCTCGCCGATGCTGCCGGTGCTGCCCAGGATCGCGAGGCGTTTCATGAGGATCCGGTCTCCCGACGCGCCTCCCGCGCCACTCTGGACTCTAATCCTCCACAGGCGGGCTGCAGCGCCGGCGCGATCGGATGGACCTGCTCGCTCGTCCGGCCGAAGCGTCGCTCGCGTCGCTGGTAGTCGAGCATCGCCGCCTCGAAGTCGGAGCGGCGGAAATCCGGCCACATGCGCTCGGTCAGGTGGAGCTCGGTGTAGGCGATCTGCCAGAGCAGGAAATTCGAGATTCGCTGCTCGGCGCCGGTCCGGATCAGCAGGTCCGGGTCGGGCAGATCCGGTGCATAGAGATATCCGGCGAAGGCCTTCTCGTCGAGCGCCTCGGGATCGAGCTTGCCCTCCTCGGCGTCCCGGGCGATGCGACGGGCGGCATCGACGATCTCGCTGCGACCGCCGTAGGACAGGGCGAAGACGAGCTGCATCCCGTCGTTGTCGGCGGTCCGCTGGATGGCCCGCTTCACCGCAGCCCGGGTGCTCGGCGGCAGGCGGTCGAGGCGCCCGATGGAACGCACCCGCGCGCCCTGCTCCACCACCTCTTCAATCTCGCTCTCGAGGTACTCCTCGAGCAGCTGCATCAGGCCGTTCACCTCGCCGCGGGGACGGTTCCAGTTCTCGATCGAGAAAGCGTAGAGCGTGAGGACCTGGATGCCGTAGTCGCGAGCGGCCCGGATCACCTCCCGGACGGACTCGATGCCCTCGCGATGGCCCTCGATCCGCTCCCGCCCTTTCGTGGCGGCCCACCGCCCGTTGCCGTCCATGATGATGGCGACATGACGGGGCACGCGATCGAGTTGGATGTCGGGATGCGGCATCGACTCTCAGACCTCGAGGACGTCCTTTTCCTTCTGGGCGGTCAGGTCGTCGATTCTCTTGATGAACTCGTCCGTGAGGTCCTGCACCCTCTTCTCGGCACGGTGCCGATCGTCCTGGGAGAGGCCGTCGTCTTCGAGGGCCTTCAGCAGTGAGAGGGAATCCCGGCGGGCATCCCGGATCCGGATGCGATGCTCCTCGGCGATCTTGCGGACCTGCTTCACGAGCTGCTTGCGGCGTTCCTCGGTGAGCGGCGGAATCTGGATCCGGATCACCTTGCCGTCGTTGCTCGGCGTGACTCCGAGATCGGACGCCTGGATCGTCTTCTCGATCGCTCCGATCGCCGACTTGTCGAAGGGCGAGACGACGATCATCCGCGGATCCGGTACCGAGAGGGTGGCGAGCTGGTTGAGCGGGGTGGGCGTGTCGAAGTAATCGATGGTCAGCCCGTCGAGCAGGCTGGTGCTGGCCCGGCCCGTCCGGATTCGCGTGAGCTCCTTCCGAAACCGGTCGATGGCCTTGCCCATCGACTCGCGTCCCTCTTCGAGAGCTGCGTTGACGTCTTCCTCTTCCGCCATCTTCGTGATCCCCCTCCCCTGTTCGACGACGACAGCCGACGACGACAGCCTACGACGAGAGCCTACGACGAGAGCCGACGGCGACCCGCCGATCGACCGGCGACTAGCGGCTCTCGAGCCGCCAGACCAATGTGCCCACCTTCTCGCCCCGTACGGCCTTCAGGACGTTCCCACGAACGCTCATGTCGAAGACCCTGATCGGCAGGTCGTTCTCCCGACACAAGGCGATCGCGGCCTGATCCATGAAACGGAGGTCCTGCTGCAAAGTCTCCGCGAAGCTGAGTTCGTCGTAGCGCACGGCCTCAGGGTCGGTCGCTGGATCTGCGCTGTACACGCCGTCGACCTGGGTCGCCTTCATCACGACGTCGGCATGGATCTCGGCTGCCCGCAGCGCCGCCGCCGTGTCGGTGGTGAAGTAGGGATTGCCCGTTCCGGCCGCAAAGATCACCACCCGGCCCTTCTCGAGGTGGCGGATGGCCCGCCTGCGGATGTAGGGCTCGGCCACCTGCGCAATCTCGATCGCCGTCTGGACCCGGGTCGTCACGCCCTGCTTCTCCAGGGCATCCTGCAGCGCCATGGCGTTGATCACGCTGGCGAGCATGCCCATGTAGTCGGCCTGGGCGCGATCCATCCCGGCGGCCGCAGCCGTCATGCCGCGGATGATGTTGCCGCCACCGATCACCAGGCTGATCTGGACGCCGAGCTCATGGACCTCACGCACCTGCTCGGCGATGCCGTGGATCACCTCTGGCTGGATGCCGAAGCCGTCCGCACCGGCGAGCCCCTCGCCGGAGAGCTTGAGCAGGAGCCTCCGGTACACCGCACTCACTCCTCGGCAGCCTCTCCCAGCTTGAAACGGACGAAGCGCGTCACCCTGATCTCACCTCCGGCCGCCTTGCCGGCTTCGGTCAGCACCGCCCTCACGCTCTTGTCGGGATCCTTCACGAAGCCCTGCTCCAGCAGGCAATGCTCCGCGAAGAATTTGTTGAGCCGGCCGTCCACCATCTTCTCGACGACGTTCTCGGGCTTGCCGCTCTCGAGCGCCTGCTGCTTCAGGAAGGCGCGCTCCTTCGCCACGAGGGCCTCGGGCATGTTCTCCCGGTCGACCGCCACGGGGGTCGGATCGTGAGCGGCGACGTGCATGGCGATGTCCTTGGCGATCTCCCGGGCGGATTCCTCGACCTCGGCGCTCCCGGTCTCGAGACCGACCAGCACGCCGAGCTTCCCCGGTCCGTGGATGTAGCCGCCGACGATTCCGTCGACCTCGACCGAAGCCACCCGCTTCAGCTGGATGTTCTCGCCGACCTTGGCCACGGCGGCCTTGATCACGTCGTCCACCGAGCCGCCGTCCATCGGAACCTTCAGCGCCCCATCGACCTCCTCGACGCCGCCCTTCGTCGCCAGCGCATCCGCCACGCCCTGGGCCAGCCCCTGGAAGTCGGGCGTCTTGGCGACGAAATCCGTCTCGCAGCCGAGCTCGATCAACGCTCCGCGGCCCCTGGTCGCCGAGAAGACGATCGCACCCTCGCTGGTCTCGCGGCCCGCGCGCTTGCCGGCCTTGGCGAGGCCGCGCTCCCGCAGGAGCTCCACCGCGCGCTCGACGTCGCCCTCGGCATCCGAGAGCGCCCGCTTGCAATCCATCATGCCCGCGCCGGTCGAATCACGCAGCGCCTTCACATCTGTCGCAGAGATCCCTGCCACCGTTTTCATCTCCCGGATTCCATCTTCCGGATCCATCGATCCGTCGATCCGTCGAGCGAGCCCGATTCGGGCTCGCAGGTTCGCGCGCTCCCCGTCCGCGGGGCTACTCCTTGGTCTCGTTCTCCCCGGTCGGGGCTGCGGGGGTCGGAGTGCTGGACTCCTTGTCTTCCCTCGCTCCTCCTCCGGAGGTGTAGGCCTTGCCGCCGCCGGCGCTGCTGCTCGGGCGACCGCGCCGCGGCGCTTGCTTGATCTCCACCACGCGACGGCCGGTGCTCGGTCCGGACTCGGTCTTCGCCTCCGGCGGCGCACTCGCCCGACGTGCGACGAGCTCGGCCTGATGCTTCTCGTAGCCCTCGAGGCAGGCGTTCGCGACGGCCGTGCAGTAGAGGTCGATCGCCCGGATCGCGTCGTCGTTGCCCGGGATCACGAAGTCGACGTCACGCGGGCTGCAATTCGTATCGACCACGCCGACGATCGGGATGTTCAGCCGCTTGGCCTCCTGGACCGCGATCGCCTCCTTGCCGACGTCGATGATGAAGATGGCCGCCGGCGGTCGCTCCATCGCCCGGATGCCGTCCAGCGACTTCGCGTACTTCTCGGTCTGGCGCATCATCGCCGCCAGCTCCTTCTTGGAGAGTTCTGCCTTCTTCTCTTCGGAGCCGAGAATCGCCAGGTACGAGTTGAATCGATCGATCGACTTCTTGACCGTCTTCCAGTTGGTGAGCATGCCGCCCAGCCAGCGGTTGTTGACGTAGTGTTGACCGGCCCGCCGGGCCTCGGTCATGATGGGCGCCGCTGCCTGCCGCTTCGTCCCGACGAAGAGCACGGATCCGCCGAGGGTGGTCGTCTCACGCAGGAAGTCGAGCGCCTCCAGCATCATCGGATAGGTCTGGTCGAGATCGATGATGTGGGTGCCGTTGCGCTCGCCGAAGATGAAGGAGCGCATCAAGGGATTCCAGCGACCGGGCTGGTGACCGAAATGCACGCCCGCCTCGAGCAGCGCGCGGACCGACAGATCCTGCTCCTTCAAGGCCTTCTGGAGCGCGCTCTGGCCCGTCTGTTCGGCTGCCGCCGGGCTCGTCGGAGCGGGGCTGGATGATTCGGAAGCGGCCTCGGGTGTGGCCGGTGTCTCGGACATGGATCTCTCCTTTGCGGTTGGGCCTCCGCCCCGAGCCGTCCAGTCCCCGACCTGATGCGTCCGTCCCGATCCCTCGGATCCACCCGCCTGAGAGACCTCGGCTCGAGGTCTCGGGGGGCTGCGATCGCGCTCGCTCCGGCCCCGCGTCGGACTTTCCGATCGAGGACGGGGGATCTGGCCGATCCGCTCCAGGCACCGCCGGGGTGACTCGGAACGTGTGAAGTCTCGGGTGTTTAGCAAACGGGAGGCGAGGCAGACAGACCCCGAAGGCGGGTGGGTCCGATGCCCGCTGCGCGCCCGCTCGCGGGATGCTGCACTCCGCTTCAGCCACCCGCCCCAGGTCCCCAGGTCATCTAGGTCGTGTAGTCGGCGTTGATCCGGATGTACTCCTCGGTCAGATCGCAGCTGAAGATCCTCGCCGAGCCCACTCCGCGGCCGAGATCGACTTCGATCGTGACCTCCTCGGCCTGCAGCGCACGCTCGGCCCGCTCGCGCGCGGCGGGCCCCGCCGATCGCCCGCGACTGAAGACCAGCACGCCCGCCACCCGCACGCGACTGGTCTCTGGATTCCAATCGACCCGGCCGGCCCCGATCGTCTGCATGATCCGACCCCAGTTCGGATCCCCGCCGAAGAGTGCCGTCTTGACCAGCATCGAGTTGGCGATCCGCCGGGCCGCCCGATCCGCCTGCGCCTCACTCCGAGCCCCCCGAACGACCACCGTCAGCAGCTTCGTCGCACCCTCCCCGTCCCGGGCCAGCTGCCGGACGAGATCCTCACAGACGGCCCTCAGCGCGGCCTCGAAGGCCCGCAGCTCGGGCGTCGCCGCACGCAAGGTCGGCCCACCCGCTCGGCCGCTCGCCATCAGGACCACCGTATCGCTGGTCGATCCCTCGCCGTCCACCGTGAGTCGGTTGTAGGTCTGGTCGGCCACGCGCTTCAGCAGCCCACGCAGCACCCCCGTCGTAATGCTGGCGTCGGTCGCGAGGAAGGAGAGCATCGTCGCCATGTTGGGCTCGATCATCCCCGATCCCTTGGCGATGCCGGTGATCGTCAGCAACCGTCCACCACACCGAAATCGCGCAGAGGCGAGCTTGGCGTGGGTGTCCGTCGTGCGGATCGCTTCCGCCGCGGTCTGCCAGCCGTCGGGCGCGAGGGCCCCCACGAGCCGCGGCAACGCCGCCCGGATCCGATCGAGGGGCAGCGGCTCGCCGATCACGCCGGTCGAGGCGACGAGCACCTGCTGCTCGTCACAGTCGATCGAACGCGCGGCCAGCCTCGCCATAGCGCGAGCATCCCGAACGCCCCGATCTCCCATCGCCACGTTCGAGCAGCCGCTGTTGACGAAGACCGCGCGGCTCGACCCCAGCCGGAGGTGCTCCCGGGAGACCTCGACGGGTGCGCCGACCACCGTGGACCGGGTGAAGACGGCCGCCACGGAAGCCGGCTCTTCCGCCACGATCAAGGCGAGATCCCGGGCCGCAGGCTTGATGCCCGCGTGGATGCCCGCAGCCACGAAGCCGGGCACCGGAAGCGCCGCTCGCTGCACTCTCATGACCGGTTTCGCCGTTCTCGCCGGTCCAGGCGGAGAACCCGCGTCTGCCGGAGCACCGGCCGAGCGACCCGTCGAAGCGGTCATCGCGCGCAGCCTCGACGGTCTCGGGGCCGTCGCGGTGCCGCAGGCGATTCCGGCCCTGCCCGCCGCGAAATCTGTGGGCCGAGAGGTCTCAGCCAGCGCCGCAGCACTTCTTGTACTTCTTCCCGCTGCCGCAGGGACACGGGTCGTTGCGCCCCACCTTGCCAGCGCCGGCCGCTGCGAGATCCTTCGCCGCTCCGGTGGACGGCCGGCGTTCATCGCTCCCGACCTGCTGGGGCGAGCCCCCGGTCGAAGGAGTCCTTTCCGCCGCAGCGACCGGTCGCGCGCTGGGCTGGGCCTCGAGACGGGGACGTGGATAGACGAACTTGAAGGCGAACTCGGCGAGCTGATCGTCGATCCGCCGCTCCATCTCGCCGAACAGACCGAAGCCCTCGCGCTGATACTCGATCTTGGGGTCCCGCTGGGCGTAGCCCCTCAAATTGATCGACTCCCGCAGCGCATCCATCGTGCGCAGATGCTCCTTCCACTGGGCATCGAGAATCTGCAGCAGGATCCCTCGCACGATCTCGGCGAAGCCGGGGTAGCCCGGAATCTCGGCGTACTCCTGCTGGAGTCGTCGACCCTCTTCCTTTTTCGTCTCGAGCTCGCGGCCCAGGTGGGCGAGCAGGGCGTGGCCGAAGGCGTCCCGATCGACGTGCCGCCGGCGCGTCCCGCCTTCGTCGACGGCGTAGAAGGGAGGCTCCTCGATCGAGAAAGCCAGACCGAACTGGGCCTCGAGCGCATGGGCCATCTCGACGTAGCCATCGTCCTCGGGCTCCCCTCGATGAGGCCAATGGGTTTCGAGCAGGCCGACGACGAAGCCCTCGATGCAGGCCTCGACCTCGGTCTCGATCGCCTCGTCGTCGGCGGACATGGCGGTCAGCCGACGGGCGTAGAACGCCTGACGCTGCTTGTTCATGACGTTGTCGTAGTCGAGCAGATGCTTGCGGATGTCGAAGTTGCGGGCCTCGACCTTTTTCTGGGCGCCCTCGATCACCCGGGAGAGCATCCGGTTCTCGATGGCTTCGCCCTCCTCGACGCCGACGCGATCCCACCAGAGCTTCACGCGCTCGGATTCGAAGATGCGCAGCAGGTCGTCCTCCAGGGAGAGGAAGAACTGGCTCGAGCCGGGGTCCCCCTGGCGGCCGGCACGACCGCGGAGCTGATTGTCGATCCGACGGCTCTCGTGCCGTTCGGTGCCGAGGATGTGCAGACCGCCGGCGGCGAGCACCTCCTTGCGCTCCGAGGCGCAGGCCGCCTCGAAATGCGCCAGCTGGCTCTCGAAGTCCTCGTGCATCCGATCGTGGCCGCAGCGCGCGAGCGCCCTCTGCTCCGGATTACCGCCCAGCAGGATGTCCGTTCCCCGGCCCGCCATGTTGGTCGAGATCGTGATGGCCCCCTTGCGACCCGCCTGGGCCACGATCTCCGCCTCGCCCTCGTGCTTCTTCGCGTTCAGGACGTTGTGCTTCAAGCCGATCTTCGACAGTTTCTTCGAGAGCATCTCGGAGGTCTCGATCGAGATCGTGCCGACGAGCACGGGTTGGCCTGCCTCGTGGCGGGCCTGCAGCTCCTCCACGACGGCGTTGAACTTCTCCCGCCTCGTCTTGAACACGACGTCGGGAAGATCCTCGCGAGCGAGCGGCCGATTGGTCGGAATCAGCGTGACGTCGAGGTCGTAGATCTTCGCGAACTCCTCCGCCTCGGTGTCGGCCGTGCCCGTCATGCCCGCCAGCTTGTCGTACATGCGGAAGTAGTTCTGGAAGGTGATCGACGCGAGGGTCTGGTTCTCGCTCCGGACCTGGATCCCCTCCTTGGCCTCGACCGCCTGATGGAGACCGTCGGACCAGCGGCGACCGGGCATCAAGCGCCCCGTATGCTCGTCGACGATCACGACCTCCTTCTTTCCGTCGTCTCCCACTCGCACGACGTAGTCGACGTCGAGCCGCTTCAGGGAATGGGCCTGCAGCGCCTGCTGCATCGCGTGCAGCACGGGCAGCATCTGCGGATCGAAGAGGTTGTCGACCCGCAGCATCTTTTCGACCTTGTGGATGCCCTGCTCGGTGAAGGTCGCGCTATGGGCCTTCTCGTCGACCCAGAAGTCGCCGGTCTCCTCGATGCCCTTGGAAGGCTCGGCGGCGGCACCCTTCTGGAGCGACGGGATCAGCCGGTTCGCGATCGTGTAGATCTGGGTGTTCTGCTCCGAGGGGCCGGAAATGATCAGCGGCGTCCGCGCCTCGTCGATCAGGATCGAGTCGACCTCGTCGACGATCGCGTAGTGGAGTTCCCGCTGGACACAGCCCTCGAGCGAGAACTTCATGTTGTCCCGCAGGTAGTCGAAGCCGAGCTCGTTGTTGGTGCAGTAGGTGATGTCGGCCTGGTAGGCGAGCTTCCGCTCGGCGTCCGAGAGACCGTGAACGATCGCGCCCACCCGTAGGCCGAGAAAGCGATGAAGCTCCCCCATCCACTCGGCATCCCGCTTGGCCAGAAAGTCGTTCACCGTCACGACGTGCACGCCACGTCCGGTCAATCCGTTCAGGTATGACGGCAACGTCGCAACCAGGGTCTTGCCCTCACCGGTCTTCATCTCGGCGATCCGACCCTGGTGCAGCATGATCCCACCGATCAGCTGGACGTCGTAATGACGCTCGCCGAGGGTCCGCTTCGCCGCCTCCCGGACCGTGGCGAAGGCTTCGGGCAGCAGGTCGTCCAGGGGCTCGCCCGCGTCGAGTCGTTCGCGGAAGCCGGTCGTGCGTCCGCGGAGATCGGCATCCGAGAGCGAGGCGGTGCGCGACTCGAGCTCGTTCACGCGCTCGACCAGAGGGAAGAGGCGCTTGATGGCACGGTCGTTTCCGGTCCCGAAGATCTTGCTGAGAATGCGCTGCATCGACCCGATCCGGTCCCGATTCGGGAGACCGCGGCTGGGGGACAGGCCCTCTGAAGCCCCCCGTCGAGAAGCCCTCGAACGAGAGGAACCCGATCGAGAGGCTCTCGATCGGCGGTGGGAGGGTAGGAAAGCCGCCCCTGCCCGGCAAATGTGCCGGGCTTGCGGACAGGCGCGAGACGAAGGCCGGGAACGACTCGCCCGAGCTGCCCGGTCGGCGGACATCCGAGGGACGGGCGAAGAATCGCGCCGTCGACGGTCAGCCGAAGGCGATCAGTCGAAGATGTAGTCGAGCGGATCGCGGGCCTTGCCGTTCACCTCGACCACGTAGTGCAGGTGGGGCCCGGTGCTGCGACCGCTGCTGCCGATTGCGGCGATCTGTTGACCCCGCTCCACCTTCTCTCCGCTGCGCACGAAGATCTTCTCGGTGTGGCCGTAGACCGTCTTCACGCCGAAGCCGTGGTCGAGCACGAGGGCGTTGCCGAGCGGTCCCTTCTTCCCGACGAAGGTCACCCGCGCCCGAGCGGGCGCCACGATCGGGGTGCCCTTCGCCGCCGCGATGTCGATCCCGCCGTGATGCTGCCGGCGGCCCGTGAAGGGCGAGACCCGCGGTCCGAAACGCGAGGTGAGCCAGCCGCGGGAAGGCCAGATCGAGGGCATCGAGACGAGCTTCTCGCGTTTGTCCTCGAGCTGACCCAGCAGAAGCTCGAGGGAGGTCGCGCGCCGATCCGCCCCACCCCTGAGGCCGATGGCCCGATCGTCGAGGCGCTCGAGCGTGGAGCCCGCAGCCCCCGCGCTGCCCTCCTCCGACCCCGGCAACGACTCGTCCCCCCCTTGTCCGGTATGCGGTCCATCCTCGATCCCGGTGGCGTCGACCGGGACCCCGACCGGCAACGCCACTCCGTCGTCGCTCACCGGCATCGGCTCGACCAGGCTCTCGCCGCCCACTCCGGTCGCCCCGGGCAGGTTCGCGATGATCCGGATCTTGCGCTCCAGATCCGCGACGCGATCCAGCTGGGAGTCGACCTGCTCCAGGCGATGCTCGAAGAGCGCGATCTGCTCGCGCTGCTGCGCGGCCTCGACCCGCAGTCCCGCAAGCTCGACGTTGTCCGCCCGCAATCGCCAGTAGTCCCAGATCGCCACCAGCCCCAGCACGCCGAGCACGACCAGGCCGATCGTCACCTGTTTGACCCGCACCTTCGGGATCGAGATCTGCTGGGGCCGCGCGTGGCGATCCTTGACCCAGATCAGTGTATAGGATTCCATCGACCCTCCATCCTGCGATCCCCCTCCCGCAGCGTGCGCAGCGCCCTCATGCATCCGGGGTCCTCGACCGTCCGAGGCCGTCGCCATTTCGTCAAACGGGCCATGACACCGCGATCCGGAGCTTGCCCATCTGGATCTCGTCCTCGCTCTCGAGTCGCTGCCTGCGAATCCGCCGGCCGTTCACCGTCGTCCCGTTGGTGCTGCCGAGATCCTCGACGTAGAAGCCCTCGACCCCGAATCCGATCACCGCATGCGCCCTCGAGATCGTCGCCTCGGACAACGCGAGGTCCGCCTGTCGACCTCGTCCGATCACGAGGCGAAGGCGATCCAGCGGCACCTCGAGTCCCTCGTAGAAGCCCGAGCGCACGATCGCGCTCGCTCCCGGAGGCGGAACCGAGGCGCGTGTCGCTGCTTTGGCTTGCCCGGATCCCATCGCGGCCAGACCCCCCTGAGAGCCAACGCTCCCTCGAGTCCATCGGCGCCAAGCCGGGCCTTCTTGAACCGGGAGCCGGACTCCCGGGACCAGATGGCGCGTTTCCTGATGGGAAAAGGACTCGTTCAGGATTTCAGCAAGGATCGGGCATGCGCTCGCGTGACCTCGGTCACGGTTTCGCCGCCGGCCATGCGTGCGAGCTCGTCGACGCGATCCTCGCCCCGGACCTCGCAGACCACGGTCCGGGTCCGGACCTTCTTGGCGGGCTCCCGGACCGACTCCTTGCGCACGACGAAGTGGCGATCCGCGAGGGCCGCGATCTGCGGAAGGTGGGTGATACAGAGCACCTGGTGCGCCTCGGCAAGCTCCGCCAGCACCCGACCGACCCGCTCCGCCACCGCGCCGCCGATGCCCGCGTCCACCTCGTCGAACACGATCACCATGTTGCGACCCGCGCGGCGCAGACAGTTCTTGATCGCCAGGAAGAGTCGCGAGAGCTCGCCACCCGAGGCCACCCGCTGCAGCGGTCGCAGCGCCTCGCCCTCGTTGGCCGAGAAGTGGAACTCGGGTCGCTCACACCCCGTCGGTCCGGTGGTGAGCCCCTCCGGCCTGCCCTTCCCCGCATCCGGAGTCAGGTCGACCGCGAAGCGTGCCCCTGCCATGGCCAGATGACCCAGCTCCGCCTCGACCGCCCGGGCCAGATCGAGCGCTGCGGCCGCCCGGGCCTGCGACAGCTCCGCCCCCAGCCGGTTGGCGCGGGCTGCTGCCTCCTTGCGCTCGGCCCCGAGCGTCCGGATCCGGTGGTCGGTCCCAACGAGCGTCTGGATCTCCCGCTCGACCTCGTCGCGACGAGCGAGCATCTCCTCGACGCTACGGCCATATTTGCGCCGCAGGCGTTCGAGCCGCGCAATCCGCTCCTCCACCTCGGCCAGCCGCGTCGGATCGACCTCGAGCGCGTTCAGGTAGTCGCCGACGGTGATCGCGAGATCCCGCAGCTCGGTGTCGACCGCATCGAGCCGCTCGCCGAGGGGCTCGAGCGACGGATCCATCCGAAGCGCCGAAGCCAGCGCCCGCCGCGCTCGGCCCAGCAGGGATTCGACCGACGTCCCGGTGTCCTCGTTCTCGCCCCCCGCCAGCACGGCGCCGAGCTCGCCCATCTCCTCCGCCAGTCGCTCGGCGTGGGTCAGGCGGCGATGATCCGCCTCGAGGGCGGCCACGTCTCCGGCGTCGAGATGCTCCGCCTCGAGCTCCTGCCTCTGATATTCGAGGAAGTCGAGCCGGCGGGCCCGCTCCTCGTCCGCCGAACGCAAGGCGGCGATCTCGCGGTCCAGCGCCACCACTCGCGCGTACTCCGCGGCCAGCTCCTCACGAAGGGCCGTCTGTCCTGCCTGGGCGTCGAGGGCGACGCCGTGCCGCTCGGGGTGGCGAAGCGCCTGGGAGCCGTGCTGGCTCGAAATCTCGAGCTGACCGGAGAACAGCTCCGCCAGCGTCGCGATCGGCACCAGCTGCCCCCCGATCCGGGCCCGACTGCGACCCCCTGCGTGCAGGCTGCGGCGCACGATCAGCTCGGGGGGTCCCCCTTCCGGATCCGGCTCGGCGGCCGCCAGATCCCGGGCGCTGAGCGCGGCCTCGATCTCCTCGTGCCCATCCATCCGGAACAGCGCCTCGACGACGCCCTCCTCGGTGCCACTGCGCAGGGCGTCGGCCGTCGGCCGGCCACCGGCGAGCAGCGCCAGGGCGCTCAGCACGATCGACTTGCCCGCCCCCGTCTCTCCCGTCAGCACGTTCAGGCCGGGACCGAACTCGAGCTCCACCGACTCGACGAGCGCCAGGTTCTCGATCCGCAGGACTTCGATCATCGCACCGACTCCTTCCCCGCCGCCTCCATCCGGGGGCCGGCCGCCGCGGTCGCCGGCGATGATCCCGCGTCCATTGCAGGGGCTCAAGAGCGGAGTCTGCGATGCGGTTCGTCGATGGGGGTCGGCTAGCATCTCCCACGATGGCGCCCGACGAGACCCTGGACCTCTTTCCCGAACGCAGCGCGCGGCGACTCGAGCCCCACGCGCCGCTGGCCGAGCGGATGCGCCCGCGCCGGCTGGAGGATCTGGTCGGGCACGAGGCCCTGCTGGCGCCGGGACGGCCGCTGCATACGCTGCTCTCGAGCGACGCGCTGCCCTCGTTGATTCTCTGGGGACCACCCGGCAGCGGCAAGACGACGCTGGCCTGGATCCTCGGCGAGACCCGGGAGGCCCGACTCGCACCGCTGTCGGCGGTAACCGCCGGCGTGCCCGAGATCCGCAAGCAGATCGAGGCCGCCCGCCGGACCACGCTGCGCACCCTGCTCTTCATCGACGAGATCCACCGCCTCAACAAGGCGCAGCAGGACGCGCTGCTGCCCCACGTCGAGGCAGGCAGCGTCACCCTCGTCGGCGCCACCACCGAGAACCCCTCCTTCAGCGTGATCGCACCGCTGCTCTCCCGCTGTCGCGTGATCGCCCTCGAGGCGCTCGGCCCCGAGGCGATCGAACGGGTGATCGACCGGGCCCTCGCGGATCCGAGCGCGGGTCTCGGCGCCTCGGGCCTCGCCCTCAGCCCCGATGCGCGGCAGGCACTCGTGGTCGCGGCCGGGGGCGATGCCCGACGCGCCCTCGGCATGCTCGAGGCGGCCGCCACGGTCCACCTCTCGGGCAGCCGCCGGGCGGAGCCCCTCGACCTCGACGCCCTCGAGGCGTCGATCGGACGGGTCGCCCTGCGCCACGATCGCGATGGCGAGGAGCATTTCAACGTGGTCTCGGCGCTGATCAAGAGCCTGCGGGCCAGCGACCCGGACGCGGCGCTCCACTATCTCGCGCGCCTGATCGAGGCCGGCGAGGATCCGCTCTACCTGGCGCGCCGGCTGCTGATCTTCGCGTCCGAGGACGTCGGCAACGCCGACCCCGAGGCGCTGACGCTGGCGCTGGCGGCGCATCAGGCGGTGGAACGGATCGGCATGCCCGAGGGCCGCATCCCGCTGGCCCAGGCCGTCACCTATCTGGCCTGTGCCCCCCGCAGCAACGCCGCCTACCAGGCACTGGGACGGGCGATCGAGGATCTCGCGGGCCACGGTCCGCTGCCGGTGCCGATGCACCTGCGCAACGCGCCGACCGGGCTGATGCAGCAGCTCGGCTACGGACGCGACTACGTCTACGCACACGACGTCGAGGACGCCTTCGTGGCGGCGGAGAACCTGCCCGAAGCGATTGCCGGACGTGTCTACTACGAGCCGACCGAGCGGGGCCGCGAGGCGGGCATCGGCCAGCGACTGCGCGCCTGGCGGGCGCGGCGCAAGGCGACCCGCTCCCAGGGAAACAGCTAGTGGAACGGATGCGAATGGATGGCAGAACGGACGGCGGAACGGCTGGCAGACCGGCTGGTCATCGGTCGACCAAGCGCCCGTCCGGGGCGGAGCCCCAGAACGGGAATGACCCGCCCGTCTGGACGACGGACGGGCCATTCACTCGGGCCACGAACTCAAGGAGAGAAGCTCGAAAGATCCCAATGCAATGGATGAGATGCCCACCTCCCGAGCGCGGTTCCCGGATCCCGGGATTTTTTTCGCCCCCGCGCGGACCTCGCCCGTCTCGACCGCCCCGCCCGCCTCGCGGCCCTGCGGTGTGGAGATCTGGATGACCCGATTCCCCAGCCATCTGGGCGACGCCGAGGCCTTCGACCCGGGGGCGGGCGGGGCCGGCAACCTGCCGCGGGCCTGGGGGCGCGCCTGGCAGGCGGACCCCGAACGGCTCCAGATCCACGATCCCGCCCGGGGATGGCTCTGCCGCGGCGAGCTCGAGCAGGAGTCGGCCCGGCGGGCCGGGCGCCTCGCGCGACTCGGACTCGAGCCCGGGGACCGGGTGATGCTCTCGTGTGAGAGCGGCTGGGACCTGGTCGCGACCTACGTGGCCTGCCAGCGACTGGGCCTGATCGTGATCCCGACCAACACGGCCTACGGGCCGCGGGAGCTCGAACATCTCGTCACCGATGCCCGGCCGCGGGCGGCCATCGTCGACGCCCCCGAGCGGGCCGGGATGCTGGCCGAGATCGCGCCGGCGATCGATTGCCTCGGGCCCGAGCTCGACCTGCCCGACGGAGCGACACCGGCACTCGATGCGGCGGCTCCGGAGTCGCCCGCGCTGCTCTGTTACACCTCGGGCACCACCGGCCGGCCGAAGGGCGCCCTGCTCTCCCACGCGAACTGCCTGGCGAGCGCCGAGGCGCTGCGGCGGGCCTGGCATTGGACGGAGGCGGATCGGCTGCTGCTGGCGCTGCCCCTCTTCCACATGCATGGGCTCGGGGTCGGGCTCCACGGCACGCTGCATGCCGGGGGCTCGTTGGTTCTGCAGCGCGGCTTCGATCCGGACGCCGTCCTCGAAGGCGTCGAAAGCCTCGCGGCCACCCTCTTCTTCGGGGTGCCCACCCTCTTCCATCGACTGGTGCGCCACCCGGGCGTCCGGGCCCTCGCCCGGCTGCGGCTCTGCGTCTCGGGCTCCGCGCCGCTGCCGGCCGCCCTGCACGCCGAGATCGAGGCGGCGACGGGTCAGCGGGTGCTCGAGCGCTACGGCATGACCGAGACCCTGATGCTCGTCTCGAATCCGGAGCCTGCCGAGCTCGGCGAGCGGCGACCGGGCTCGGTGGGCTGGCCACTTCCGGGGGTCGAGCTGCGGCTGGTCGGCGATCCCGCCGAGATCCAGGTTCGCGGGCCCAATGTCTTTGGCGGCTACTGGGAACGGCCCGAAGCCAACGCCGAGGCCTTCACGCCGGACGGCTTCTTCCGGACGGGGGATCTTGGAACGCTCGATGCCGACGGCTATCTGCGGATCGTCGGGCGCGCCCGGGAGCTGATCATCTCCGGCGGCTACAACGTCTACCCGCGCGAGGTCGAAGACGCCATCCGCGCGCATCCCGCGGTCGAGGACGCGGCCGTGGTGGGGGAGCCCTCGAGCGAGTGGGGGGAGCGGGTGGTGGTCTACGCGGTGCTGAGCGCACCCCTCGAGCTCGCCTCGCTGCGTACGTTCCTGGTCGACGCCCTCGCACCCTTCAAACATCCTCGAGCGCTCTACGCCGTGCCTGCGCTGCCGAGAAACGCCCTCGGCAAGGTGCAGAAGCAACGACTCCGACGGGGAGCGATCCTCCCGCAGTCGAGCGCCACGGGAGCCGCATGAGTCGAAGACCGGATAAGGGATCGCGGAACGCGCCGTCCCATCACTTCTGATCGATGGGCCCTCAGGCATCGCGGCGAGGAACGGCCACGAGCCGGAGGATCTGCTGGCGGGCAATCTGGCGGGCCGGACGGGACTCGAACCCGCAACTTCTGGCGTGACAGGCCAGTGCTCTAACCAATTGAACTACCGGCCCGCAACAGATCTGGGCGCCATGTTGTAGCGGAGAAGAGGACACCCCGCTAGCAGCCAGCGCGCCCGGAGCGCCTCGCCACACACCGTCGGGCCCTCCCGCTCAATCGACCGCCGGAGGCGGCGGCAGGCTCGCGGTCATGGCGATGGCCTGCAGCTGAAGGATCAGCCCGAGATCGCCCTCGAGACGCAGCTGCCCCCCGATCAGAGCCTCGAGTGGATGCAGGGTGCCGCGGCGGATCGCCTCGGCCTCGGCAGCCCCGATCCGGATGACGGCCTGTGGCGTCTCGGGAATCGGCCCCGTCCCGAGCAGGATTCCGAGCCGCCAATCCGCGCCACCTTCACTCGCCAGGCTGATCTCGATCAGCCCCCGCAGCTCGCGCAGTCCCTCGAGCGCCCGGGGATTGCTCACCGCCGGACCTGCAGCCCCGGCCCATGCAGGCTCGACGGCGCCCACCTGCTCCAGCTGCGCCACCAGATCCGACACCAGGCCCGGCCGGCCCTCCCAGAGTGCCGAGCGCCAGTCGGAGACGCTCTGGATGAGGGTGATGGCTGCGTCCTCGGCTCGCCCCTCGGCGATCCCGAGCTCGCCCCCGACGAAGTGGACGCTCCAGGCACCGCCCTCCTCGCCCTCCAGGCAGACCGCCAGCTTCAGGTCGAGCGCGCGTTGCTCGACCCCGAGATCGAGCTCCGCAAAGAGCGAAGGGATCAAATCCTCGAAGAACTCGTTGGGGGAGACGGGCTCGGACGGTCGCGGCAAGGATCCCTCGGCAGTTGCCCCTCGGCCATCGTCGCACGGCCCTGGTTTCGCGGCCATGGTTCCTCGGGCAGGCTGGTGGGCGCGCAGGGACTCGAACCCCGGACCCCCTCGGTGTAAACGAGGTGCTCTAGCCAGCTGAGCTACGCGCCCCAAGGCAGATCCGCGCGGGCGGATCGGGAAATCAGTTCACGCCCGCCGGATGGGGCAGCTCGGTCGTCATCTGCGTCTTCAGTCCACCCGGCGCGAGGTAGATGTCCTCGATCTCGTGGATGCCGTCGGTGGCCTCGAGGAACTGCTCCGGATCGGGCACCGCGAGCGCCTGCCGGAGCACCTCGTCCATGTGGTCCACCAGGACGATCTTCAGGCTCTTCTTGATCAGCGCCGGCAGATCCTTCAGGTCCTTTTCATTGTCTTTCGGCACGATCACCGTATCGACGCCACCGCGATGGGCCGCGATCAGCTTCTCCTTCAGCCCACCGATGGGCAGCACCCGCCCCCGCAGCGTGATCTCACCGGTCATGGCCACGTTTGCTCGCACCGGGATGCGCGTGAGCGCCGAGGCAATCGTCGTCGCGAGGGTGATGCCCGCCGACGGCCCGTCCTTGGGCGTTCCGCCTTCGGGCACGTGGATGTGGACGTCGACCCTGGTATGGAAATCGCTCGTCAGGCCGAGCTGCTTCGCCCGCGCCCGGATGTAGGACATCGCCGCGTTGGCCGACTCCTGCATCACCTCGCCGAGCCGGCCGGTGATCATCAGCTTGCCCTTGCCCGGCGTGACGGCCACCTCGGTCTGCAGCAGCTCGCCGCCCACCTCGGTATAGGCGAGGCCCGTCGTGACGCCGATGCGATTCTCGGTCTCGGTCTGCCCGAAGCGATGACGCTGGACGCCGAGGTACTTGCGGACGAGCTTCGGGGTCACCTTCACGGACCGGAACTTCTCCCCGCTCGCCACGACCTCCCTCGCGACCTTGCGGGCGATGGACGCGAGCTCCCGCTCGAGGCCTCGCACGCCCGACTCCCGCGTGTAGAAACGGATCACCTCGAGGATTGCCCCCTCGGAAAACTCCATCTGATCTTCGCGCAGCCCGTTGTCGCTCCGCACCTTGTCCACCAGATGCGCCTGCGCGATCTCGAGCTTTTCCGACTCGATGTAGCCCGGGATCCGGATGATCTCCATCCGATCCTGCAGCGGCCGCGGGATCTCGGTCAGCACGTTGGCGGTGCAGATGAACATCACCCGGGAGAGATCGTAGTCGACGTCCAGATAGTGGTCCGCGAAAGTGTGATTCTGTTCCGGGTCGAGCACCTCCAGCATCGCGGAGCTGGGATCGCCGCGGAAGTCCATCGACATCTTGTCGATCTCGTCGAGCAGGAAGACCGGATTGCTCGAGCCGGCCTTTTTCAGCCCCTGGATGATCTTGCCGGGCAGGGCACCGATGTAGGTCCGGCGATGGCCGCGGATCTCGGCCTCGTCCCGGACGCCCCCCAGACTCAGGCGCACGAAGTCACGCCCGGTGGCTCGAGCGATCGACTTGCCCAGGGACGTCTTGCCGACGCCGGGCGGACCCACGAGGCAGAGGATCGGCCCCTTGATCTTCTCGACCAGGGTCTGCACGGCGAGGAACTCGAGGATGCGCTCCTTCGGCTTCTCGAGCCCGTAGTGGTCGGCGTCGAGGATCTGCTCCGAGAGCGACAGATCCCGCTGCTCCTCCTTGTATTCCTGCCAGGGCAGACCCAGCATCCAGTCGATGTAGTTGCGCACGACGGTGGCTTCGGCCGCCATCGGTGACATCTGCTTGAGCTTGCGGATCTCCTTCTCCGTCCGCTCCCGGGCCTCCTCGGGCATCTTCTTCGCGGCGAGCTGCTCCTCGAGGTCGCCGATCTCGTTCTTGAACTCGTCGCGATCCCCGAGCTCCTTCTGGATCGCCCGCATCTGCTCGTTCAGGTAGTACTCCTTCTGGGAGCGTTCCATCTGTTTCTTCACGCGGCCGCGGATCTTGCGCTCCACCTCGAGCACCTCGATCTCGGCCTGCATCCGAGCGAAGACCTCCTCGAGCCGCTCGGTGGTGGTCAGCACCTCGAGCAGCTTCTGGCGATCGGCGAGCTTCAGGTTCAGGTGGGCGACGATCGTGTCCGAGAGCTTTCCCGGATCGGAGACCGCCGTGACCGCATTCACCAGCTCCGGGGCAATCTTCTTGTTGAGCTTGGCGTAGGTCTCGAAGGTCGTATGGATCGAGCGGGTCAGCGCCTCCGCCTCGGGCGAACGGTCGGACTGATCCGGGATCTCTTCGATCTCGACCGAGAAGTAGGGTTCCACCGATGCGAAGCGACGAATGTGTGCTCGCGTCTGTCCCTCGACCAGCACCTTGACCGTACCATCGGGAAGCCGCAGGAGCTGGATGATCGTGCCGAGCGTGCCGATGTCGTAGATGTCCTCGGGTGTGGGATCCTCGTCGCCCGCCACCCGCTGAGCCGCCACGACCAGCTGTCGATCCCCTGCCATCGCGTCCTCGAGCGCCTGGATCGACTTCGGTCGACCCACGAAGAGCGGCACGACCATGTGCGGAAAGACGACGATGTCTCGAAGCGGCAGCAGCGGTACCCGCGTGCCTTCGGTCGAATCACTCATGCCACCCCCCTTCGATCTATCTCCGTCCGCCCGTCTCGAAGCCTAGCCCCTGTAATCCAGGGAACCCGACCGCCGCGAGAGTCTCAGGCAGATTCCGCCTCGCGCTTGAATCCGAGCAGCGGCTCGGCGCCCTGTTCGATCACCTCTTCACCGACGACGCATTCCTCCACGTCGTCCCGCGAAGGCAGCTCGTACATCAAATCGAGCATCGCGTTCTCGAGGATCGCCCGCAGTCCGCGCGCGCCGGACTTCTGGGCCAGGGCCTTGCGCGCCACGGCGGCCAGGGCGCCGTCGGTGAAGCGGAGTCGCACGTCCTCAAGGTCGAAGAGCTTCTCGTACTGCTTCACGAGCGCGTTCTTGGGCTCGGTCAGGATCGAGATCAGGGCAGGTTCATCGAGCTCCTCCAGAGTCGCGACGACCGGCAGTCGCCCGACGAACTCCGGGATCAACCCGAAATGCAGCAGATCCTCGGCCTGGACATCCCGCATCATCTCGCCCTTCTTGCGATTCTTCTTCTGCTGGATATCGGCCGCGAACCCCATTCCCTTCACTCCCATACGCCGCTCGATGATGTTCTCGAGGCCGACGAAGGCACCGCCGCAGATGAAGAGGATGTTGGTGGTGTCGATCTGCAGGAACTCCTGCTGCGGATGCTTCCGCCCTCCCTTGGGCGGCACGCTCGCCATCGTCCCCTCGATGATCTTGAGCAGGGCCTGCTGCACGCCCTCCCCCGACACGTCCCGGGTGATCGACGGG
>CAYWGW010000046.1:0-19266 GCA_964457385.1 uncultured Spirochaetaceae bacterium
GGGGGCTCGCGGATGTCCCAGACGATGCCGAGGGCCTGGAGACCGCGCAGGACGTAGTAGGTGATGTCTATCTCCCACCAGAAGAATCCCTGACGGGTGGAGGCCATGTAGTGGTGGTGGTTGTTGTGCCAGCCCTCGCCGAGGGTGAGCAGCGCCAGCAGCCAGTTGTTGCGGCTGTCGTCCCCCGTGTCGTAGCGCTGCGAGCCCCAGCGATGTGCGAGGGAGTTGATCGTGTAGGTCGCGTGCCAGAGCAGGGTCGTCGACACGCAGAAGCCCCAGACGAGGGTCGAGAGGCCGCCGAGGGCGAAGCAGGCGAGAGCGAGGGTCGCCGGCACGACCACATGGTAGCGATCCAGCCAGACGAGCTCGGGGTAGGCCGCGAAGTCCCGGATCCGATCGGTCTCCGTTTCCTGCCAGCGTTCGTCGAAGATCCAGCCCTGGTGGGCGTGCCAGAAGCCCTCCCGGGGCGAGTGGAGGTCGCCCTCGTGATCCGAGAAGCGGTGATGACGGCGATGGCCCGCTGCCCACCACAGCGGGCCTTTCTGGACGGCGCTGCAGCCGAGCACGGCGAGGACCAGCTGGAATGCGCGACTCGTCCGATAGGTCTTGTGGGCGAAGTAGCGATGGTAGGCGCCCGTGATGCCGAGGAGGCGCAGCCAGAAGAGTCCGAGGCAGAGCCCGATCTCGAGCGCTCCGACGCCGGTGACCAGGACCAGGACGCAGGCCAGGTGGATCGTCCAGTAGACGGTCGTCGACACGAGGTCTCGAACCCGCCACGTGCCGTCCGAAGGCGGCATGGAGATCGCGGTCTCCGTCACTCGGATCCTCCCGGGCCGAAGCCCTGTTGGTCACCTCGTGGGACACTACGAAGGGGATCGGTCCGGGGCAGCGCGGAGCCTGTGAAACTTGCGTAAAACGGAGGTCTGATGCTTCGGGCGGGCGGGCCTGCTAGCCTCCCGAAGCCGCGAGCCGACATGGGTAAAGACAGCGAAGTGCGCGTCGTTCCCCCGCGCATCGTGGCCGGCTCGGGAGTCCCGAGCCCGAGCCCGAGGGCGCGACGGCGCCCTTCGACGACATGCCGCCACACCACAGCCGCCACAGCTGCTCCAGAGGCCGCGTCGGACCACGCGAGCGGACCACGCGAGCGCCACAGAGCACGATCGAGAACCGAGAAGATGCCCGCAAGCACCGCCAGAACCGATCTGCGTAACGTCGCGATCATCGCCCACGTCGATCACGGGAAGACGACCCTCGTGGACGGGCTCCTGCGCGCCTGCGGTGCATTCCGGGAGAACGAGGCGGTCGAGGACCGCGTGATGGACTCGGGGGATCTCGAGAAGGAGCGCGGGATCACGATCCAGTCCAAGAGCACCTCGATCGAGTATGCAGGCGTGCGGATCCAGCTCGTCGATACCCCCGGCCATGCGGATTTCGGGGGCGAGGTGGAGCGGGTGCTCGGCATGGCGGACGCGTGTCTGCTGCTCTGCGACGCCTACGAGGGCGTGATGCCGCAGACGCGATTCGTGCTGCGAAAGGCGCTGCTTCACGGGCTGCGACCCATCCTGGTCGTGAACAAGATCGATCGCCCCGAGGAACGGGCCGAGGAGGTGGTGACGGAGGTCTTCGATCTGCTCGTGGAACTCGGGGCAGACGACACGCAGCTCGACTTCCCGGTCGTCTACGCGTCGGCGAAGAACGGGGTCGCGACGACAGAGTACGGTGGCGAGATGAAGGATCTGACGCCCGTGCTCGACGCCATCCTCGAACATGCGCCCCCGCCCCAGGTGGACGAGTCGGGGCCGCTGCAGTTCCAGGCCGTGACGCTGGGATACGACGCCTTCGTCGGGCGGCTCGTGATTGGTCGGGTCGTGCGCGGTCGCATGAAGCGCGGTAGCCAGGTCGTCCGGGTGCCGGCGGAGGGGCCGCCCGAGTCGTTCCGGGTGACGAAGCTCTTCGGGACCCGGGGCGTCGATCGTGTGGACGTCGCCGAGGCCCGGGCGGGCGACATCGTGATCGTGGCCGGTGTCGATTCGATCGACGTGGGCGATACGGTCTGCGACCCGGGCCATCCGGAGCCCTTGACCCGGATCGCCATCGACCCGCCGACCATCCGCGTCCATCTCTCGGTGAACAACTCGCCCTTCGCCGGGCGCGACGGGAAGTTCGTGACGAGTCGGCAGGTGGGCGACCGACTCGACCGCGAGGCGATGTCGAACATCTCGATCCGGATCGAGCGCACCGACAAGCTCGATACCTTCGCCGTCTCGGGCCGCGGGGAGCTGCAGCTCGCCGTCCTGATCGAGACCCTGCGTCGCGAGGGCTACGAGTTCGCCGTCTCGCGTCCCGAGATCATCCTGCAGGAGGTCGACGGCCGGAAATGCGAGCCGGTCGAGGAGGTCGTCGTCGACGTGCCGGAGACCGCCGCGGGCTCCGTCATGGAGAAGCTGGCCCAGCGCAAGGGTCGGATGGACGCGATGGAGCATCAGGGCAGCCGCGTGCAGATGCGCTTCGTCGTGCCGAGCCGCGGACTCTTCGGCTATCGCGGCGAGTTCCTCACGGATACGCGGGGGGAGGGCATCCTCTACCGCAGTGTCCAGGGCTTCGAGCCCTATGCCGGGGATCTGCCCGGACGCGGGGTCGGCGCGCTCGTCTGCACCGACCGCGGACGCACCACGCCCCATTCGATCTTCAAGATCCAGGAGCGGGCGACGCTCTTCGTGCCGCCCGGGGTCGACGTCTACGAGGGTCAGGTGGTCGGCGAGAGCCGGCGCCCCGGCGATCTCAACGTGAATCTCACGAAGGCGAAGAAGCTCGACAACATGCGCGCCTCGGGGCGCGACGAGAACGTGATCATCACGCCCTACAAGAAGATCACGATCGAGGAGGCCCTCGGCTGGATCGAGGACGACGAGCTGCTCGAGGTGACGCCCGTCGAGCTGCGTCTGCGCAAGCGGATCCTCTCGGGCTCCTTTCGCAAGCGCTGACGTCGGTCGTCTCGCAGAGACGATCCGGGACCTGCGGGAGAGGAGAGGTGCGGAGGAGCGGGATGGCGAGGCCGGGACTGCGGGCGGCAGAGGCGAAGCAGTACGAGAACGAGGGCTTTTTCGTCCGGGAGGCGGTCTTCGGCGCGGAGGATCTCGAACGCTTTCGGGCGGCCGCCGAGCGGGTGGTCGAGCGGGCGGAGCGCGAGGCACGAGCGGTCTCGGGCCGGCCGGACCCGGCGCCGCGCTCCGAGTACCGGGTCGACGGCAATCGCTACGTGGAGGCGGCCCGATCCACCGTCCAGTTCGAGCATCGCGCAGACTCGGACACGATCCGGGTGATCGAGCCCTTCCATCATCTCGACCCCGAGTTCGAGGCGCTGGTGGCGGATTCTCGGATCGTGGCACCGGTCTGCGGAGTCCTGGGTGCCGATCGGATCGCCCTCTGGACGGACAAGATCAACCTGAAGCGCCCGCTCGAGGGATCGGGCTTCCGCTGGCATCAGGACTCCCCCTATTGGAGTCACGTCTGTGGCCACTGCGACCGTCTGCCGAACGTGATGGTGACCCTCGACGACGCGGACCGGGAGAACGGCTGCTTTCGGCTGATCCCGGGGAGCCATCGCGAAGGTTTCCTGCCCGGGACGCAGGACGGCTCGGCGCTGGGGCCTCTGTTCACGGATCCCTCCGCGTTCGACGAGCGGCAGCAGTGGCTGGCCGAGGTGCCGGCGGGCAGTCTGGTGTTTTTCAGCGCCCATACGGTGCACGGCAGCGAGCCGAATCGCTCGCACCGCCCGCGGCGCGCCGTCGTGCTGACCTATCAGCCGGCGGATCATCCGATGTTCAAGCTCGAGGGCACGCGCAACTTCTCGCTCGGCGATGCGGTGGCCGCTCGCGCCGAGTGACCGTCCCGGCTCGCCGGGTCGGCGCGACCGCCCGGGCTGCTCGTGCTCGAGCGACTCCCTCCGCGTGATTTGCTCCGCGTGATCTGGACCGCTCCGGGTGAGCTGGTCGCTAGAGATCGCGCTCGGACGCCCGGGCGAACTCCGCCTGCAGCTCCGTGTAGTCGCGAGCCACCGGAAACTGGGGGAACTCGTCGATCACGTTCTGGGGTGGTCGGAAGAGAATGCCCGCGTCGGCTTCGGAGAGCATCGATGTGTCATTGTACGAGTCGCCCGTGGCGATGATCCGGTAGCGCAGGGAGTGGAACGCCTTCACCGAAGCCCGCTTCGGATCCGGCTGTCGGATCCGGTAGTCCGAGATCATCCCTTCCGCGTCGATCTCGAGCTTGTGACAGAGCAGCGTGGGCCAGCCGAGCTTGCGCATGAAGGGCTCGGCGAACTCGTAGAAGGTGTCGGAGAGGATCACGACCTGAAAGCGCTCGCGCAGCCAGGCCAGCGTTTCGGCGGCGCCGGGCAGGGGCTCCATGCCGTCGATCACCGCCTGGATGTCGCGGAGCCCCAGCCGATGTTTTCTCAGGATCCCGAGTCGCATCGTCATCAGCTCTTCGTAGTCGGGAACGTCCCGGGTCGTGGCGCGCAGGGCTTCGATGCCCGTGCGCTCCGAGAACTGGACCCAGACTTCTGGGATGAGGACGCCTTCGAGATCGAGGCACGCGAGCTCCATGGCGGGGTACATAGCGCCTCGGGAAGGGGTCGCAAGCGGCGACGAGAGGCCCCGGGATGGGGTACGCTACCGATCGCCCCGCAGTCTCTCCCGATCTCGAGGAAACGTCTTGGATCTCGTCGAAGCGGCCATTCTGGGGATCGTGCAGGGGCTGACAGAATTCTTTCCGGTGTCGAGTTCGGGCCACCTGGCGATCTTCCAGGCGCTCTTCGGGGGACGCGAATCGGGCGGTCTACTCTTCGAGGTGGCCGTTCACGTGGCGACGCTGCTCGCCATCATGTTCTTCTATCGTGTTCGGATTGCCGCGCTCGTGAGGGGGCTGATTGGTCGAGATCGCGAAGCGATCGTCTACTGCGGGAAGCTGGCCTTCGCGACGCTCCCCGCGGTGGCCGTCGGCCTCACGGCCAAGGACGCCGTGGAGGACCAGTTCTCGAATCTGCTCTTCGTGGGGCTCGCTCTGCTCGCGACCGGGGTGATCGTCTTCAGCACGTGCTCCACGGCGCCCCGCGCCGGGCTGCCGGGCCCCGGCTGGGGGACTGCCTTCCTGATCGGGATGGCCCAGGCCCTGGCGATCCTGCCGGGGATCTCGCGCAGCGGCTCGACCGTGGCGATGGCGTTGGCGCTCGGTGTCGCTCCGCTGGCGGCGGCAGAGTTCTCCTTCCTGCTGGGCGTCATCGCGATCACCGGTGCGGCGGTCCTGATGATCCCGGAGATCGGAGAGGCGAGCGCCGGGACCTTTCGAGCCATGGCCGTGGGTGGTGCCACGTCGTTGCTCTCGGGACTGCTCGCCCTCTGGCTCTTCGTTCGGATGCTCGACCGGAGCCTCTTCCATCATTGGGCCTGGTACTGCTGGATCGTCGGGGGCGCAGTTCTCGCCTGGGCCCTGGCCTGATCCGATCGGTCAGGGTTCCAGGATCGGATGCAGCCGCTGAGCCGGCTGCGTCTCCCGCAGTTTCTTGAGCGCACGAGCCTCCAGCTGCCGCACGCGCTCACGGGACAGGCCCAGGGACTGCCCGATCTGCTCGAGCGTATGCTCCTCCTCGCCGCCCAGTCCGTAGCGGAGCCGCAGGATCAGCTGCTCGCGCGGCGTGAGGCTCCCGATCAGCGATCCCACGCCCATGCGCATGCGATCGTCGTCGATGCCGCCGTCCGGTCGATCGGCGCTGGAGTCCGGAACGAAATCCTCCAGCCGTTTCTCGGTGCCGGCCACGTTCGACTCGAGTGAGATCGCCTCGCGCGAGAGCCGGTCCAGGGCCTCGAGCGCATCGGTATCGGTACCCAGCGCGGGGGCCAGCTCCGCCGGAGTCGGCTCCCGGCCGAGCTTGCCGGTCAGCTCGGCCCGCACGCGCTGACTCCGCTGAAGCCGGTCGTGGACGTGGGAGGGGAGCCGGATCGTCCGCGAATGATTCTGGATCGCCCGCACGAGCGCCTGTCGGATCCACCAGACGGCATAGGTCGAGAACTTGAAGCCGCGGCGATGGTCGAACTTCTCGACCGCGCGGATCAGTCCCAGGTTGCCCTCCTGGATCAGGTCGGGGAACGAGAGACCGAGATTCCGATAGTCCTTCGCGATGGCGACGACGAGCTTGAGATTGTGCTCGATGAAGCGGTTCTTGACCGTCGACATGGCATCGTGTGCATCCTCGACCGCGTTGGTGAGCTCGACCATGCGCTTCTTCTCGACACCCGCCTCGATCTCGAGCTCGACGAGCTTCTTCGTGCGCTTGCGCGTCTTTCGCATTTCCGTGCAGAGCAGGATGCTCTTCTCGCGAAGCTCGTGGAGCACTGCCAGCGACAGCTGGGCGCCGTGCATCTCCTTGGCGATCTTGGCGTCGATCTTCTCGAGGACCGGACCGCGAACGAGTCCCGCGGCATCGATCTTCTTGTCGCGCTCGGCGAGCAACCCGCGCAGCTTCTTGACGGCTCGCTCGACCCGTGTCGCGATCTCGCCGGTCTCCTCGTCCCCCGCCGACTCCGAGAGCTTCGCACCCGTGTGGGAGAGCGCACGCAACGCGTCCCAGCGCGCGACGACGTGCTTGGCCGAGATCGGGATCGCGTACAGGGCGTCGCGCAACGCGGCGGTCGCCGACTCGAGATCCTTCGCGAGGACGACCTCCTCCTCGCGCTTGAGCGTCCGGGTGCCACCGATTTCCTGGAAATAGGATTCCAGGGGACGTCGTTCGCGTCCCGGATCGAGCTCTTCGGCCGCGACGACCGGCGTCGCGCCCATGCTCGGCTGCGGGGCGTGATCGCTCGCCGTCGTTTCGTTCTTTTCTTGAGTCTTCAACTCAATTCCTCTCGCTCCCCGGTGCAATTCTACAAGCGATACCGCCCGGGGGGTTCGATTTCATCCGATCCCGCTGCTGGCGCTTCGAAGGGCCCTTCAGCAGCCTCAAGTGTGGTCTGTCGAACACCCGGAATGATCGCATCCGCGCGGATCGGGCTGCGCCGAGATGGGATCCGCTGTCCGGAGCTGTCTTCGAACCGACTCCGACCGGACCGCCTGCTCCTTGGAATCGCGGCGCACACGAGCGGCCGGTGGTGTAGCCTGATCTTGATTCAATTTCACGTGTTTAGCCACTAAAATTCCATTCGGGGCCGAATTTCCTGACCCCCAGTCGGATTTCTTCGAGCATCCATCTCCGGTTCGGGGAAGGCCGCCAGCAGGACGTTCACCACGAGTACTCCGGGATGTGACCCTCGACCAGGATTGAGTGATGGTCAAAAGCCTCGATTTGTCGACCTGCTTGGGGCTCATCGGTCCGAATCCAACCTGCTCAAGGGCGATCCAGTCCGAAAGTGGCCGGGGCCGGACGGAAATCTCCAGTTACCGCCGTTTTTCCTGACCCCGGATGCTGCGGGTTCGTTCCGTTTTCGACCCGTGCGTCAGAGGCCCAGGGATCAGAGAAGAGTGGTGCCAGCTCAGCACGTCGACTCCTGCCCTACTCATAGGATAGCCGCCGCCGGCGGCGTGCGCGGAAGCGGAAATCCGCCACACTCGCGCCATGCCGGCCAGCCCGATCCAGCCATTCAGCGAGCGCGCGTTCTACCTGACGGAGTTTCGTCGCCGCAGCATCGGAATCGCCTGGCCCTCGGACGAGCCCTTCGAGCCCGAGCCGCTCGCCAGCGTTCTCTCCGAGTTGGTCGAGAACCAGACCCGGGTGGTGGTTCTCAGCCCATGTGAGACGGTTCTCCATGCCGTTGCCTCGGAGTATCCGATCGATCTCGCGACGACCGATTTCGCGCCGCGGCTCTGGCGTCAGCTGCGGGTGCACGGGCATGCCGGCTTGCGCGTCTCTGATCAGGCCTTCGAGACGGAGTGCGAGCGCGCGGCCTTGCGGCTCCGGTTGGCCAAGCTCGTCTGGATCCAGTCGCTTCCGCCGGTGGTGCGCACGGCGGACGACGCGGTGGCGGACGGCGCGCCTGAGTCCCGCGTTTCGATGGTCGATCTGGCGCATCTGGCCTCGTTGCTCGGCGACGCGCCCGCCGGCTCCGACTCGCCCCTGCGCGCCCGTCCCGGTCGTCTGGCCCTGCTGGCTGCAATCCGCGCGATGATCGTGGGCGGGGTGCCCGCGGTGAACGTATGTGCGGCCAAGGAGCTGGCGCAGGAGCTTTTCACCTACACGGGCGCCGGCACTTTCTTCGCGCGAGATCGCTATGCGGAGGTCCGAATGCTCGCGCTGGATGACTTCGACGCGGCCAGCGATCTGATCGCGCGGGGCGAGGCGGACGGCTATCTCGTCGCCCGCGACGCGGAGGCACGCGATGCCATTCTGGCGAATGGCGTCGGGGTCTTCATCGAGGGTCGCTACCTGGCGGGAATCGGCGCCATCCTGCCCCATCCACCCGAGAATGCGGCGGAGATCGCATCGCTCTACGCCTTGACACGCTACGTCGGCGAAGGTGTGGGGGGACAGATCGTTCGCTTCGCGATCGAACGCGCTCGAGCCGAGGGGCTCGACTACCTGTTCAGCTGTACCACCTCGGAGCGGGTGCAGTGGTTCTTCGAGCGAAACGGATTCCGCGTGGTATCCCAGGACGAGGTGCCTGCCCGGAAATGGCTGGGCTACGGCGAGGAGCGTCGTCAGCGGGTCCGCTGCCTGCGCCTCGACCTCGAATCCTGATCGCGCTCGCCCGATTGCCCGTCGGAGCGCTCCAACCATGGCCCGAGGGCTTCCGGCTGGAGGTCCGGGACGCGGGTCCCGGAGTGGCCTGTAAGCCGGGTTCTGTTCCAACCCGGGGTTGCTCCCGGGCCGGCGAAGATCATTCCTCTAGGCCCGCCATTGCTGACGGGCTCGAGCGCTCTCACCCGGACACCCCGCCGCAGCCGAGGCCACGGCGTTCGAGCGGACCGCCCTCGGCGGTGTCCCTATTCGAGCTTGCTCCGGGAGGGGCTTGCCTCGCCGCCGGTCACCCGGCTGTCGCGCGTGGGCTCTTACCCCACGATTTCACCCTTGCCTGTGTCCATCTCTGCCTGTCTCCAGACCGAGACAGACCATCGGCGGTGTCTTTTCTGTGGCGCTTTCCCTCGGGTCGCCCCGGGTCGGTGTTACCGACCTCCCTGTCCTGTGGAGCCCGGACTTTCCTCCCGTGAACGGTTCCTGTTCACCGGCGACCTTCCAGCCACCTCCGGCGGGCGGGCGAAGGGTATCTCTGGCTCGCCCCCTGCGGCAATGGCGCGAGGATTGGGGATTGGTCGGTGGGTCGGACCAAGATCATTCGAGGTTCTGACTTGCCATCGGTATCAGTATCTATTAAATACTCAATTCAATGGCCGACACGCAATCCGCAATCTCGAACGCTGGCTCCCGGGTGGCGCCCTCAGTCGGTTCGCTCGAGGCTTCACCTCGAGCCGAGATCCTGCGGCCTGCGCAGATCTTCGATCCCGTGGCCCGGGCCCTGGACGTGATCGGCGATCGCTGGAGCCTGGTCCTCGTGCGGCAGCTGCTGGCCGGTGCCAAGGGATTCCAGGAGCTGCGGGTCCGAACGGGCATTGCACCGCGGGTGCTCTCGAGCCGGCTGCGCGAGCTGCGCAGCAAGGGTTTCGTCGACACGGAGCCCCAGGGCCAGCGACAGATCTATCGCGTCACCGACAAGGGCCGCAGCCTCGAGCCCATCATCGCCTCGATCGCCCGCTGGTGGGTCCACGAGGGGATCAGCGCCCTCGAGATCGACACCGCCCGCTTCACCGAGACCTCGGCACTCTCGGTCCTCGAGTCGCTTCCGCATCTGCTGCGGGAGGATCGCGCCCGCGCGGCGGGCCGCGTCCTTTTCGAGATCCGCCTGAGCGGCGAGGGCGGGGGCGTCTGGACGGTCGAGATCGTCGACGGCCGCTGCGAGGTCAGACCGGAGTTCGCCGAGGGCGCGGACGTCCGATACACGGCGTCGGCCCGGGACTGGTGCGCGGTCGCCCTCGGTCTGCTCGACGCCAAAGAAGCTGTTCGTCGCGGGCTGCTCCACAAAGAGGGTGGCCCGCAGGCGATGGACGAGTTCTTTCATCAGATCGCTCGACCGGGTGGGGATCGATCCCCGGCTCGGAAAGGAGAACAATCGTGATTTCGTTCGGCATGACTGAAGAGCAGGAGATGGTTCGGGACGCAATGCGTGAGTTCGCGGCGGACGCGATCCGACCGATTGCGCGCGAGTGCGACGAGGCGTCTGCCATTCCCGACGAGTTCCTGGAGACGGTCTGGACCCTGGGGCTCACGAGCACGCAGATTCCGGAGAGCCATGGCGGCGCCGGCGAAGCGAGATCGCTGGTGACCAACGCGATCCTCCTCGAGGAGCTGGCCTTCGGTGATGCCTCCCTCGCGATGGCTGCGCTGGCGCCTTCCCTCTTCGCCAACGCGATCCTGGATCATGGCACCGACGAACAGAAGCAGGCGCTGCTGCCGCGCTTCTGCGGGGAGTCGTTCGCGACGGGCTCGCTGGCCGTCAGCGAGCCCGGTGCCCTCTCGGATGCGAGCCGTCCGCGAGCCCTGGCTGAAACCAAGGGCGATCACTTCGTTCTCTCCGGACACAAGAACCTCGTCGCCCTGGGCGACCGCGCGAGCCATTTCCTGGTCACCGCCGGTCTCGGTGACGATCTCGCGGCCTTCATCGTGCCCCGGGACGCGGCGGGCCTCAGGATTGGAGAGCCCGAGAAGAACATGGGGTTGCGAGCGTTCACGACGACGACTCTCGAGCTGGAGCGCGTCGAGGTCGGCGCCGAGGCGCTTCTCGGCGGGACGGCTGGTGCCGATGTCCAGGCGATCCTGAACACGTCCCGCACGGGGCTCGCCGCCGTGATGCTGGGGGTTTCCCGGGCGGTGCTCGAATACTGCATCCCGTACACGAAGGATCGTGTCGCGTTCGACGAGCCGATCGCTAAGAAGCAGGCCATCGCCTTCCGACTGGCGGACATGCAGATCGAGCAGCACGCGATGCGCATGCTGGTCTGGCAGGCCGCCAGCCTGCTCGAGCATGGCGAGGATGCGACGAAGGCCGCCTGGCAGGCCCGCAGCTACGCAGCGGCGAAGAGCATGTGGATCGCCGACAACGGCGTCCAGGTCCTCGGTGGCCACGGCTTCATCCGGGAGCATCCGGTCGAGATGTGGTTCCGGAACGCCCGCACCCTCGGCGTGGTCGAAGGACTCGTCACGCTCTGAGCCCGCGCCCACCCGAAACGAGACCGCGGCGGCGCATGTCCGGCCGCGATGATGGAGACACGCAATGATCGATTTTCGATTGACCGAGACGGACCGGAAGATTCTCGAACGCACGCGGCAGGAAGGCCTGATCTGTCGTCGTTATGCGCGGGAGTTCGATGAGAACGAGGCGGAAATGATCCCGGATGCCCTGCCGGAAGCGGAGGAGTTCTACGCGAACGCACCGCCGCTGCCGAAGACGGGACCCGAGGACACCCAGGGGCCGGTGATGATGAGCCTGCAGGCGATCGCCAGTTATTGGGGCGACTACTCCGTCCGCCTGCGCCGTTCGATGCGCGGTGGGCTCGGGAATGCCGCCCTCGCTGCGGCGGGCACCGACGAGCAGAAGGCGAAATGGGGAGACCTGCTGCTGTCGATGGCGATCACCGAGCCGGGTTGTGGCTCGGATCCCTCCCGCGTGCAGACGACTGCCGTGCTCGACGAGGCCACGAACGAGTGGATCCTGAACGGCGAGAAGATCTTCGTGACGACGGGAATCCGGGCACAGGGCGTCGTGCTCTGGGCGACGATCGACAAGAGCGCGGGACGCGCGGGAATCAAGTCCTTTCTGGTCGAGAAGGGCACGCCCGGCTTCGAGGTGCCCCATAAGGAGAAGAAGCTCGGCATCCGGGCGGACGATACGGCCGCCTACGTCTTCCGCGACTGTCGGATTCCGCGCGAGAACCTGCTCGGGCTCGACGAGTCGATCCCCAAGAAGAGCTCCGGGGGCTTCCGTGGCGTCATGAAGACCTTCAACATGACGCGACCGCTGACCGGGGCGATGGGCCTCGGCATCGCGGAAGCCGCACTCGACTTCACCCGCGACGAGCTCGAGGCAGCGGGCATCGTGCTCGACTACTCGACGGGGCCCGGCGGTCTAGGCCGACTCTCGGCCGCCGCGGAGAAGTTCATGCGGCTCGAGGCACTCTTCGATGCGTCGAAGCTGACGGTGCTTCAATGCTGCTGGATGGCGGGGGAGGGGCTGCCCAACAACCTCGAGTCCTCCGTTTGCAAGGCCCACGCGGGCGCGGCGGTTCGCGAGATCACCCAGGGATGCATCGAGATCCTCGGCGCGATGGGCATCTCGCGAGCGCATCTGCTCGAGAAGTGGATGCGGGACTGTCGCATCACCGACATCTACGAGGGCACGGGCGAGATCCAGCGGCTGATCATCGCCCGCGGCCTGCTCGACTACACCCGGGCGGATCTGAAGTAGCGAGAGCCAGGGAAATGACGGCGCTCCGTTCTGCACTACCCTCTCGCCCATGAGAGCGATCACGATCGACGAACCGGGCGACGAGTCCGTCATGAAGCTGGGAGAGGTCCCCGTCCCCGAGCTGGGGCGGGGGATGATCCGGATCCAGAACGCCGCGAGCGGTGTGAACCGCGCCGACCTGCTCCAACGGGTCGGCGGCTACCCGCCGCCTTCCGGTGCCTCGGAGATCCTCGGGCTCGAGTGCGCGGGCCGGGTCGTGGAGGTCGGAGCCGGCGTCGATAGCTGGTCGGTGGGGGATCGGGTGATGGCGCTCCTGCCGGGGGGTGGCTATGCGGAAGAGGTGGTGGTCGACGCCGGGTCGGCCATGGCCCTGCCGGAGACGCTCTCCTTCGAGGAGGGCGGCGGACTCCCGGAGACCCTGCTCACGGTCTTCCTGAACGTCTTCCAACTCGGGGCGCTGCCCGATGGCGGCAGCGTGCTGGTCCACGGTGGCGGAAGCGGCATCGGGACCACGACCATCGACCTGGTGAAGCGGGCCGGGGGGACGGTGATCGCAACCGCGGGCAGCGACGAGAAATGCCGTCGCTGTCTGGAACTCGGGGCCGATGCGGTGGCGAACTACAAGCAGGAAGATTGGGTCGAGACGGTGAAGACGGCGACCTCGGGACGCGGCGTCGACGTCGTGCTCGACTCGATCGGAGCACCCTATCTCGAGCGCAATCTGGCCTCGCTCGCGACCGAGGGCTCGCTCGTGTTGATCGGCCTGATGGGCGGGGCGCGGGGAGAGGTCTCGCTGGCCCCGCTGCTGATGCGTCGGTTGCGGGTAATCGGCTCGACCCTGCGCGCGCGCTCGAACGAGGCGAAGGCGGAGCTCGTGCGGGCCTTCGAGGACCGCTTTGGTGCCGATCTGGCGGCAGGGCGGATCCGCCCGACGATCCATCGCGTGTTCGACCTGGCCGAAGCTCCCGAGGCTCATCGCCTGATGAAGGCGAGCGAACATTTCGGAAAGATCGTGCTGCGGGTGGGGACGGGAAGCGGATAGCCGGCGGGTTCAGATCCGCTACGTTCCGCGCGCTCCGACGGCTCGGGCCGGCCGGACGACGGACTGGACCCCACGGAATCCGGTCCACCCAGGAAACCGAAACCACCGACCGCGCTCTCCGACGAGTCCGTCGAGACAGTCGCGGTATCCCTGCGCGAGCCTCGCGCAGATCAGAGGAGATCCCGCCATGGCGGTCGAGCGCACCTTCGCAATCATCAAGCCGGACGCCGTCGAGAAGAAGGTCGTCGGACAGATCCTCGCTCGCATCGAGGATTCCGGACTCGAGATCATCGCGATGAAGAAGCTGCTGCTCGGTGAGCAGGGTGCAAAGGGGTTCTACGCGGTCCACAAAGAGCGCCCCTTCTTCGGGGATCTCGTGAAGTTCATGACTTCGGGGCCGGTCGTGGCCCTGGTGCTGGAAGGCGAGGGGGCGATCAAGCGGTGGCGGGACCTGATGGGACCGACGAACTCGAACGAAGCGCCCGCCGGCACGCTGCGCGGGGATTTCGGAACCGACATCGAGCGCAACGCCACCCACGGCTCGGATGCTCCCGAGACCGCCCGCCTCGAGATCGCTTATTTCTTCAACGCCATGGAGATCACGGCGAGCAGCGAGGCCCTGCCTGCGGCCTGAGCCCCGGTTGCGGGTCTGGGCTCGAGCGAGACTCGAGGCTCGGGGAATCCGCGGGGATCAGCCCGCCAGGCCCCTGGCCATCAGGATCAGCAGGGCAAAGTAGGTCAGGGTCAGCCAGAGCTGGTGGCTGCGCAGTGCGCGGGTCAACGGAGCATCCTTTCTTCGTGCGGCTTCCTCGGGTTTTCCAGGTCTGCCGGTTCGAGCGGTCGGCCTCGATGGGTCGGTCTCGTGTCCCGGGCGCGGGCTCGAAGCGCGTCCTGGACGCGACGACTGCCCCGTCTTCCTCTTTTCGCGTCCGACTCTCGAGACTTGAGTCCGAGCGGGAAGTTCCACGGTGATGGCTGCGATTTCCGTGTCCGGAGTCACCGGAGCCCCTGGTTTCGAGCCACTCCTGTTCTTCTGGTCGGAGTTCGGCATGGCGCTCAGCATCCGCGGAATCGTGGGTTGCGCTTCTCTCGAACGGCGGCGATGCCCTCGGCGGCATCCGCGGACTCGAAATGCCGGGCCTGCTCGGTCGCCTCGAACTGGAGCTGATCATCGAGGGAGACCCGCTCGCTGCGGGCGAGCGCCCGCTTCACGGATCGCACCGCCAGGGGGGCGTTGTCCGCGATCTCGGCGGCGGCAGCCAAGGCGGCATCGAGCACCTCGGCCCGGGGCAGGGCGCGATTGGCCAGACCGATTCCGGCCGCCTCCTCGCCGCCCACCAGGCGGCTGGTGTAGAGCAGTTCAGCCGCCACACCGGGGCCGACCAGCCGCGGAAGGGTCCAGGTCGCCCCCATCCCGGGATGGACCCCAAGGCGTGTGAAGTTCAGCCCCAGCCGCGCCTCGTTCGCGACCAGACGGAAGTCGCAGGCGAGGGCCACGCAGAAGCCGGCTCCAATCGCATGTCCGTTGATCGCCGCGATCGTCGGGCACGGGAGATCGCGCAGCGAGAGGAAGAGCCGATAGAAGCTGGCCATCTCGTCCCGGATCCCGCGCCAGGCCAGCCCGGGTCGCGCGGCGCCCGCATCGGCCTGGGCCTGGAGCATGTCGAGGTCGCCTCCGGCGGAGAAAGCGCGGCCTTCGCCCGTCAGGACGACCGTCCGCACGCTCTGGTCGGCGGAGATCCGATCGATCCGCTCGCGGAACTGGTGTCCCATCGCCGCCGTCATCGCGTTGAGCCGATCCGGATCGTTGAAACGCAAGGTGACGACATCGCCCTCACGAGCTTGCAGCACGAGTTCCGGGGCACTCTCGCTGCTTGTCGGGACCGGGGTCATGGCTTCTCCAGCGCGCTCGTTGCGCGCAGCATAGCGGCTGATTGCGCGAATGCCGTCGCCTGCGCGGTGGGAGTGGCGTCACGGATCGCGCCCTCCGGACTCGAGTCGGACGCCTCTAGCCTGGCCGCAGGCGCTTGGCCCAACACTCGAGGTCGTGGCGTCGGCCATGCTTTTCGGCGACTCCCCTGAGCACGGTCATGGGGGTGAAGTCCAGGGAGGCATGGAGCCTCCGGCTCGGCTCGTTGGGCAGGGCGATGCAGCCGATCGCGGTGTGGATCCGGCGCCCTTGGAGTGCGCGGAGGAGAGCCGCGTAGAGTCTCCGTCCGAGGCCCTGACCGCAGGCCTCCGGTGCCAGATAGATCGTGGTTTCGAGGGTCGCGGGATGGATCTTCGGCCCCGGCCAGGGTGTGCCGTAGCTGTAGCCGAGGATGGCGTCGTCCCGTTCGAGGATGAAGGCCGGAACGCCCGCGGCCCCGCCCTCGAGCCGTTCGCCCATCTCGGCCAGGGTGACCGGAGCCTCGCGCAGAACCGAGTGCCCGGTTTCGATGTAGTGGTTGCAGATCGCGGCTGCTGCCTCGGCGTCCCGTCGCGAGCCGGGGCGGATCGAGAGGTTCCCTGTTCGGTCTGCGGGCGGGTCCGGCTCCAGCATCCGATCGAGCGAAGGACTCCCTGTGCGACGAGCCCCCTTCCGCCGCCGGGTGGGGGCCTGCGGCGGAAGGGGGCCTTCGTCGGCCGGTCGCCGAGACGCGGCTAGTCCTGGCGTCCGCGGCGGAGATTCTCCGACCCGCCGCGGGCATCCGATCCGCCTCCACTCGCGCTCCTCTTGCGCAGGAATGCCGGCGTATCGAGCTCGTCCTCCGCGAAGGGGGACTCGAACCCGAAGAGGCCCGCCGAGGCGAGATCCTCGGCGCTCGTGCCACCGCTGGCGAAACGAGCGATCGAGGGTGCCTCCTGCGTCGGTCCGTCTCGCTCTTCGGATCCGGTTCCCGCGCTCATCGAAGGCTGATGCGCGGGGGTCTCCGCAGGCTCCTGTCGGATCGGCGTCACGTTGGGCGGATCCACCATCTGGCGCTCTCGCGCCACCTCTTCGGCGGGGTCCGCGATCCGACGGCGGGGCTGGGGCGGCTGGCGCCGTGCCTCCTCGCTGTCGAGCCCGGTCGCGATCACCGTGACCCGCAGCTCGTCGTCGCCGAGCGAGTCGTCGATCACGGCACCCACGATGATGTTGGCATCTTCGTGAGCCGCTTCGTGAATGAGGGACGAGGCCTCGTTCACCTCGAACAGGGTCATCTCGGCGCCGCCCGTGATGTTGATCAGCACCCCACGCGCGCCCTCGATCGAGAGATCCTCGAGCAGCGGACTCGAGATCGCCGCCTGGGCCGCATCCACGGCCCGGGTCTCGCCCCGGCCCACGCCGGTCCCCATCAAAGCCACGCCGGCCTCGTTCATCACGGTGCGGACGTCCGCGAAGTCGAGGTTGATCAGGCCGTGGACCGTGATCAGGTCGGAGATGCCGCGCACCGCGTTCAGGAGCACCTGATCGGCGATCGAGAAGGCGTCCCGGACCGCCGTCCCCTTGCCGGCCAGGGAGAGCAGACGCTGGTTCGGGATCGTGATCAGCGTATCGACCACGCCGTGCAGCTCGTCGATGCCCTGTCCGGCGTGCTTCATTCGCACCCGGCCCTCGAAGGGGAAGGGCTTGGTCACGACGCCGACCGTCAACGCGCCGACCTCCCGGGCCACCTCGGCGACGATCGGAGCCGCCCCGGTGCCCGTGCCGCCGCCCATGCCGGCGGTCACGAAGACCATGTCCGATCCCTCGAGCAGCTCACGCAGACGATCCCGAGCCTCGAGCGCCGAGGCGCGGCCCCGATCGGGATTCGCACCACAGCCGAGACCACGGGTGATCTCGGCGCCGAGCTGCACCTTGAGCGAGGCCTTGTTGTGGACGAGAGCCTGGGCGTCGGTATTGGCGGCGATGAACTCCACCCCGGACAGGCCGGCCTCGATCATGGTGTTGATCGCGTTGCCGCCGCCGCCGCCGACGCCGATCACCTTGATGGTGGCCTTCTGATGCGAGCTGCCGTCGAATTCGAGCAGCTCCTGTCCATCCTCGGGACCCAGCTCGAGCAGGTCCACGCTGTCGTCAAATCGATCTTTGTCTTTTCTTGCCATGCTTTTCACCCCCCGACGATGCCTGGCTGCACCGACGAATGTAACACGATTCGGTTCAATTTGTGCCTTATCAACAAGGCTTTTCCTGCAGAAAAAGCCCGGATCGGGCGGGCCCGACCGACTCCGGTCAATCGAACTCCGCGTAGAACCAGTCGCGCATGCGCTGCTTCACTCGGCCGAAGATCGACTCGTCGCGAATCCGGAACCGGCTGCCGCGGGTCGATCGATGTTGGTTCAGGCCAAACAACACGAGGCCCACGCCCGTGGAGTACATGGGACTCCGGACCACGTCCTGGAGCCCTCCGATCGACGAGGGCAGGCCCTGCCGAACGGGCGCCTCGAAGATCTCCTCGGCCAGCTCCCCGATGCCCGCCAGCGCCGACACTCCTCCCGTCAATACGAGGCCCGACGGGATCCGATCCAGCAGGTCGGCCCTGATCAGCTCCTGGCGGGCCAGGGAGAGAATCTCCTCCAGGCGCGGCTCGATGATCTCGCACAGGATCTTGCGCGAGATCTCCCGCGGCTTGCGTCCTCCCACGGACGGCACCGAGATGACGTCGTCCGATCCGAGGTAACGGGCCGAGGCGACGCCGAACTTCTTCTTGATCCGCTCCGCTTCCTCGAAAGGCGTCCGCAGACCCACGGCGATGTCGTTCGAGAGGTGATAGCCCCCGAGTCCGAGGACCGAGGTGTTCTTGATCGAGCCGTCGGCGAAGACTGCGATGTCGGTCGTCCCGCCGCCGATGTCGATCATGCAGACCCCGAGCTCGCGCTCGTCGTCCGCCAGCACCGCGCCGGCGGAGGCGAGGGGCTCGAGCACGATGTCGATCACGTTCAGCCCGGCCTTGTTGCAGCATTTCACGATGTTCTGGGCGCTGGTCACCGCCGCCGTCACGATGTGGATCCTGGCCTCGAGCCGGACGCCGCTCATGCCGAGCGGCTCCCGGATCCCATCCTGATCGTCGATGATGAACTCCTGGGGGATCACGTGGATCACCTCCCGGTCCATCGGGATGGCCACCGCCTTGGCGGCGTCGATCACGCGCTTGATGTCGCCCTCGCGCACCTCGCGATCCTTCACGGGCACGACGCCGTGGGAGTTGAAGGCGCGGATATGGCTGCCGGCGACGCCGGCGTAGACCGAGGTGATCTCGCAGTTGGCCATCAGCTCGGCCTCTTCCACGGCCTGCTTGATCGACTCGACGGTCGCGTCGATGTCGACCACGACTCCCTTGCGCAGGCCCCGCGACGGATGCGTCCCGATGCCGACGATGTCGATCCCGTTCTCCGTCTCCTCTGCGACCACGGCGCAGATCTTCGTCGTTCCGATGTCGAGCCCGACGATCAGCTCGTCCTTCCTGGACATATGGCTCACCCCCCTGGTTCGGAAGTGCCGTTTCCGGCCTTCCCGTCTGGACGCCGCCGCAAATCCATGCGCCGCCGCCGCTTGTTGCCCGTCCCTACCCAGGAACGGGCTCGGTGCGCAGGACCGCCTGGTCCGCGTACCGGAGATCGATCCAACGCGCGTCGGCGATCGCGGGCTCCTCGCTCTCGAGGAGCGCCGCCAGTCGCGCCACGCGTTGGCGCAGCCGTCGTCGGCCGAGCAGTGCGCGCGGGCCGCTGTCGCCGATCTGGATCACGTAGCCG
>CAYWGW010000046.1:19366-21313 GCA_964457385.1 uncultured Spirochaetaceae bacterium
TCGTCGGCCGAGCAGTGCGCGCGGGCCGCTGTCGCCGATCTGGATCACGTAGCCGTCGTCGTCGTGGCGGGTCTGGCCGCCCTCGGCCTCCGACGATTCGTCGGGCAGGTGGATCGTCACGCTCTTCGCACGGGTCGCGAGACCCCGATGACGCATGAACTCGTCGAGCAGAGCGCGGGTCTCTTCATCGATATGCGTCGGGCTCACGTCGGTGGCCTGGATCAGAGGCAGAGGACGCCGGGGATCCGGTCGACCCGCGAATCGCTCTCCCCCCCGATCGATCAGCTCCGTCCCGTCTCGCCCGTCGACGCGCCAGCGCGCCACGGCCTCGCGCTCGACCACCCCGATCAGGAGCACGCCCGAAGGCAGGCGCAGGACGCGTGCGGACGCGATCCAGGGCTCACCGGCCAGCGCGGCGCGAACCTGCTCGGGCTCGATCGACGACAGCGGCTGTCCGGGCCGGACCGCCGCCCGGGCCGCGATGTGCTCCGGTGAAAGCGTTCGCGCTCCGTGGATTGCGATCGTCTCCAGTACCGTCGTCCTCAGCCAGGCCCGATCGAATACGAGGTCCGACAGCAGTCCGCCCGATCCCAGGGCGAGCACGAAGACCATCGGAGCGATTACGGCTCGGATGCGAGCCCGCGATCCGGTGTGCTCGGCACGCCAACGCTCGCGTTCCCGGCGCTGCCGCTCGCGGGCGCGCTTGCGCTCCAGGTGATTCCGGGCGTGCAGCGCCCGGGCGGCGGCCTCGGCTGCGGCGGAGCGCGAGCGTGAGGGGCGCGGCCAGAGTCGGTGTCGAAGGCTGGAGGGGCTCATCGTGTGGTTCCCGGGCCGTTGATGGGAACAACGGCGGCGGCAGCGTCCGGGCCAGCGGGCTCGCCCAGGATCCGGACCTCGGTCTCGAGCCGGATGCCGCAGTCCGCTTCGACCGCATCCCGCGCGCGCTCGATCAGGGCGAGCACGTCGCGGGCGCACGCGCCGCCGTGATTCACGATGAAGTTCGCGTGCAGGGTCGAGATCTCTGCGGCCCCTTCGCGCTCGCCTTTCAGCCCGGCTGCCTCGATCAGCCGGCCCGCATGGTCGCCGTCGGGATTGCGGAAGACCGAGCCGCAGCTCGGCTGGTCGATCGGCTGGGTCGCATGCCGCCGCGCCAGCAGCCGATCGATCTCGGCCTGGACGAGCGCCCGCTCGCTCGGCTCGACCTCGAGCACGGCGCCCACGATCAGCGTGCCCGGCTCGAGGCCCGCCAGAGCGCGGTAGCGAAAGTCGAGCTCGGCCCTCGGTTTGCGCGAGAAGCCGCGACCCTCGCGATCGAGCAGCTCGATCTCCTGCACCACGTCCTTCATTTCGCGCGTTCCGATGCCGGCGTTCATGGCCAGCCAGCCGCCGAGCGTGCCCGGGATTCCGACGCCGAACTCGAGCCCGGCGAGGCCGTTATTAACACAATATCGTGTCAGAGTGGCATGGGAGGCTCCGGCCTCGACGGAGATCGCCCGGGGCGATAGGCGTTCGATGTGCCGGAGCTTCTTCAGGCGGATCACGACGCCCCGGATGCCGCCCTCCCGGATCAGCATGTTGAAGCCGGCCCCGAGCACCGTCGTCGGCAGCGCGTGTTCGGCGCAGAGTGCCAGCAGTCGCCGTAGCTCCTGCCGATCCTGCGGTGTCGCCAGCGCATCCGCGGGGCCACCGATGCGGAGCGAGGTATGGCGGGCGAGGGGCACGTCGAACCCGACGCGTCCGGCGAGCTCCCGCTCGAGCAGGCGGCGGAGGGACGCAGTGATCATGTCGCGCCCTCCCGCCCGGAAGCCAGACCGGCGAGCAGCTCGGGACCGAGCAGGGCGACGTCGCCGGCGCCGAGCGTGAGTACGAGCTCTCCTGGCCCCAGCCGCGGCGGCAGCTCGCGCGCGATGTCGGCGAGCGATCCGCCATGGCGCGCGTCGGGATGGC
>CAYWGW010000047.1:0-21287 GCA_964457385.1 uncultured Spirochaetaceae bacterium
CATCGGAGCCCCTCGCTGCGCGCTTGAGGACACTCGCGGCCGGTCTGCCCGTCCCGCGACCGGGCCTGCTATCCGACGCGCTGCTCCGCCAGAAGCTCCATTTCGGAATGAAATGCGTCGAAACAGCCTTGCTCGACGGCCGCCCGGGCGCCGCGCAGGAGGTTCATGTAGTAGGTGAGGTTGTGGAGCGCCGCGAGACGGGCACCCAGGGCTTCTCCACTCTGGATCAGATGCCGCAGGTAACCGCGGCTGTGTCGGACGCAGGCGGGACACCCACACGCCGGATCGATCGCGGCAGAGTCCCGGGCGAAGCGGGCGTTTCTCAAATTGAGTATGCCTTCCGACGTGAAGAGCACACCGTGGCGTCCGTTGCGCGTCGGCACGACGCAGTCGAAGAGATCGACGCCGGCCGCGACACCGTCGAGCAGATCGAGCGGGCGTCCGAGGCCCATCAGGTAGCGCGGCCGGTCCCGGGGTAGGGCGTCGTGGGCGACCGCGACCGCCGCTCGCCGCTCCTCCCGCGACTCCCCGAGTCCGAGACCTCCGTGGGCGTAGCCCTCGAAGTCGAGCGCGGCGGTGGCCTTCGCGCTCGCCTCGCGCAGGCGTTCCGAGGCTCCCCCCTGGACGATCGCGAACACGGCCTGGTCCGGGCGCCGGCGCGCGCGCAGGGATCGCTCGGCCCAGCGCAGGGTGCGTTGCATCGCGCGCTCGATCTCCGCTGCCCCGGTGCGTCCGGGTCCGTCGCCCTGGATCGGGATGCATTCGTCGAGCACCATGGCGATGTCGGACCCGAGGGCCTCCTGGATCCGGATCACATTCTCCGGTGTGAGCTGGCGCCTTCGGCCGTCTAGGGTCGAGGCGAAGCGGACGCCCTCCTCGCTCGTCTGCACCCGATCCGAGAGCGAGGTCACCTGGAACCCGCCACTGTCCGTGAGCCACGGCCCACGCCAGCCCGTGAACCCATGCAATCCGCCGAGGGCTTCGACCGTCTCCTCGCCGGGTCGTTCGTGCAGATGATAGGTGTTGGACAGGAGAATCTGGGCACCGGCCGCCGCCAGCTCGGCAGCGCTGATGCCCCGGACGGCGCCGAAGGTGGCGACGGGCATGAAGGCCGGGGTGTCGATCACGCCGTGAGGAGTCGTTAGGCGGCCTCGGCGCGCGAGACCGCATTCGGCGACGAGCTCGAGTCCGAAGCCTTCAGCCATGACGGGCATCCTCCGCGACGTTCCCCTCGGCTGCCGGAAGAATCAGCATCGCGTCGCCGTAGGAGTAGAAGCGGAATCCCTCGCCAATCGCCCGCTGATAGGCCGTCAGCAGGGGCTGCCGGCCGACGAAGGCGGCCACGAGGAGCAGCAGCGAGGAACGCGGCAGATGGAAGTTCGTGAGCAGCCCATCGACCACCCGGAAGGGCGGACCGCCCGGACGCAGGAAGAGCTCCGTCTCGCCGCTGCCGGGCCGGACGCCGCCTTGGTCGGTGGCCCGACTCTCGAGCACCCGCGTCGTGGTCGTGCCGACGGCGATCACCCGGCCGCCGCGTCCTCGCGTCCGCTCGACGGCCTCGGCAGTCTGCTCGGAGACTCGGTAGGCCTCGGCGTGAAGGCGCCCGCTCACGAGGGCTCCGGCGTCGAGCGGGCGGAAGGTGCCGGCGCCGACGTGGAGCACGATCTCGGCGATCTCGACCCCACGCGCGCGCAGTGCGTCGAGCAGCCCATGGCTGAGGTGGAGCCCGGCGGTCGGGGCGGCGATGGACCCCGGAGTGCGGGCGTAGACCGTCTGGTAGCGCTCGAGATCGAGCGCGGTGGCGTCCGGCGTGGACGCTCCGTCGGATCGTGCGTCGTCCGCCGATCCGAGGGTCGTCGACGGGCCCCTCGGACGACGGATGTACGGAGGCAGGGGAGCGACTCCCTCGTCGTAGGGATCGCGGCTCGGGTCGAAGACGAGGGTCACCTCACCGCGTGCGTGGACCGCCTCGACGCGGGCCGGGAGTCCGCCGTCCACCCCGAGCTGCAGCTCGAGTCCGACCCGCACGCGGCCCCGGCACTTGAGCAGCGCGCGGTAGGCCCCCGCGAGGTCGCCAGGGCCGCGATCCTCGGAGGCCGGCGCTGCCCCGAGCAAGAGCACCTCCGCGGCCCCGCCACTGGCCTTGCGACCGACCAGGCGGGCGGGCCGCACTCGGGTCGTGTTGAGGACCAGCAGGTCGCCGCCGCGCAGCCAACGGGGCAGGGCCTGCACCCGATGGTCGGGCCCCGCCTCGAGGACCCGACCCGAGTGCCGATCGAGCAGCATCAGCCGCGCATCCTCGCGGCGTGCCGTGGGGGCTTGCGCGATGCAGCGGGTCGGCAGCTCGAAGTCGTAGTCGTCGAGGAGCGCCAGGGGATCCTCGACGTCGCCCGTCGGCTTCATCGGCGACTCGACGTGTCCGCACCCGCGGACGATCGAATCGGGTCAAAGTCCGCCAGGGCCGAGCGCAGCGCCGGAGAGGCCGCGATCGCGTCGTCCGAAAAGAGCACCTCGCCCGCGAATCCCGCCTGGCCCAGCAGATCCAGCTGACGAAGGGCGCGCGCAGGATTGTGGTCGAAGAGCCAGACTCCGACCCCGGGCCAGATCCGGTCGGCGAGGGCGCTGCCCGCAAAGCCCTCGAGCTGGTAGCGGAAGAGGCGGTCGTCCAGCGTGTAGACCATCGGGATGGCCAGGTCGATGGCGCCCGACTCGAGCCAGCCCCGCCAGTCCTGGGCAAGGGTCAGGTAGGCTCGGTCCACGTAGGAGATCACGGCCGCCGAAAGCACCAGATCCGGCCGGGCGGCGCGGCTGGTCGCGGCGATCGACTCGACCAGCGCCGTGACCTGCTCCCGTCGCCAATCGTCCCAGCGGCCGGCCCCCCGCACCGTTCCGGCCGGGGCATCCTCGATCGGGTCGGGCTGTCCCGTCTCGGCGCGATAGCGCGCCCGGCCGATCACGCCGTAGCCGAAGTCGAGCCCCACCCCGAAGCGCGAGCCGGGGGTGAAGGGCAGGACACCGGGATGTCGGATGTAGTCGAGATGCAGCCCGTCGAGATCCGGGTAGCGCTCGACCAGGTCGCGGAAGAGGGCCACCAGCCGCTCGCGCACCTCGGGTACCGCCGGATCCAAGTAGATGCCCCGGGTGCCCATCCGGTAGTAGCGACGGTCGGGCTCGGGCACCTCGAGCCCCGGGTAGTCGAGGATCGAGCGCCCGTATCGATCGACGAGCACGGCCTCGCGGCCCAGCTCCTCGATCAAATTCGCGTCCCGTCGTGTCGATAGGGAGAGCACGTTCACCCAGGCATGCACCCGGAGACCGTTTCCATGCGCTGCTTCGATCAAGCTCGCGAAAGCATCGATCTCCGGGTCTGCGCCCGCGATGCTCGCGGCCTCGACTCCGAAATCCGTCGGGTAGAAGACCCGTCCCCCGCGATAGACCTGGACGAAGAGGTCGGAGACGTCCAGCTCGAGCGCCCGCTGGATCAGCGACGGGATGCGCTCCGGATCGTCGAGCACGCGCACGCTGCCCTCGGCCAGGACCCAGAGGCCGCGCCCGCGCCCCACGGCGGAGGTCGCACCCGCGGCTGCCTCGGCGACGGGCTCTCCGGACTCGGCGCCGACTTCGACGTCTCCGGGGGACTCGTTTCGGATGCAGGAAAGCAGCCCGCCGGCAAGCAGCGCGATCAGGCACGCGTGTCGCCGCAGGCGGGCGGGATCGTTGAATGTGCGCATCAAGATGGCCAGACGGTACCCGCGCGAATGAGGACGCTCAACGTGGATCACCCACCCATCGGGGGAACGCTGGGTGCAGCTTCGTGGCCCTCGGCGATTTCGACTGCGATCGAGATTGACATTGGACGGCCTGCAGGCAGACTGGAACGTGGAGCGTGAAGCGAATGCGCGGGCGAACGAGTCGAGCAGTCGGGGTCGCGGTGGTGCTGGCCCTGCTGACGTCGGGGGCAGGGTCCTCGGCGGCAGGCAGCGATGCCGCGGGCCTGCATCCGAAGGAGGGCGGCACGACGGGCCCCGCGGTCGAGGCCGCGTCGGTGCCGGGGCTGCAATCGCCACCAGCGGATCGGGTGCTTCGACGGCAGAGCGAGGCGTTGCTGGGCGATGCGGCGGCCGTGCTGAGAGCGGCGAGACGGGCGGTCGAGAAGGGCGACGACGCTCACGCGGACTGGCTCTATTCGGAGCTGGCCGAACGCCATCCGGTCGTGGGCGACTACGCGGGGCTGCATCGGGCGGAGCTCCGGCTGCGCATGCGCCTGCCCTCCGAGGCGCGGCGGATCGCTTCCGCGACGTTGCAGGTCCATCCGGACTCCCCCCTGCGCGCGGCTCTCCATCGCATCGTCGGGGACTCGCTGATCGCCGAACGCGACGAGTCCGGGGCGCGGCAGGCCTACGCGGCGGCGCTCGCCGAGACGAACGACGACGACGAGCGGGCGCTCTTGCTGCGATTGATCGCGCGCAGTGAGGAGCGCAGCGGAGAAGACCGGGCGGCCGGAATCACCTGGCGCCTGCTCTGGTACGCCCATCCGGGGAGCGAAGAAGCGCAGCAGGCGAGCCACCGACTCGACGTGATCGAGACCCATCTGGGCGAGCGACTCCGGCGCCCGAGCGACTGGAGGCGGCGGGGTGACCGGCTCTTCCAGCTTCGACGGAACGAGGAGGCACTCGAGGCCTTCGATCGGGCGCTCGCGCTTGGGCTACCCGACGACGAGACGCGGCGCACCCGCGAGCGGCGTGCCCATACGCTGTTCCGGCTTAGACGTTATGTCGAGGCCCTCGACGCCTTCGAGGCCTTGCCGCAGACGGGCGATACGCCGATCTGGCATGCCCGGTCGCTGGCCCGGGCAGATCGTGTCCCGGAATCGATCGAGGCCTTCGAGCAGCTCGCGAGTCGGGGAGGCGTCCATGGCATGCGAGCCCACTACCTGGCCGCCCTGCTGCTCGACGGGCGTGATCGCGACATCGAGGCCCGCCGACACTATTCGGTGGTGGCGGACGATCCACGACAGGGCTCCCTCGCGAAGGAGGCGCTGTGGCGTCTGGCCTGGAACGACTATCAGGCAGGAAGGCATGCGGCGGCCTCCGAGCGCTTCGAGCGCCTCGTCGAGCTGACGAGCGACCCGATCGATCGACTGCAGCCGCTCTACTGGCATGCCCGGGCACTCGAGTCCCTCGACCCGCAGCAGGCCCGCGGCCTGCTGCAGACGCTGGCCGAGGAGTTCCCGCTGTCCTACTACGGCTCCCGAGCGCGGGCCCGGATCGCCGCGCCCGATCTCTCCGGCCGCGCGCACGACATCTCCCCGGGTCGCTCGGAGCTGCGGCCCTCCGAGGTGGAGCGGGTCCGCATCCTGCTGGAAGCGGGATTGATGGAGCAGGGTGCGGAAGAGAGCGCCCGACTGATGCGTCGCGCCTCGGGACTGGAGGATCGAGTCACCCTGGCCCGCTTGCTGACCTCGGCGGGGGACTACAACCGGGCGCAGCGGATCGTGGTGGATGCTTATACCGCCTCGCTTGCAAAGGGCCCGGTCTCGGGTCTGGAGGAGTTGTGGCGCTTCGCCTGGCCTTCGGCCTTCGCTCGTTACGTGGACCAGGCTACGAATCAAGTGGAGGTGGGGGTCGACGCGGCGCTCGTCTACTCGATCATGCGGGAGGAGAGCGGTTATCGCCCGGAGGTGGTCTCGCCAGTCGGTGCGCGCGGGCTGCTCCAGATCATGAGGGAGACCGGAGCGAGCCTGGCTTCCCGCCGAGGTCGTGAGAGCTTCGATCCCGACGATCTCTTCGATCCCCGGACGAACATCGAACTCGGCTCCTTCTATCTGGGAGAGCTCTCGCGGCGATTTCCGGATCGTCTGTCTGCCTCGATCGCGAGCTACAACGCGGGCCCACACGTCGTCTCCCGCTGGGTCGCCTCCCAGGAGGGGCCCGACGACGAGTGGGTGGAGTCGATTCCATACTCGGAGACGCGCAGCTACGTGAAGCGCGTGATGCGATCGCTCGAGGCGTATCGTCTGCTCTACTGAGCCGACGACGGGTTGAGGCCGGATCCCGGACTGCCGATAGCCATTGCGTCGAGGCCACGGACGCCGAGGCGCCGAGGCCGACGGGAGGATGACCATGACTGCACGGGAGACGGCCGCGAGGGACACGTGTCGCGAAAACGTCCAGAGCGCCCCGCCCACGGCGATCTGGGAGAATTGCGGGGGGAGCTGGCGCGCGCAGCGCGGCCAGGCGGGCGTCGCGACGGGAGGACTGCTCCTGCTGCTTCTCGTCGCCGCGGGACTCGGCGGCTGGAACTATCATCGGAACTGGCAGCTGGAGCAGGCGGCCGAAGGTCCCCGGCCGTACGAAAGCTATGCGGTCGAGGATCTACGAGCGCTCCGGGATGCCTACTCGACCGAGCTCGAGGGGCTGCAGGCTCGCTTCGAGGAAGCTCGGCGGAGCAGGGTGCGACCGAAGGGCGATCGGGGATCCATCTCCGAGAATCTCGAGCAGTTCGACCGAACGTCCCGCATCAGCACGCGCATCCGAGACGCCGCTGCGGACGTCGCGGCCCGTCAGGACCAGATCGCCGAGCTCGACCGTGAGATCGAGCTTCGAGCCCGGCTCGGACGCGGGCTGGAGAAGCACATCGAGCGGCTCGTCTCGATCTGACGCCACCGGGCGACGTCAGGGCCGCAGCGGTCGCCTCTGGACTCAGAGCGGGTCGAGGTCGGAATCGTCGGCGAGATCGACGTCGTCGATGTCGAGCCCGGAATCGTCGACATCCGTATCGTCGAACATCTCGTTGGCGGCATGCTCGTCGATCGGGACGCCGTCCTCCACATCCGCCACGGGTTCCTCGTCGTCGAGTAGCTGGGCCATCGGGCGTACGACCTTCGGCTTCGGCGGCTCCACCGGGGCCTTCGGCTCCTCCGGCGGACGATCTCGTTGATCCGCTCCGCATTTCGGGCAGATCGGCTCTTCTTTTCCGAGGTCGTAGAACTTCACGCCGCAGCCGTAGCAGGACCACTTGTAGCCGAGCTTCGGATGCCGCGGCCCCGACGGCGTCACGGGCTTGCGGGGACGGGCGCGCCGTGCGGGCGCCACTTCCTCGGCCGGAGCGGCGCCCTCGGACTGGTTCCTGGCCCTGCTTCTGCCGGCCTTCGCCGCCTTCTTCGGAGCCTTGGGCTCGGCCTCCTCGACGACCGCCTTCGCCTTCGGGCTGGCCTTCTTTCCGCTGGTCTTCGGCTCGGCCCGCTCGGAGACCTTCGTGGTCGACGAGGCGGTCTTCTTCTTCGTCTGGGTCGACTTCGTGGGCTTCTTGCTCGCCGCCTTGCTGCTGCCGCTCGCTCTGGTCGCTCCAGTTGCGGCCGTCGGCGTCGGCGCCGGGGTCGCCTTGGCCGACGCCTTCCTGGGCGGTCGTGAGGCCTTCTTCGGATCCGCCGCCTCGGAAGACCTGGGCGCCTTCTTTGCCGCCGCTTTCCTTGGACTCGTCCTGGCCGCCTTCGTGGCGGTGTCCCTGGCGGACTTCTTCTTGGGAGTCGCGGCCTTCTTCTTGGGAGATTTCTTCGCGCTGGGCTTCTTGGCGGCCTTCTTGGTGGTCTGGCTCGACTTCTTCTTGCTCGGGCTCATGCGCTTTCTCCACGATTTCCAGGGCGACCCGCCGGGCCTCCGGTCTCTCGTCTCGCCCGCCACCGCATTCCTCGCGGGGCCACTCCTGAATCCCAATCGCGCCTGCGGAGCGCAGAACCGGGGAAACGAAGCGTCCGTGCTTTTAGCGATTCGGGAGCCCCACGGCCAGAGGCGACCCAGGCAAGCCCCTCAGTTCGCAGAGAGATCCACAAATACCCGTCCAGGAAGTGGATTTTCCGCGGCCGGGCGAACGGGGGTGGGGCTTCGGTACGCCCCTGAACGAGTTGAAGGCCCCCGTAACCGGCGTGGGTATCACCCTGAACCGACTCGACGCTTCGAGAGCTCGAGAGCCGACCCCACTGCCGCCACGGCCCTACTTGTCATAATATATCTTATCGGCGGTAATTACGGGTCGGGATCCAGGCCGCGTGGCCTGCCGCCGCGGTCCGCTCTCAGCGGGTCTGCGCCAGCTCCAGCCGAAGCTCCTCCATCCTCGCAGCGATGGACGGAACCGGGACCGCATCGGGAAATTCGGACTCGAGGCGCTGAAACGTGGCCAGTGCCTTCTCTGGCTCGCCGGCCGCGGCCCAGCAGCGAGCGGCTTCAGAGAGCGCCGTCGCCTGGAGCGGAAACGTCGGCGCCGCCGCTGCAGCTTCGAAGGCCTCCGCGGCGGCGATCCAATCGCCCCGCGATTCGGCCATGTCCGCCATGCGCATCCAGGCCAACGAGGCGATCTCGGGATGCTTGGCTGCGCTGGCCCGGGCGGCGGCGAAATGACCAACCGCCTCCTCGATGCGGCCGAGGTCGGCGGCCAGATTACCCGCCTGGAGCCAGGCCAGAGAGCCGGCCGCGGTGCCCCCATACTCCTGACCAAGGCGCTCGAAGCGAGCGAGATACTCGGTACGCGTGCGCAGGGCCAGATCCGGATTGGCGGGCTCGGCGATGGCGCCTCCGGAGGGATCCGCACCCATGGCGAGACGGTAGTCGCTATTGGCCATCGCCAGCGCATCGGCTGCTGCGTCGCGCTGACTGGAGCGATGCTGCATCCAGAGCCCGCCGCCCGCCGCGATCACCAGGATGCCCACGACCACGGCAAGGATCAGCAGCGCGTGCTGCGAGGCCCAATTGGCGAACCGATCGCCCGAGGCCTCGATCTCGCGCAGCGTCTCCGCCGTGGGATTCCGCTCTTTTCTCGCCACAGTCGAGTCCTTCCCCTCATGCTCCCGGTCGCACGAGTCCGCTTCGGCCCGTGCACCGGGATCCGACGACGGGCTGTTCCGTCGGGGCGCCGGAGTGTATCCGGAGACCCGGCCGACTTCGAGGGCTCTCCATCCAACGTCGGCCTATCCGGTGTCGGCCTATCCGGTGTCGGAGTCACGCTTCGAGCGTCCCGTTCTGCGACGTCGAAGACTCAGCCGCACGGGCGTTCCGGCAAAGCCGAAGCTCTCCCTCAAGCGATTCTCGAGGAAGCGAAGGTAGGAAGTCTGGATGCTCTTCGGATCTGTGCAGAACACGACGAACGTGGGCGGGCGAGTACCGACCTGGGAGGCGTAGAAGAGCTTGTTCGGACGCCGGAGGGTCGCGCCCCTGCTGGCCATCGAAGGCGGATGCTTCTCGGCGACGTCCTGCAGCCAGCGGTTCAGGTCTGGCGTCGGGATCCGCTGATCCGAGGCCGAGACAACCTTCCTGATCTTGTCGAAGAGTCTGCCAAACCCGTTTCCTTTCATTGCTGAAACCGGAACGACCGGGACATCCGCCATGAAGCGGAGGCCGTGCGCCATCTGCTCGAGCACGCGCGCCCGCTCCCCAGGGTCGACCCGATCCCATTTATTGGCCAGCACGACGGCGGCACAGCCCTGCTCTCGCACGAGGGACGCGACCCGGGCGTCCTGGTCGGTGAGGCCCTCGGCGGCGTCGACGACGAGCAGCGCGACCTGGGCCCGCTCCAGGGATCGCAGTGTCATCAAGGCGCCGCCATGCTCACCGGGGCCCTGTCGACGTCCGACCTTGCGCAGGCCGGCCGTGTCGATCAGCACGTAATCCTGGCCGTCCCGACTCAGTCCGATGTCGATCGCATCACGGGTCGTGCCGGGCGCATCGGAGACGACCACCCGCTCCTCGCCGACGAGTCGATTCGCCGTGGAACTCTTTCCTACGTTCGGCCGGCCCACGATCGCGATCCGAATCCGTTCGTCAAAATCACTAGAAATTCCCTTATTTTCAAATACTTCTGGATATTTATCGAGAATCGACTCGAGAGCGTCGAAGGCGCCGCCTCCATGCTCTGCGGACACCGCGAAGAGCTGGGGAATGCCCAGGCGGTGGAACTCGTGCACCCGATCCTGGTGGTGCAGAAGCTGGTCGATCTTGTTCACCAGCAGGGCGAGCGGCTTGCCCGCGCGGCGAAGGGTGGCCGCGATCGCCTCGTCCTCGGAGCAGAGTCCGTGCTTGCCGTCCACCACGAAGAGGATCACATCCGCCGCCTCGACGGCGACCCGCGCCTGGGCCTGCACGGCCGCCGCGAGTCCCTCCCCCTTCACGGGATCCAGGCCAGCCGTATCCACGAGCCAGATCGTCCGATCGTCGATCGTGATGCGCTCGGCGATCCGGTCGCGGGTCAGACCCGGCTGGTCGGCCACGAGCGCTCGTCGATGGCCCGCGTAGCGATTGAAGAGCGTCGACTTGCCGACATTCGGCCGACCGACCAGAGCCACCACCGGAATGCGATCGGATACAGGCATGACGGCGCGCAGGATAGCGGGTCGCTCAGTGCCCGGAGACGACGGTATCCGCGACGACGGAGGTCGGCTCCGCGCGGGCCTCTGGCTCTTCGAGCCGGAGGAAACGATCGACGTGCTCCAGAATTGCCGTGTCCCGGTTGGGGTCGAGCCAGACTGCCTCGGGTACGGCCCGCAGCCAGGTGCGTTGGCGGCGGGCGAAACGCTTCGTATCGGTCTTCATGGCGCGTGCGGCGTTGATCAGCGTATCCGCGCCGTCGGCCACCGGCTGGATGTGGCGGTAGCCGATTGCCTGCATCGGCCGCAGCTCCGGGCCGTACCCCCGCTCGCGCAGCGCTCGGACCTCCCGAAGCAGCCCGGCCTCGATCATGCCCTCGCAGCGCCGGTCGATGCGAGCCGCGAGCGCCTCGCGACCTGGGTCGAGCGCCAGATGCAGCACCCGGAAGGGTCGGTCGGCGAAGGCGTGAGCCGCGCGCACGCTCGAGGCTGGCCGCCCCGACTGCTCCAGGATTTCGAGCGCTCGCACAGTGCGTCGCACGTCGTGGGGGTGGATCCGATCCGCGGCGTCGGGATCGAGCTGGGCCAGGCGCCGGTGGAGTCGCGAGGGATCGCCCTCGGTCGCCGCCCGGCGCTGCTCCCCCTCGAGCCGTTCGCGGAAGATGCGATCGACCTGCCCCGTCTCGACCAGACCGTCGAGGAAGGCGCGGATGTAGAGGCCGGTGCCCCCGGTCAGGAAGACCACATGGCCTCGCTCGTGGATCCGCGCCGCAGCGGCGCGGGCTTCGAGCGCGTAGCGCCCCGCGCTGTAGTCCTCGTCCGGATCGACGACGTCGAAGAGATGGTGGGGCACCGTGGAGCGGTCTTCGGGGCTGGGCTTGGCGGTGCCGATGTCCATGAACCGGAACACCTGCATCGAGTCGGCGTTCACGATTTCGCCCTCGAAGCGGCGGGCGAGCCGGACCGCGATCGCGCTCTTGCCGGAAGCGGTCGGGCCGGTCACGACGACGACGGGCGGTCGGGATGCAGGGATTCGATGGGATTCCATGGGATCGGGAAGGCTAGCAGGCCGGGCCTTGGGGAGCGTGCGCGTCGAGTCGGGTGGACTCGCGCGGAGCCCACCCGGCGCGGCTTCAGCTGCGACGGAAGCGCCGCTCGAGATCCTCCGCTTGGATCAGGATTGCGACGGGTCGACCGTGAGGACAGGTGGGTGCCCAGGGAATCGCGTCGAGTCCTTCCAGGATGGCGCGCTGCTCCGCCTCGGGCAGCCGATCGCCGAAGCGACGGGCCGAGTGGCAGGCCAGCGTGGCGAAGAGTCGATCGAGAACCGGCAACCAGCGGGTGGCGCCCTCGTCGGACCGGCCTCCCCGCTCCACCTCCTCGAGGGCGACTGCGAGCTCGCCCACCAGCTCCGCGGCATCGTGGCCCGTCAGCTCCGCCGGGATCGCGCGCACCAACACGGCTCCCTCGCCGAACGCCTCGACCTCGAAGCCGAGCCGCGCCAACACCTCCGCCTCCTCCTCGAGCGCCGCCACGGCGCGGGGTGGCAGGGAGACGGTGACGGGGGTCAGCAGACCCTGCCGAGCGACGCCGGAGGCGAGCCAGGACGATCGCAGCCGCTCGTAGAGCACGCGCTCGTGGGCCGCGTGCTGATCCACCACCAGAAGCCCCTCTTCGGCCTCGGCGAGCAGGTAGCTGGCGCGCAGCTGCCCGAGCAGTCGCAGCGACCCGAAGGAGGAGACCGGAGGTGCCGTGGTCCCCCCCCTGCCCGGCTGGATCTCGTGGGGCGTTGTGGGGCTCTCGGCGACACGATCGGGGGATGCGGCGGGCGCGGGAAAGAGAGGGTCGGTCGGTGCAGCGGCGGCGCCCGGCTTGCGGCCGGCATTCGCGGCATCGGGAGCCCGATGGGATCCCGCGAAGATCCAGTCGTCGGTGAGTCGCTCCCGGTTGCCCGGGGAGCCGGAGTCCGCAGGAGCGTTTCGCGGCCGGCCGGCTCCGGCGCCGGTGGCGAGGCGCAGAGCGGGGTCGGTGTAGGGGTCGGTGTCAGGGTCGGGTCGGGCCGGACCGCCTCGGGCCGCCGGACGCCCCCCCAGCCAGCTGCGCCCTGACATCGCGTCGCGCACGGCCTGCCGGATCGCGCGGTGAAGCGCCTGGGGATCACTGAAGCGAACCTCCCATTTGGCCGGATGGACGTTCACGTCGACCGTCTCGGGGGCGACCTCGAGGTAGAGCACCGCGATCGGGAAGCGCCCGCGTGGCAGCAGATCGCGGTACGACTCGAGCAGGGCGTGCCGAAGCAGCCGATCGCGCACGGGACGCCCGTTCACGAAGAGGTAGAGCCCCTGCGCGTTCGCACGGGTCCGCTCCGGCGAGGAGACGAACGCGTGCACCCGACACACGGGCGTATCCTGGTGGATCTCGATCAGCGCGGCGGCATCCTCGTCCGAGAGGACGGCAGCGATCCGGTCCCTTGGATCGCGACAGGCCGGCCAGACGGTGACGGCGCGCTCGTCCCGCCGATGCTCGAGGTGGATTTCCGGGCGGACCAGGGCCAGGCGCGAGAGCCAGTCCGCGATGTGGCCCCACTCGGTCCCCGGACGCTTCAGGAACTTGCGTCGGGCCGGCACCGCCGCGAAGAGATCTGCCACCTCGACACGCGTCCCTTCCGGACCGCCGGTCTCCCGCTGATGAAGCACCCGACCGGCGTTGCATGCGATCTCGAATCCGGTTTCCGCTCCGCGGACCCGGCTCCGGATCCGGAAGCGCGAGACCGAGGCGATCGCGGGCAGCGCCTCGCCCCGAAACCCGAAGCTCGCGATCCGCTCGAGATCGGCTGCGCAGCGCAGCTTGCTCGTCGCGTGTCGCTGCAGTGCGAGGGGGAGCTCGTCGGGACTCATGCCAAGGCCGTCGTCCGTGACGGCGATCAGCGCCGCACCCCCTTCCCGCACATCCACCCGGATCAACCCCGCGCCTGCGTCGAGGCTGTTCTCGACGAGCTCCTTCACGACCGAGGCCGGTCGTTCGACGACCTCCCCCGCGGCGATCTGGTCGACGAGCTCGTCGGCGAGGAGCTCGATCCGTCCTGCCCCCGAGGAAATGGATGAGCTTTTCCTATCGGGGCGTACGAGTTGATCCATCGGCGCTCATGGCTCTTTCCGGTTGATCTGGGATCTGCGTGCGGGGTACCATGGGGGGAATCTTCCGTCAACTCGCACACGCTTCCGCGGGCATTCGATCGGGGACCCGCAATAACCATTGACAAGACTCTGGAATCCCAATACTTCTGGATCTGTCACGTCATCAGCTGGGGGGCCCCGCGGCATGTCTGAGCACCAATCTTCTCTGGGTGTGAGCCGAATCGATTCGACGGCAACCGAACGGTCGACGACGGCGGCCATCACGAACCCACCCCGGGCGACCGGACGTCGTCGCAGCGATCGGGTCATCTCGGCCAGCGCGTTGATGCAGGAGATCGTCGATCAGGCCAGCGGCATCGCGCGGTCCGAGGCGCCCGTGATCGTGAGCGGGCCGAGCGGATCGGGCCGCAAGCACATCGCGCGTGCCATTCATCAATGGAGCAGCCGTGCCGGCGGTCCGCTGGTGGAAATCCAGGTGGCGGGAACCAGCGAGCCGATCCAGCTCCGGGAGCTTTTCGGAGACGAGGCAGCCGGTCTGCCGGGGGCGCTCTCACGATCGGAGGGCGGGTCGCTGCTGATCGAGAGCGCCGACCAGCTGAGCGAACAGGTGCTCTCGCGTCTGCTCGAAGATCTCGGCGCGGCCAGCAGGGCGCGGTTGCTGGCAACGGTCGCTGCCGGTGCCGAGTCGGCGCTGCAGGGGATCGGAGGACATTCCATCCAGCTCGCCCCGCTCGCGGCCCGCGTGGAGGATATCCTGCCGCTGTCGGCTCATTTCCTGGCGGAGTTCGCGGCCCGCGAATCCTTCGACGCGGTCGGCTTCAGCGCGGACGCCCGACGCTGGCTGCTGGAGGAGCCCTGGACGGGCAATGTGCGGGAGCTGCGAGAGCGGATCCGTCAAGCGATCCGGCTGGCCGGCAATGGCGCCATCTCGGCCGAAGCGTTGATGCTCTCCGCGGACGGGGATGACGTGCCGTCGTTCAAGGAGGCCAAGCGCGCATTCGAGACCCGCTATGTCGAGGGGCTGCTGCGACGCTGCTCCGGCAACATCAGTCGCGCGGCCCGCATGGCAAAGAAGGATCGCAAGGACTTCTACGACGTGATCCGCCGCACCGGCGTCGATCCGACCCAGTTCCGCGGCTGATTTCCAGCGGATCGTCCCGGAAGGAAGCCTCCACCCTTTTGCGCGTCGCACTCGTTCAGCTCTGCTCCACGGACGATCTGGAGAGCAACCTCGCTGCGGCCGATCGGGGTATTCGAGAGGCCGTGGAATCGGGCGCGCGATTCGTCGCGCTGCCCGAAAACTTCGCCTACATGCGGCGGGAGGGAGGTGAGTTCCCCTGCGTACAGGGTCCCGACGGTCGCATCGTGAAGACGTTGCGGGACTGGGCTCGAGAACATCGGATCTGGCTGCTCGGCGGTACCTTCCCCGAGCTCATCCCGGGAGAAGAGCGGGTCTACAACACGAGCGTGATGTGTTCTCCGGAGGGCTCGGAGGTCGCGCGCTACCGCAAGATCCATCTCTTCGACGTCGATCTGGGCGGGGACGGACGCGATGCCTATCGGGAGTCCGCCCGTTTCGCGCCCGGCCGGGAGGTCGTCGTCGCTCCGACGCCGTTCGGTGTCGTCGGCCTCTCCATCTGTTACGACCTCCGTTTCCCCGAGCTCTACCGGGCGCATTCGGACCGGGGTGCGCGCTGGATCGTCGTACCGAGCGCTTTCACGCGGGAGACGGGCAAGGATCACTGGGAGGTGTTGCTCCGCGCGCGAGCGATCGAGAGCCAGGCCTGGGTGCTCGCCCCGGCGCAATGTGGGGAGCATGCTCCGGACCGCGCCAGCCATGGACGATCGCTGGTGATCGATCCCTGGGGCCTCGTGATCGCCCGGGCCGGAGACCGTCCCAAGGTCCTCGTGGCCGATTGCCCAGATGGCGAGCTCGAACGGGTCCGGAAGGCTGTGCCCGCTCTCCGCCATCGTCGGCTTCGCGCGGATGGTGGGGTCGATCCGCAGGCGGGATGAGCTTCCGTGCCGCTCAAGCAGCGATCGGGTGGGGCCGATATCGCAGCCAGTCCGACCGCGGACACCGGATGGGGGCCCTGTCCCATGCGTCGAGAGGGGCGCCAGCATGAGCCAGAGTCGATTCGCGCCGGGGAGCGGTCGCCTCGAGATCCTCAACGGAGGGTTCGAGGGGATGAGCTACGACCTCGTCAAGGAGGAGATGGTGATCGGTCGGAATCCGACGACCGACATCACTTTGCTCGACGAGGGCATCAGTCGCGAGCACGCCATGATCGCCTACGACGAGGATCTGCCCGGGTACCTCATCGAGGATCTCCAATCGACGAACGGGACCCGGGTGAACGGGAAGCGGGTGCGTTCGGCCGAGCTGGCTGAAGGGGACGAGATCCAGATCGGCCAGACACTGTTCCGCTTCGTGTCGAAGCAGCCTTGAGCCAGCGCGGCGACGCGATGGCGAAGATCCGATGGGAAGGGGGCCGCAGCGCCCAGCTTGCGCCCTGCCCTGGGAGCCCGTTAGCGTAGGTTCGAGCGCGCGGCCATGACCGCGACGGGCGACGGAGGGAACGAGTTGGACGACCGGACTGGCCTGGCGCGGATCAGGAGGGCTCGAAGCGGACCGATGCGAGGCTCTCATCTCGCACGATCGCGAGAAGCCCGAGACGGGAGGTCGGCGGCCGTCGCGGGATTGCTCGCGGTGGCGATTCTCCTGGCCCTCGGCTGCTCGGCAAAGGTCACGGCGCCGCCGGTGGCGCCGGCGCCCGAGGACTACGTCGTCGGTGCGCCGGATCAGCTCCTCATCCACATCCTGCCCGAGCCGGAGATCGAGCGGCAGGTCCGCGTCCGACCGGACGGCATGATCTCGATCGATCTGGTCGGCGACGTGCAGGCGGCAGGTCGGACTCCGATGGAGATCGCGAAGGCGATCGAGTCGAAGATTTCGCGCTTCAAGCGCGATGCGACGGTGAACGTCGACGTCGTGACCTCGCCCAGTCGCTTCGTCACCGTCGTGGGCGAGGTGGGTCGGCCCAGTAATCTACCACTCGAGCGAGTGACGCGCGTGACCGAGGTGATCGGCCAGGTCGGCGGCACGCGCCCCTTCGCCTCGCTCAACAACATCCGGGTGATCCGGCAGGACGGTCGGGAGGCCCGGGTTCTCGACGTGCGGTTGGCCGACATCCAGAAGGGCGATCTCTCCACGAACGTCGTGCTGCAGGAAGGCGATCTCGTGGTGGTCCCGCCGACCGTCCTCGCGCGGATCGGCTACACGATCCAGATGATCTTCTTCCCCTTCCAGCCGGTCCTTTCGACCGCCGGTTCCGTGGGCGGCACGGCCATCGGGTTGCAGGCGGCGGGAGCGTTCTAGACCCGCTGCGCCGAGGGCTTCGTCGGGGTCGGGGGGAAGCCGTCCGACCACGCGATGGGGAGGGAGGGAACGGGTTCGTGTGAGCAGGTCGCGACAGGAGGGCGCCGAGCAGACATGTACGAGAGATTCTTCGGGCTACGCGAGCTGCCTTTCTCCCTCACGCCGGATCCCCGCTTTCTCTGGCTGTCGGAGACCCACGAGGAGGGCCTCGCGACCCTGGTCTACGGCATCACCCGCAGCAAGGGCTTCCTGCTGCTGACGGGGGAAGTCGGGACGGGCAAGACGACACTGCTGCGGGCGGCCTTGCGGGAACTGCCCCGCTCGACCGATACGGCGCTGATCATCAATACGATCGGACTCACTCCCCTCGATCTGCTCAAGCTGATCGCGGCCGAGTTCGGGATCGAGGGTCGGCTCGAGTCCACGGCCGACTACCTGATCGCGATCAACCGGATGCTGCTGGAGCGACTCAGGACGGGGCGAAATACGGTCCTGATCATCGACGAGGCCCAGAATCTCGACGCGGCAACCCTGGAAGAGGTCCGTCTGCTCTCGAACCTGGAGACCGACACCGAGAAGCTCCTGCAGATCGTCCTCACGGGACAGCCCGAGCTGATCCGGAAGCTGTCGAGTCCGAGCTTGCGACAGCTGCGGCAGCGAATCGCCATCGAGCATCACATGGAGCCGCTGACCGCAGAGCAGGTCCGGCCCTACCTCGCCCATCGTCTCGAGGTGGCCGGGGGTCGCTTCGAAGAAATCTTCGAGCCCGACGTGGACCGCGTCTTCTACTGGTTCTCGCAGGGCTGCCCGCGACTGATCAGCCTGCTCGCCGATCGCGTCCTGCTGTCGGCGTACTCCAGGCAGATCCGACCCATCTCAGCCGACTTCATCGAACTCAAGGCGAAGAGCATGGGCACCACGCGCAGTGGCAACCTGGCCGACGAGATGAGTCGGTCTGGGGACTGACGCTCTCGCCAGTCCCCGGTCCCGTGCTCCGAACGCTGCTCAGAAGAGCGTGTAGATGAACGGTGCCGCCGCGGTGCCGCCGAGGAGCACGAGCAGGCCGAGCCCCAGGATCGCGATCACGATCGGGGCCAGCCACCACTTCTTGTTCTCCTTGAGGAAGTCGACGAACTCCCCCGCCAGGCTGCTGCGCCCGCCGCCGGCCTGGGCTGCAAAATCGTCCTTGCGCTCGTTCTCGGTCATCTCGGTTCTCCGGGAAGTCTGCGGAGCCGCCTCTTCGGGGCGCCGCCAGGAATGTTCGGTTGCAGGATGCGGCGCGGCCGCGCCGGGTCAGAACTGACGGAAGTAGCTCTCCTTGCCCCGCCGCGGTCGCGGATCGACCCAGTAGGTCGTCGCCGCGCGATCGAATCGCCGGTGCATCGGATCCCGGCCGGTCAGCTTGAAGAAGAGCCCGAGCGGAGTGATCAGGACGTAGAAGAGAAAGCCCATGATCACGTAGGAGAGCACGAACCCGATCGGAAAGGTGAGCGCGGTCAGGCCGACGTAGATCGGCCAGTTCGCCTTCGGCGCCACCAGCGAGAAGAATCCCGAGAGTACCGCCAGGGCCGCGAAGCCTCCGGCAACCCAGGGACGTGCGGCGCCGAGCCCGAAGGCGAAGACGAAGACCTCCAGCCACGCGATCGTCGCCACGAACCCGAAGCCGACGACGGCAACCCATCCGAACTGTCGCAGCGTCCGCTCGTCCGGTCGCCAGTCGATCTCGATCATCTTGCTCATGCTTCGCCTCGTGTCCCTGGTTTGCGTACGGCCCGATCAGTCCAGCGCGAACTCGCCCAGATACGCCTCGATGTCGATCTCCTGGGCGTCGGGCTGATCCTGCTTCAAGAGCACCACGTTCTCCAGCACGAGCGCGTCCATGTTCGTGTGCATGAAGCAGCGGAAGGCGTCCTCGGGCGTGTTCACGATCGGCTCACCGCGGACGTTGAAGCTCGTGTTGATGACGACCGGGCTGCCGGTCTTCTCCTTGAACTTCCGGATGATCTCGTAGAAGCGCCGATGGTGCTGCATGTCGATCGTCTGGACCCGGGCCGAGTTGTCGACGTGGGTGATCGCCGGGATCGTCGATCGCACCTGCTTCAGCTTGTCGAGGCCCCGCGCGCCGTCTTCCTCGACCGGCAGCCGCTTCGACTCCTTCACCGGGGCCACCAGCAACATGTAGGGGCTGTTCTCGTCGGGGCGCATCTCGAAGAACTCGTGGACGTCTTCGCGCAGGATCGCCGGCGCGAAGGGCCGGAAGGACTCGCGGAACTTGATCTTCAGGTTCATCGTCGCCTGCATCTCGCGCGAGCGGGCGTCGCCCAGGATCGACCGCGAGCCCAGCGCCCGGGGCCCGAACTCGGCGCGATCCGAGAAATGCCCCACGACCTGCTCGGCCGCGATCAGCTCGGCGACCCGGTCGACGAGCTTCTCGTCGTCCTCGTAGAAGCGGTAGACGGCGCCCACCGAGTCGAGGTAGGTGCGGATCTCGTCGTTCGAAAACGAGGGGCCGAGGAGCGATCCGAACTGCGAGTCCTGGGCCATCGGCTCGCGCGGATGGTCGAGCAGCTCGTGCCAGGTGAAGAGCGCGGCACCGAGTGCCCCGCCCGCGTCGCCGGCCGCCGGCTGGATCCAGACCTGATCGAAGGGCCCCTCGCGCAGGACGCGGCCGTTGGCGACGCAGTTCAGCGCCACGCCGCCCGCCATCGTCAGGTTGCGCGCGCCCGTCAGCTCGTGGGCGTAGCGGGCGATGCGCATCACGATCTCTTCGGTGACGGCCTGGATCGAGGCGGCGATGTCCATCTCGCGCTGGGTGATCTCGGTCTCGGCCCGCCGCGGCGGGCCGCCGAAGAGCGAGTCCATCTTCGGCGTCGTCATCACGTCCGTATGGCAGTAGCCGAAGTAGGACATGTCCATCCGGAAGGAGCCGTCCTCCTTCAGATCGATCAGCTTCTCGATCATCACGTCCTTGTAGATCGGCTCGCCGTAGGGCGCGAGGCCCATCAGCTTGTACTCGCCGCTGTTGACGCGGAAGCCCGTGAAGTAGGTGAAGGCCGAGTAGAGCAGACCCAGGGAGTGGGGGAAGTGAAGCTCCTTCAGCATCTCGATGCGGTTGCCGCGGCCGAGGCCGATGCTGCCGGTGGCCCACTCGCCGACGCCGTCGAGGGTCAGGATGGCGGCCTCCTCGAAGGGCGAGGGATAGAAGGCGCTGGCGGCGTGGGACTCGTGATGCTCGGTGAAGACGTAGCGGCCCTTGTACTGGCGACCGAGGCCCTGGTCGAGCTCCCGGGGCGTGTGCAGCTTCTGGCGGAGCCAGAGCGGCATGCCCATCAGGAAGAGCTTCCAGCCCTGGGGCGCGTAGGCGATGTAGGTCTCGAGCAGCCGATCGAACTTCAGCAGCGGCTTGTCGTAGAAGGTGACGAGGTCGAGGTCCGCCGCCCGGATGCCACCGGTCTCGAGGCAGAAGTCGACCGCATGGGACGGGAAGCGGTAGTCGTGCTTCTTGCGGGTGAAGCGCTCTTCCTGCGCCGCCGCCACGATCCGCCCGTCCTGCACGAGACAGGCCGCGCTGTCGTGGTAGTACGCCGAGATGCCCAGGATGTTCACGTTCGTCGAACCTCTCTGCTTCTTCGCCTCGGATCGTCGCCTGCGAACGACCCGGGTCGGACGCGCCGGAATCCCGACCTCACGCTCATCGAGCGCTCGCTGCGGGAGACTAGCCGATCCGCTCGTCCCGGGACTCCGATCGAGGGCCACTGTGGCCTGACGGCGCGCCCCGATCCCCGCTCGCTCCCGGGAGTCAGTGTCCGGGGTGCCACCCCAGGTGACGTTCGACGCTGCGCTCCGGACGACCGACTTTCCTGATCCGCCCGCGCAGGCCGATCGTCGTCCATCTCCCGAGTCGCCCCATGCGATCTCCGAGGCCCTTCGTGGCACGCATCCGACTCGCATCCGGTCGGCAGCCTTTCCACAGATGCCGATCGGCGTTGGGAACTCAGCCCTTGCGAAAGAGTCGCTCCAGATCCGATAGCGCCCGCTCCCGCTCCGGAGTCGCGCCGCGCGCCTGGGCGAGCGGTCGGAAATAGTCACAGCGGTTCGCCCGATCCCGATCCAGAACGCGCTCCGCGTTGGGTTCGCGACATTCGTTGTAGACGTTCGGATCGGAGTGGGTGCAGTTCAAGCAGACATGGAGATCCGCATGGCAGCGATCGCAGACGTCGCGGAACCCGACGGACTCGCCGCTGGCGAGCGGAATCGTCGTCTGGCAGGCGTGGCACTGCATGGGGATAGCCTGGGGCAGAATTCCGGGGATCGCCAATCCCCGGACGCTTCGTCGGGCGCGATCGAGGCCGGTGGCGGCCCGGCTACCCATCGGGGAACCCGCGAATCCGGCCACGAATCCGCCCCGGGTGGAGCC
>CAYWGW010000048.1:0-21235 GCA_964457385.1 uncultured Spirochaetaceae bacterium
CCTCATGCAGGCGCGACTCGCCAGCCCGGCGGTCATGGAAGCGGAGGGCGGGAAGAAGGAGGATGCGGAAGCTGCGACGGGCTAACGGGAGGCTGGGGGGCTGCCGAGCCAGCGAACTCACGTCACGTGCGGAAGTACTCGTCGAAGTACTCGTCGATCTTCGCCTCCAGACGGCTGCGCATCGGCCGAAGCAGCATCGGCAGCTTCACGTTCATCGAGATCGACGTCTCGTCGTACCCGACCCGCGCCTTCGCCCCCCGCGCCTCACACACGGCCTCCTGCCCCTCCCAACACCAGGTCCCCCCCAAACGATCCGCCAGCTTCCCCGCCAGCTTCTCGATCCGGGCCTGAACCTCCTGGGGGGGTAGACCGTGGGCGCGCTTCATCTGGATGTCGGACATTGCGTTTCCTCCTCGCCTGCCATTGTCGCATCTTCGGGAAAAACCCGCCGTCCGCGTTGGGCGCGCCTGAAACGCGTCAGATCCAGATCGCCTGCCGCGAGACCCAGGACAGGGCAGGTGGCTAGACAGGATCGTTCGGGGTGTCGCCTTTCTCCCAAGCAGCCGTCGTTCTGCGTCGCCCTCCCTGGGCCATACCGGCTTGGTCGCGAAGAAGGTGAACAAACGGGTCTGGCCGGCAGCGTCACTCCGCGGCCCTGTGGCCCCACCCGACTCGCGCTATTTTTCCATGGTGTCTTTGCACGCCCATCCGACCGCACCCGAGGGACTGAAGCCGGACGCCCCGACCGGGCGGGTGTCGAGCGGCCAACGTGAGATCCGCGGCCTTCGGGTGTTCTTCGATCGTTTCGGAGCCCCCCTGCTCCTGCTCGCCCTCCTGGCCGTCGGCTACCGGGAACTCGTCGACTTCTCGCCCATTGCGGCGGTGAACGAGAACCGACGGAATCCGGTCGAGGGGCAGCTCTTCGTTCCGAACCAGAAGTCGCCCCTGCTGATCTTTGCCATCGCCGGCTTCTTTTTCGTCCAGCGCGCGGTCCCGCTTCGGAGCTCCTTCCGAGACGGGACATGGGCGGGTTGGGGTCTCCCGCTGCTGGCCTCGGGGATCGCCTTCAACGTGCTGTCCTATCGTACGGAGACGCCCTTTCTGGCGGTCGCCTCGCTCTCGTTGATTTTGCTTGGCGGGGCGGCTCTCCTCGGCGGATCGCCGGCTCTCCGAAGGATGCGACTCCCCGCTCTCTTCCTCCTGCTGGCACTCCCGATTCCAGGATTCCTGCTGAATTCCCTCGTCTATCCCATGCAGCTCGCGACGGCCCAGATGAGCGGCTTCCTGCTCTCTCTGCTGGGCGTCGATCACGTGGTGATGGCTGACCTGATCTACACGAAGACAGCCGTCTTCCAGGTAATCGAAGGTTGCAGCGGTCTTCGTTCGATGGAGACGCTGTTGATGGCCGCCATCGTCTACCAGTATTGGGTTCCGCATTCGCGGGTCTGCTCCTGGATACTCGTCCTCAGCGCGCCGCTCATCGGAATCGCCATCAACCAGCTGCGGGTGCTGTGGATCATCTTCTATCCGTCTTCCAGCACGTCGTCCGCCCATACGATGCAAGGTCTCGTCATGATCGTCGTCGGCGTACTGCTGATCGATCGCGTTCACGCGATCCTCAGCCGTTGGCTTCCCGCAGATCGCCCAACTCTCGAAGATCCTCGCGATCGTCCGAGCGGGACAGGTCATTGGCCGGTACGCCCCGTCGCCCTACTCACGGCCCTGCTGATGCTGAATGCAGCCGCAACCTTCATGGCGCCCTGGCCGGTCGACCGGCCTTTGCACAGGAATCCGGCGCAATTCCCGGGTCAGATCGATGATTGGACCGTGAAGGCCGATCCGATCGACGAAGAATTCTTCGGCTCCGTCAAACACACCCAGGTCGCCTCGAGAACCTATCGACGCGCGGACGAAGAGGTCTCCGTGTTCATCGCGGCCGATTCGCGGAGGAGACCGCTTGCGAGCGGGATCTCGCCGAAGAATGCGAGAGTCGGAAGGGGCTGGGAGATATTGGCGACGGGGGTGCCAAATCTTGGGCTGGTCCGCAACGATGGGGCGACTGCCTCAATCCAACGCAGCCAGACTGGACTCGCCTACGTGATCTACTGGCAGCAGGGTGTCGACGCGTATCATCTCGAGGCCCTGCGAAACGCATTGGCCCTCGACCGGTCGCCGCTGCAGCGACCCTACGACGCGATCTCCTTCCGGATCAGCACACCGCTCGAAGGGACAGACCCTTCGTGGCTCGAACGGGCAAACGAACGGATCGCTCCCTTCGTCGAAATCGCTCGAGAGACGTTTCCCGCCCCGGACGTCCGATGACGCGCATTCCTTCACCTCTGTCGCGAATGGACGCGCCGATTCAGATCGGGTCGAAATCGTGCTCTCGCTCCCAGGGCCAGTAGACGTTCGTGTCGGGATCGATGGCCACGCAATGGCGCGGCCGGCTGGAGCAACGGGCGATCTCCGCGAGGGTTTGCCGCGTGCTCAACGCCAGATCCGGATCGAGCTCGGCGGGCCCCAGCTTTCGCGCGCTGAGCCCGAAGAAGTCTGCCTGGAAGGGGCCCCCTTCGTCCAGATAGCGCCGAACCTCGTCGGGATCGTTCAAGAAGACTTCGAGGCCTATTTCGCGCCGGTCGAAGTCCGCTGGCAGATGATTCATCACGCGCGGATCGATCGCCCCCTGAACCGACAGGACTCGCTCGCTTCGAAAACCGATTCGCGCCAGGATCCGGTCCAGCACTGGGACCGAGAACGAGAACCAATGCCCCCAGTGCACGTTGAGATCGGTCCATTTCGTGCCGAGACCATCGCGATTGGGCACATGGAGGAAAAGGCAACCTCCATCGCGAAGCAGTCGATGACATGCGAGTAGGGCTCCGAGTGGATCGAACATGTACTGCAACGAGCTGTCGATCATCGCGACGTCGAAAGACCCAGACGAATCGGGAAGGTCTTGAACGAGACCATGGAACACTTCGAGCCCAAACCGCGCGGCAGCAAAATCGACGAACTCCCGAGCCGGCTCGACGCCACGGGTTTCCCACGCCTTTCGGTCGCGGAGCCACGACAGCGCAATGCCCGGTCCGCAAGAGACATCGAGCAGACGTCCGGTCTTCCGGTAGCGCTCGAACTCGTACTGCGACGAGATCGTCTCGATCACGCGTTCACAGTCCTCGATAAGCCGTTCGACCGCATCATCGTCTGCGGTCCAGGTATCCCCGATACGAAAGCGGTGCCGGTCGACCATATCGAAACGGGGCAGAGGATTGATCGAAGATAGATCGCAATGGAGGCACGTCAGATATTGCAAACTCAGCTGACGGCCGATGTTGGGGTCCGGAACGGAATCGTGATGAAGCTTCTCCGGGAACGGCGCGTGGATTCGCTTCCAGACGGCGAATCGTCCCCGGCCGCAGAAGTTGCAGGTTCGATGGAAGACCGATCCCTCGACCGCAGACTCGCCCGCAACCGACGCGTCTCCCGAGTCGCTCGGACGTCGCAACAATACGTAGAACTCGTTGAAGGGTGAATTCGTCGGCTCGCGATCGACGATCTCGAGCTCCCCCAGGTACCCCGCCTCGATCAGCCGTTCGAGTTGTTCCATGAACTCGTCGTCGCGCCATACATTGCAATGAACATCCGGCTCTCCGAAAAGCTGCTGGCTCCGGATCTCATGAAAGAAATCCGCCATGGATTGCTCATACTGCCTTCGATAGGTCTCGTTCCAGGCGAGAGAAAACTCCGCGATCTCGCTCATCGACGGGCGGTTGGTTCCCTCGACGTGCCGTTCAACCAGTCGAGCGATCGTCGTCGAGTTGCGGACATCGTCCGGCGTTTCGCGTTTATCCGGCAAGGCAATGAACAGGATACCACCGGGCCGCAGTAGCTCCGGGAGGTCCCTCAGAGTGGAGATCACGTCCGGAATGTGCTCCAGCACGTGACAGAGAATCAGATAGTCGAACCGGAGCCGGATCTGCCGATGAACCGCAAGGGTGGGCTCGATCAAGAAATCCACGGGCGTCACCGACGAGATCGGAATCCCGAACTCTGTCGCAAGATGATGCTCGCTACGGACGTCGGCGATTCCGCAGCGTCCGACATCGGGTGGTACGGTCGGCAGGTCGAAACCTCCGAACTCGAGGCCAGTCGTCCTCGACAGGTCTACATGTTTCCGCAGGAATAGTTGCCGACGCCGCTGATAGGCCGAACGATCCACAACCTCCGGAATGGTCAACAACACTGCCCCTCTCGTTGTTCGAGACATCCGGAATAACGTGAGATACCCGTTGAAAACACGGACGGCCCCTCGACCGGGAGTCGAGAGGCCGTCATCGAATGAGAATGCCGACTCAATCCAGCATCCCTGAGCAAATCCCCGCCCGCGAGGCGGACCCGGATCAGCGCGCGGGGGAGAAACCGGTGCCGCCGAAGGCGGCCACGATCTCGAATGGATCAGTCGAGTTCCGCAGGAACCAGTTCCCCGCTGCCACCTCGTAAACCCCGAGATCGACGGTCGCGTCGCCGTCGTAGTCACCTGAAACGGGGCTGAAGCCGGGACCGCCGAAGCCGGCTGTGACTGCCAGATTGGTCGTCGAAGACTCGAGGACGAACCAAGCGCCCACGTTGGGATCGTACACCGCCGGGTCGGCCGGGGTGTCGGCGTCGAACTGCGCGGGCACCGGTACGAAGGTGCTCCCTCCGAAGCCCGCAATCGCCCGAAACCCGTCCTGGGTCTGGATGATGAACCAATCGCCGTTGACGTCGTCATAGAGCGCAACGTCCGCCAGACCGTCTCCGTCGTAGTCGGCGGCTACCGGAACGAAGTTGGCACCCCCGAAACCGGCGATCGACGTGAACCCTGCCTGCGACTGCAATAGGAACCACGCTCCAGCCGAGGAGTCGTAGACGGCGATATCGTCCTGTCCGTCACCATCGTAATCGGCGGGAACCGGAGCGAATGCGGCGCCCCCGAACGCTGGCGTCGCAACGAATCCACTGGTCGTACCGAGGACGAACCAGTCACCCTTCGTCTGGTCATAGACGGCGACATCAGCCGATCCGTCCCCATCATAGTCGGCCGGAACGGGCAGGAAATCAGGACCGCCAAAGCTCGCCACCGTCGTGAACCCGTCGGTCGTCGCGCGGATGAACCAGTTTCCGGTCGCCACCTCGTACACACCGACGTCGGTTCGTCCGTCTCCATCGAAATCGGCCGTCACGATCAGGCCCGGGGTTCCGCCGCCACCGCCCGCGGTAGCCGTGCCGCTTGCCAGCAGGCTGCAGGCCAAGGCACCGAGGAGGATCAGCATCGTAGTGCGCACAGGTATTTCTCCCCTTCGTCTCTCTGATTCGTCTTGCTTATGTGATCTCTGCAGAGCCAATGAGCTAATCCTCGCCGCTGCTCTGACTCGTCGATTCTCGTCGATTCTCCGAGGGACCCTTTCCCGAGGCATCCTCAAGAGTAGACCGCATCCGACTGCCGCCACCAGACTACCGCATCATTGGCCTTCGATCATCACCCGTGCCATACCGTGACGAGCGATTTTCGCCCTTCTGCGCGATGGACCCTCTCCGCGCTACTGACCTCGATTTTATCCCCATCTTTCCCGATTCGATTCCGTTTTTCGAAGCGTTCGGAGGTCTGAAGCCCGATTTCGTAGCGGTTGCAACACGGAAACGCCTGAGCGATCGGGCCGCTCACGTTTGCACGATACGCGCCCCCGGGATTTTTGACAACTACATTTTTCGGCTCTTTTGTAATGGACGCCCAAACGGGCTTGCCCGGGTGCGAGCCCGCCAGCCCCCTCCCCCCGCCGGGCGAACGCCCGCAACGCTCGGCCTTCAGCCGGAGGAGGGTCGGAAGACAGGTATGAAGAGTGTGCCGCGCTGATGGAAGTTCGGGCTGAAGTAGGGATCGCGCTCGCAGAGCTGTGGCTCCCAGCGCTCGCGCAGTCGGGCCAGATCCTCGTGGAGGGGTCGTGGCAGCCCGTGACGATTCGAAGACCGGGGCTCGTCGACGTGTCGGTCGACCTTCTCGCACTCCGCGAACGGATCGTAGAGGACAGCCCGACCCGAGGCGCGCGCCCGCAGGCAGAAATCTACGTCGTGGAGGGCCGCCTTGTACCGCGAATCGAAGCCGCCCAGCTCCTCCAAGACGCCGCGGCGGACGGCGAGACAACCTCCCGTCACGGCCGACACCTCGCGAACACTCTGGGCAAGACAGAGCGGCCCCGGCTCGTCGCGCTGCAAGTCGGGAGGACGGGTACGTACGAGTTCGGATCCGCCGAGTACGACTCCCATGTGAAGCAGTGCGCCCCTGGGAGAAGAGATTCGCGCCCCGACTGCACCAATCGACCGACGCACCGTCTGGGCAACCAGCTCGTTGAGCCAGGCCAATCCGTCTTCGGACCGGATTGTCTTCCTGGGCCGGGCACCATCGAGGAAGACCAGCACATCCCCAGAGGCTTGCGCTCCAGCTGCGTTCCATCGCCGTCCGATGGTGTCGACCCCCGGATCGCACACCCGCTCGATCTCGATCCATTCGACATCGAGGCCCGGAGACGAGCGGACGACCGATTCGAGCGGTGCGGGACGCGTGCAACAGCTGCAATAGAGGATGCTGACTGAATGACCGGACGGAGGCGGACGAAGAATCCGGGAGTGGCCGCGAGCGACTCCGTCCACCACCCGAGCTCGTTCACCCTGTCGTTCGAGATCGGCTGCGATCGCCCGCCGGCCGGCAGCGTAGGCCCACGGCTTTGCGTTCCCAACCGGATCGGCGGCCGAGCCCGGCGCCATGCGCCAATGATAGAGAACCTCAGGCAGGTGAACGACGCGCTCCGCGCGAGCCTCCGCCCGCAAGGCGAGATCGTGATCCTGACTCCCGTCGAAGCGAGGGTCGAAGCCGCCGAGCCCGGAGAGCAGCTCGCGTCGATAGACACAGAGATGACCGAAGTACATACAGGAGCGGAGTAGCTCCGGTGAGCGCGCCGGCTTGAAGGTCGGATCCCGGAGACGACCGCGGCGATCGATCTTGTCTTCGTCGGTGTAGAGAATGTCGAAGGGAATCTCGCACGCACTGCGGGCCACCAGTGCCAGCGCATCTGGACTGAGCGTGTCATCGTGGTCCAGCAGGGCCACATATTCGCCCCGAGCGATCGATAGAGCCCGATTAGAGGCTCGCGAGATCCCGAGACGCAGCTGATTGTTCGCGATCTCGATGCGCGGGTCTCTGCGACTCCACTCGGACAAGAGGGCAGTGATGCGCGGATCCCCGGACGCGTCGTTCACGATACAGAGCTGCCAATCCGGATAGACCTGGGTGATCACCGAATGGATCGCCGCTTCCAGCCAGCGAGGCTCGGGGTCGCAGACCGGCATCAGGATGCTGATCATCGGACCCCGAAGGCCTTCCTCGCCGAGCAGGGCGAGCCGGCTTCTCAATCGTTCCGAAAGCCAACGTTCATACGGGCTCGCTCCTCGATACAGCGCGGAGGCGAGATCCCCAAGCTCTCGCAGGGATCTCTGCAGGGTTCGCCGGAGACCGCGCCGGCGCCACGATCGCTCGACCCGCACGAAAGCCGATCCGATCCGCCACGGGCTCTCACCCGTGTGGCTCACCCGGCCCCCCGATATCGGGCCAGCACCGCCTCGACGGATCCATCCGCCTGGATCCCACCTCCCTCCAGCAGAATGGCACGATTGCAGACCCGTTCGATCAGGCCGAGATCATGGGAGACGAGAACCAGGATCCCGATCCTGTCGATCAGTCTCTCGATCCGGACGAGCGCGGAATCGATCCAGTGGAGATCGCCTACGGCAAAGACCTCGTCGAGCAGCAGGATGTCGGTTTCCAGTTCAGTCGCGACCGAGAAGGCAAGGCGGGCGTACATCCCGGTCGAGTAGTATTTCAGCGGCACGTCTACGTAGGCTTCGAGGTCTGCGAAGCCGAAAATCTCATCCATCTTCGGCCTGATCCTCGAGAGTGGCGTGCCCGCAATGGCCGAGGCGAGATGGACATTCTCGCGACCAGTGAGCTCGGCATTGAACCCGAGTCCGAGCTGCAGAACGGGTGCGATCGAACCGACCCGATGCACCCTGCCCCGTGTCGGCGGGTAGATTCCGGCGAGCAGGCGCAGCAAGGTCGTCTTGCCCGCTCCGTTTCGGCCGACGACGCCGAGGCGGTCGCCCTGGCAAAGTTCGAGATCCACGTTCTCGAGGGGCCAGAGCTCGCGCGGAACGGGCATGGGCGACTTCCGACCGAGAAAGCGATGGATCGACCGCAATGCGATGCTCTTGATGCTCGCGTGGCTTCGTCCGAGCACCAAACGCAGGCTCACGTCCTCGACGAGGATCGACGGTGTCACGGCCGTCTCCTCGAGGCTCGGACACGATCGGTCTCCTGCTGTATCGAAAGCGGCAGGCATGGATGCGCAAGAATCCCGGGCGCTAGAGGTGGAAGACCAGATCATCTTCTTTCCACCAGAAGAATACGAGCCCTGCAACCAGAACCGAGCTCGAGATCCCGATCGCCAACCCGACCTCGGTGCTGCTCGGAGCGCTGCCCCAATAGATCGGCCGCACGAAGAGCTGGAGGATCCAGTAGATCGGGTTCATCTTGAAATAGTCCTGGTAGTCGACAGGAATGATCGCCCGACCGTTGGGCAGCTCGAGCGGATAGAGCACCGGCGAGGCGTACATCCAGGCGGGAAGGATCACGGTCACGATCTGGTGGACGTCGCGCAGGTAGACGGTCGCCACCGCCAGGATCGCCCCGAGCCCGACCGAAAACGCCAACAGGCACGCGAACCCCAGTGGCAGATAGACCCAGGCGGCCGACGGGAAGACTCCGAGCTGGGGACCGACGAATCCCATCAGCACGAGAACGGAGAGCAGCAGATTGACCATGTTGGCGCCTGCCATCGAGAGCGGAAGAACGATCTTCGGGATCGGCTGCCTCGTGATCAGGTCCTGCTTGTGGATGATCGAGAGCGAGGATTCGGCCAGGGTGGCTGCGAAGAAGCTCCATGGCAGCATGGCCGAAAACAGGAAGATGGTGTAATGCGCCATATCGATCCGGATGACGAACTGAAATACGACGGCCATGATCGCCATCGTGACAACAGGGCTGACGAGAGACCAAACGAAGCCCAGGATCGTATGCCGGTAGCGGAGAGCAAGGCTCTGAACGATGAGCAGCCCCAGGAGCTCCCGATATCGGATCAGCAGATCGATCCTGTGGCTCAGGTGGCGAATCGGATTCGGCAAAACGAGACCCGGAGGCGCTCCCAGTGCGGCCCGGAGAGCCGACCATTCCCTGACCTTATCGGACGCTCTGCGTCTCCGCCTCGACGGACCCGACGCAGATTCCGCATGATCGGGTTGGCACATGGAGGCGATTTGCGACCCCACATCGGTCTTGGCCGGAGCAGCGCCCAAACGTTCAAAGGGTAGCAGCCTTCGACCCAGACGCCGAGGGGGCGCCGCTCGTAGCACCCACCTCGAGACGTCGCTGGCGTCAGAAAGACATGCCCCCTCGGACTTCCGTCAGTCCAATCGATCATCTAGCCTTTCAGGCTGCGGCCCCTGCACCGCCCGGGCCGCACGAAAAGCAGCGCGCCCTCGCCCTACAGGAGCCTCTTCCCCCAATGCCCGGAAGAACGCGCCGCCGCGCGCTCCTCGTACTCGGAATGCACCGAAGCGGGACCTCTTGCGTCGCGCGGATTGCCAATCTCCTCGGTCCCGAGATCGGGAGGAACCTACGGCCGCCGCAGCCGGACAATCCGACGGGCTTCTGGGAGCATGCGGGGCTCAGCGAGCTGAACGACCGGGCGCTCGTCGCCCTCGGTACGAGCTGGGACGACCCGAGCCCGTTGCCGGCGGGCTGGGAAGAACGCACCCCGCTGCTCGAGATCGGAGAAGCCCTTCGAACGCTCCTGGAGAGCGAGTTTTCGCTCCATTCGGACTTCGTGATCAAGGATCCGCGCCTCTGCCTACTGCTTCCTCTATGGCGCGCCGCCCTGCGCTCCCTCGACTGCGACATCGAGTTCCTATGGGTCGTACGGGATCCGCGCGCCGTCGGCGCCTCGCTCGCCCGACGCGACCGACTTCCGTTCTGGCAGTCCGAGCTGCTCTGGCTTCGATACAACCTGGCCGCCGAGATCGGCACACGTGGCGAGCGCCGATTCATGGTCCGCTACGAGCAGGTTCTTGCGGATTGGCGTGCTGCGTTCGCCGGCGCTTCCGAATCCATCTCTCTCGCGCTTCCCGAGGAGGGCAGCGAAGCGGACGAGAAGATCGGCCGCTTCATCTCCCCCGATCTCGATCACTCGCCGCCGATTGATGCCGCCCGGACCGAAGCAGCCGGACCGTGGGCCCTGACCGTCCAGGATGCCCTACGCTCGCCTTCCTCTCTCGAAAAGCCCGCAGTCAGGGCGGCCTTGGATCGGGTCCGCGACGAGCTGCGGTCCGCCGACCGGCAGCTTTCACCCCTCGTCCAGTCGACACGCGACGAGCAGAAGCGGCTTCGCAGTCTGCTGGATGCGGAGACGAAAGCGCGAGCGGCGCTCTCGGAGGAACGGGATCGATTCCAACGCGATGCCCGCGCTGAAGCCGTCGCGCGTGAGGAAGCAGAGCACCGGCTGGAGGTTCTCCGCGGCGTCCTCGAACAGAGCGCCGACCTCCGCGAGGCCTTCTCGGAACGGGTCGACGATATCACGAACCGCTTCGAGGCCAGGACCACTTCGATCGAAAACGAGTTGCAGGATCGCCTCCAGGCAATCGAGATCGCACAGACGAACCATCGTCAGGACCTGGAGACCATCGATGCCCATGGCGAGCGCCTGGAGGAGCTCACCCGTCGTCTGACGAAACTCGAACTCGGCGCCGATCAACGCCGGAGTCAGGAGCAGGCTGCCGACCGCGCGGCGCTCGCTGCAGACCTCGAGACCGCGGAACGTGCGCGCGCCGAGGCCGAGAATAAGGCCGCGCTGCTCCAAGAGCGGCTCGCCTCCACGGAAGCCCAGCACGAGCAGACACGTCGGGAGCTGAACGCCCACTCGGAAGTTCTGAACAACCTTCTGTCATCGCGATCCTGGCGGATCACCCGACCCCTCAGAGGCTGGCGACGAGGCCACGCGCAGCTCCAGCCGGGAATCGCTACACCGGGGCAACCCACGGCCTGGGAGGAACTCCTACCCGGAAGGCCGTTCCGGCAACGCTTCACGCCGCTGATCGGCGATCTCGCGGGTCTTGCGATCGCCTTCTTCACCTTCGGCCGGGCCAACCAGAGCTCGGTCCGGGTGCGGCTCTTCGAAGACCGCGGGCGTCTCCGCACCCGGAGACTCATCGAGGAGACGACCTTCACTGGACACGAGATCCGGGACGGCGAAACGAGCAGGTTCCTCTTCCGACAGCCTCTTCGCGAGGCGACTTCACGAGCGTACATCCTGGAGATCGATTCGATCGACGGCAAGCCTGGGGCGAGCGTCTCCCCGGCGATCGCGTCGCCTACGTATCCGGGTGAGGTGCTCTCCCGCACGGCCGGTTCGCGGGCGAAGACGACCAGCCTGCTCATACTCGATTTTCTTTCAAGCACGTCGATCCCGTACAAGACTTTTGCTTTCGTGAGCGGATGCCCGGGCGGCGCTTATCGCTACCGCTGCGAGCATCAAGCCGAAACGCTCCGTCTCCGCGGCTACTCGGTCGATGTGTTCCCGCCCGACATCACGCCCTGGAACGAGCTCATCGGCCCCTATCAGGTCATCATCGTCCATCGCGTCCCGCATACACCGGAATTCGAGGCGTTCACTCACGAGGCCCGTCGCGCGGGAATACACGTCGTATTCGATACGGATGACCTCGTGTTCGCACCGGAAATCGAGAGCCAGATCGCAGCCCTCGACGTACTTCCTCCTTCCGAGAAGGCTCTCTGGCTCGATGGTGTACGCCGCTATCGCAAGAGCCTGCACCTCTGTGACAAAGCCCTGGTCAGCACACCCGGTCTGAAACGATCACTCGAGTCTCGAATGCAGATCCAAGTGACGATCTCCCGGAACCGTGTCAACGACGAGATGGTTCGCGACGCCGCTCGCGCCGCGGCACGGGCCAAACGTCACGACGGATCAGTCCGGCTCGCCTACTTGAGCGGCACACCAACTCACGAGCGGGATTTTCGCGAGTGTGTTCCGGCCCTACGCACGATCCTGTCCGGGAACGACTCGATCCGACTCGTCCTCGCTGGACACATCGAGATCCCGAGAGAACTCGGCGACGTGGCGGAACAGATCGATCGGATCCCGCTCATGCCCTGGCAACAGCTCCCGGACGTCTACGCCGAGGTCGACATCAATCTCGCCCCTCTCGAGCACGACAACGAATTCACTGAAGGCAAGAGCGAGCTCAAGTACTTCGAGGCGGGCCTTCTCGGCGTCCCGACGGTCGCCAGCCGCGTTGGCGGATTCATCGACGCGATTCGTGATGGTGAGAACGGCTTCCTCTGCAGCTCACCCGAGGAATGGCGCCGCGCACTCGATCGCCTCATCGCGGACCGGGCTGAGCGGAAACGGATCGGCGAGGCGGCAAAGAAGGACGTTCTTGGGAGGTACACATCACGCGCGTCAGCAAGCGAGACCGTCCGAACCTGGATCGACCTGCTCGGGGCGCGAGAACCGCAGGCAGCCCCGCTCACGATCGCCATGGTGGTCCGCGCGCCGATCGCCAATACGGGTGGCGGATACAAGAAGATCTTCCAGTTGGTCCGTCATCTGTCGTGCTCCGGACACGACGTCTCTGTCTACGTCGAGCCCATCGCTCACCTCGAGAATCGATCCAAGCGCTACATCGAGGATTATTGCCGCACGAACTTCGACTGCGGAAACGCGAGCATCTGCGTCGGCCACTCGGGAATCTCCGATTGCGACGTGGCAATCGCAACCAATTGGCCGACGGCGAACGTCGTGGACGCACTCGCGAACGCGCGCCTGCGCGTCTACCTCGTCCAGGACGATGAAGCCGAGTTCTACGATTCCGAGGACCCTCTCCGCCAGGCGGCCAAGGCCACGTACGACCTGCCTCTGCTGATCGTCGGTATGGGACGCTACCTGTCGCAGCTCTTCGGAGAACGGAATCGACTGTCCTACCCTCATGTCGACTTTGCGCTCCATGAGGCCTTCTTCGAGAACCGCGACCGGGTGGAGAAGAAGCTCGACGAGATGACCGCCGCAGATACTGGCATTCTTCTCTTCTTTGCCCGACCCGGGATTCCGCGGCGCGCGTTCGACCTCGGGGTGGAAGCCTTGGCCCGATTCTCGAAGACCCGCCCCGACGTGGAAATCCGGCTGTACGGACTCGAGAGGCGACGGACTCTCCCCTTTGAATTCGTCGATCTCGGAGTCATCGATCAGCCGGAGGTGGCGCGCCAGATGCGAGAGGCGAGCGTTCATCTCTCGTTTTCGCGGACGAATGCGTCGACCGTGATGTTCGAGGCGATGGCCTCCGGCGCCGTGGCCGTCGAACTCGATCTTCCGGGCGTCCGAGCACTTCTGGACGATCCTTCGACCTGTGTACTCTGCGCGGACTCGCCGGAGGCCGTGGCTGACAGTCTCGTCGATCTTTTCGGAAACAGGGCCCGAATGGAGCGCATCGCGCGTGCCGGCTTCGAGAGTGCTTCTATCCTCACCGAAGAAAACATGTGCCGGCAATTCGAGCAGATCCTGCTCGAGAACGCGCTCGGCGGACGTCCGACCCGATAGACCGGTCGAAGATCTCGACCCCGAGGCGGATCCCGATGGCTCAACACTCCTGGAAGCATCTCGCCACCCGAATCGCGCATCCCAATCGCGAGCACTATCAGTATCGCAGGCGAGGATTTCTCGAGCGGTATGTCTCGCTGGAGAAGAGCCGAGGTCTGGAGTTCGGCGCCTTCGATCTTCCCACCGTGCCTTCGACGATCGGTGATTGCGCAATCGCCGACGTGCGAAGCGAGTGCCACCTCTCCGACCGCTTCCAGGTCCCCTGGGACGAGATCTGTCCTGTCGACTGCGTCGTGGAGCCCGGGGTCCCGCTCACCGATCAGATCGATCTCCGATTCGACTACGTCGTGCTCTGTCACGTTCTCGAACACATCCCGGACGTGATCGGGATGGTAAACGAGCTAGCCGGACTCCTGGTGGACGGGGGCATCCTCTTGATCGCCTTGCCCGACAAGCGACAAACCCCGGATGTCGTCCGCAATTCGACGAGTCTTCCCCGGTTGATCGAGAGATCCTTATCCCGCACGAAAGCGGCATCGCTGAGCGAAATCGCCGAGTTCTCCCTGGCCTGGCGAACCGAGTCGAGAAGTGAGTATCTGAGGTCTCCCCGTTCTTTCTTCGATTCGGTCATTCACGAGCTGGAGCACGGCGAGCCAGACGTCCATTGCAACGTCTGGCAGGACGACGAATTCTTCGAGCAGATGAGGGATTTGATCCGTGCCGACTACCTCGAGGGGCTCGAGATCGTCGGTACCCATCCAGCCGAGAATCCCTTCAACGAGTTCTACATCGCGCTACGTCTCTGCCGTACGGGAATGACCGATTCGATCGAGCGCGAACCCGAAGAAGCGCCTTCGTCTCGCCATCGGAGCTGCAATTTCTGCGGCCACGCGAGATTCGAGGTCTGGAATCCCAGCCAGGGGAATGGGGCGGCCGCGCTCGCTTCGAACTACCGTTACCTTTCTTGCCGCCACTGTGACCTCTCGGTGATCGACCCCTTTCCGTCGACCGAGAAGAAATCGCGATCCGGACTCGTTCGGATGACCGAGTCGCCCGCCCCGTGGAGCGCGGAGTCGGCATCGCAGCGGCGCACCCCGCTCATCGAGGATCTCTCCGAGAGATTCGCACTCGACCGATCCAGGCAGACCGGCCGGTTGGTGGCGGTCGGCTCGGAGGTCGATGTCGAGCTGGCGTGGTTGCGCGAGCATCGGGGATGGGACGCCTTCAGAGTCGACCGGGTGCCCCATTCTTTCGATTCGACCGAGGACGGATCCGGATTGGCGGAAATTTTCGACGTGGCCCTGTCGATCGACTCCCTCGGGTCGGCGTTCGATCCCCTTTCCGAGCTGGTCTTCTGCCATCGCCTCTTGCGGAAGAACGGGCGCTTCATCGCCGTGGTCCCCAATCGAGATCGCCTCGATGCCAGCAGGGATGAAGCAGAGTCCCGCCCAGATCACTTCCTGTTCGCGCCGACCGTCCTGGAGGCGATGCTTCGGCGTTTAGGGTTCATCTGCGAGTCGGTCTCCGATTTCAGAGACTCGAGCTTCGAATCAGCGGAGACCAGCATCGAGAATCCACCGAGCCATTTCGTGATCTGCACGCGGAAGGCGTCGGAAACACCGTATTCGTCGAGGCTCGGCGAAATCGCTCGCGCGTTCCGGAAAAGGCGCCTCTGCGTCGCGATCGCCTCGAGCGCCCAACCACCTAGCCCCGATGGGACCAAATAAAGCGACATTTAGAACGAACTCTGCCTCAGAAGTCCAGGCAGTCGGGAGGATAACGAGAAAAGGGCCATCGGGTCCCTTCTGATACGTTCTCGTTGCCATAGAGGAACCCGGGATGGGGATCGATGATCCTCGAAGAGAAGGTACACCTTCAAAGTCCTCGACTGTTCCACCACGCCAAGGAGCTCTCTCAGTCCGCCCGGGGCCCGCAGCGGATCTCCGATCAGCTCTCCGTGCGCAACTCCACGTCGTGCCGAGCACGGTGTACCGGGACCTGAAGCTTCATTGGCTCGGTACGCGCATTCAGCGCTTCGGGAGTCTCGAGCGCCACAGCGCCGTCAAGGCAGCACTCTTGACCGAGCTCAAGAAGCGAACGCCCGAGAAGGCCCGTTCCACGCCCTCTCGGTCACACATCGAGGCGGAGGCGCCCGAGAGCTCGTCGCCTTCGATTGTAGCCGCGCGTAGCGAAGTGGCGTCATCCGATCGTCTCGCCGGTCACGGTTTCTTCGGCCATGCACTCTGGCTACGAGCGGCCTTGGGGCCGCACTGCTTTGGTGATCCTCAGACACAAGATGAGTGAACCCCCGTTCCGTGGTTCAAGCAGGCCCCTACCCCCTTTAGAAAAGAAGGGTCTTCCGGAGGATCTCTGGGTGGGATCGGAGCGCCTAGTCGCCTCCGCTCCAGGGGAGTCAACGTGCGTCGCACGTCCTCCACTTCGTTTCGGCCCTTCGGGTGACACCTCTTCCGCTTGAGCTGCGGGCTGGGTATCGCCAGATAAGGGAACTACTCGGCCAGGATCCGCCGGAGTGCATTCTGCGATGTTGCGGCTACGAGGCCAACACCATCCGGGGAAGTACGCGCGAGATGCAGATCAAGACTATCCTGAGCCGAGTCCAGAAGCATCCCACTTTCGTCTACGCCGACGCACGCTTCGTCGAGGGAAGTCTGGACGGGCTCGCGATGGGTATCCGCCCTCGCGTGGGCACCTAAGCCACGTGCTCGGGCTATGGGGGAAGCGTGACCCTACCTACGACACGCTCGCAACCCGGCGCACCCAGTTCCGGAGGCATCCTGCCGAACAGCCGATCTTCCCGGCGATCGAGCGGATAGCCTCGCACTGGGAGGCGTCCTGTTCACCGTGTTCGAGAACCATCCGGACCGCTCGCTCTCGGACTTCCTCGGGATACCGCTTCGCTCTCGACTTCGTCTTTGCCCTGACCCCATCCTCTCGAGAAATGGAGCCTCCGGCAAACCCGGGGCGGTTCACAACAAGCTGAAACTGGACTTCAGAAAGGCCTACGGCCCGAAGGCCTCCAAAGCGACCGGAATCGCGCTTTAGCACACACTTGGGAGGCTTCCCGAGTCAGAACTCACCCACCGATTCTTCTGACGAGGCGAGATAAGAGATCACCTCAATAATCATACACTTCAGTATGTTTGTGTTGCACTGAACTCGGATCGAGAAGATCTGCGGCCGCCAAGAGCTTCTCTCTGGCGAGGCCAATCTCCGCAAGGACCGCAGACTCGTCGCGGGGCTGCGCATCCATGCTCAAAACCCGATAAATTGCAATCATCTCTCCGTTGGTTTTGAACCATTCAGTATGGATCGGAAGGTCTTTGACGACGCCGGAGGCGGTTCCGTACTTAAGCAATCTGATTCTTCGGTCCCCAAGCACACCCGAAGCAAAGAGAAGCCGGAGAAACAAGGCATCATCCAGAGCATGCCAGTGGTGCTCATCCACTTCTCTATGCACATCGAGCGCGGTCTGAGCGAACACTCCCTGGCTCTCCATCTGGGGCAACTCGGCTTCCCAGGCGAGGTAACCGGAAAGGATGTGCTCTCTCGATTCATAATCGCGACCGTCCCGGGAAAGCGAATAATCCAACAAAAGATGCTCGAACGGAGGCACGATCCTAGAACGCTCATTCGTACAGTGCTCATAGTGCGGGACACTTACGATCCCGATCCCGCCATTCGCTAGATGTGCGTTCCACTCGATGAGGACTGCAATCGGGTTTGCGCAGTGTTCGAGAACCTGATGAGCGATCAAGAAATCCGCTCCGTCCGAAAACTCGCACGGGATCTCCTCCATAGGGGCCCGAGCATACAGGCACCCCCGCCCCAGAACCCCGGAAATGCTCTACAAGCTCGGCCTTCGCCCGCCTATCGAAATATCGAATCGAGACGCCTTCCGGAACGCGTACAGGAGACGGCCCCGCGCCGATCTCTAGACCGCGTTGTCCCTTCACCAAAAGGTCGCTGATCGCTTCCTCGCGAATCTTCAGAATATCCTCATTCAGGCGAGTCCCGGACTCGGCCGCGGCGGATACATGGAACTCGCGAATTGCGAAGAGATCTCTTGCCGGGACTCGATAGATGCGTCGGTCCACGGCCTGAGCCCAACGCAAATCGTCATCCAAAGAACGTACCCACTGACGACATCCGTCTTCAAAATAGTAGAGCCGCCCATCTGAATCGGGGCCATCCACACAAGCAACGAACTTCCGATCGAGCTTCTTTGCAAGTTTTCGCGCGCGTCGCCGGGCCATTCCCCACATCATTGCATCCTCGACGAGATCGCGTTGTTCTACAGAACGTAAGGCGAAGAAAGTGTGCGCTTTCCTGCGCCATGAGGGGTCGACGGCGCCGATCCGTCGACGAATCCAGCATGAGGCCAGGCAGCGCGGCCTGCGCCCATTTCTCAGAATGAAGCAGAGGTAAACGCCTAGAAGGGCCGAGCACTTGTCCTCGGCGGCGCTCGTACCGCGTACCCTTCTGCCTAACATAAACGCGCCAGCTGTAGATCATTGCAGCACAAGACAAGACTAGGAGTCATCGCTCCACTCTGTCCTGTACCGTCAATACGGTTTCAAAGGTTACGATCGAAACCTCCTGCTGACGCCGTCGCTACTCAACTGGCTGCCTGAACATCGACTCGCCTTCCTTTGCTCTCGGATTCACTCGACGCAATGGATTCGAGTGCCGTTGAGGCCCGCAACAGTGACGCAGAACGGGGCAATTCTGTTCAGGCACCGTCACCGGTCTCACTTAGCGCTTCCTCCGGACCATATCCCCTCCTGGTTACGACCGCATCAAGGGGCCTGCTCGCTCGTCAGACTGCTCGACCGGCCGGACCTCCCGCCCTATCCTCATCGTGGTCGCCGATCGACCGCACGTAGCCGGCTTCGGATGTTCTCTCCAGCCAGCGGAGAACGAGGATCATGAGTCCCGCTTCCTCTCTTTATTCCGCGTTCCACGGATCCATGGCTGCGCTCTCGGCTTTCCTGGAGGACGAGCAGTGCATGGTCGCCGCCTCGCGGCTCGAGGCCGCAGCGATCATGGCCCTCGAGCGAGGCGGGAAGCTCTTCACCTGCGGCAACGGCGGCAGCCTCGCCCAGGCGATGCATTTCGCGGAGGAGTGGACGGGACGCTTCCGCCAGGATCGCCGGGCGCTTCCGGCGATGGCCCTTGCCGACCCCTGCGTGATCACCTGCATCGCCAACGACTTCGGATACGAGGCGGTCTTCGCGCGTCAGATCGAGGCCCATGGCCGGCGGGGGGATCTGCTGCTGGCGATCTCCACCAGCGGGCGATCTCCGAACCTGCTGCGCGCGGCCAGCGCGGCCCGCAAGCTCGACATGACTACGGTGGCGTTACTTGGCAAGGGCGGCGGTCCGCTGGCCGGCGAGGTCGACATCCCGATCGTCGTGCCCGTTGCAACGACCTCGGACCGCATCCAGGAGGTCCATCTCGTGATCCTCCATGCGGTCATCGAAGCCGTCGAGCGCCAGATCTTCCCCGAGATCTACGCCGATTCGCAGACCGAGCCCGGCGATACTCCGGACTGATCAGTGGCCTCCCCCTTGTAGCGCGGCCCCGGCCCTGGCCCCTCTTCTCCGGTGTCGGTCAAGAGCGGTCTGCTAACGTTCAATTGGCTCGGCCGACGCGAACGTCCCGATGGAATGGGCTCGGGACACCGGATGGGGCATCGGTTGGGAAGCTCGTCTCGACGATCCGACTCTTGGAGCGCATGATGGATCCCGTAGCGCCGATCCGCGAGGTCCTGGTCGGTTTTCCGGATCTACGCATCGCCATCCTATTCGGCTCCCTCGCACGGGGCGAGGCGTGCGTCGGCAGCGACATCGATCTGGCGGTGCTCTCCGGCGAGTCCCTCTCACCGGCGACGATCTCGAAGATGGTGGCCGCCGTGGCCGAGGCGACCGGTCGTCCCGTCGACCTCGTCGATCTCGCTCGAGCGGGGGAGCCCCTGTTGGGCGAGATCCTCCGTCACGGCCGTTTCATCCTCGAGTCCGATCCCGAAGCCCGTGCAGAGCTCGTGCGTCGCCACATCTTCGAGTCGACCGATTTTCTGCCCTACCGAACGCGAATCCTGGCTGAACGAAGGCGAGCATGGCTCGCGCGCCCGTCCGAGAACTTCACCTCCGACTGACGTCCTCGACCGCGCGCCCACGCGCCGCGTTCCGCCGCGCCCGCGCTCCCTCCCGCACCAGCCGCCGCTTCCTCCACGCCCGCGGCAGGGCCCGTCCCGCCTCGAGATAGGCCCGGCCCATCGGCCGGTCCCGCAGCACGACGAAGCCCAGCCGCAGGATCTCCCAGCCGAGAATCCACGGCAGATTGCGGAGCAGGCCAGCCGCGGTCTCGTTCTTCAGGAGCTGCAGGTAGTGGTTCTTGAAGGAGTGGCGCCGGATCACGATCGGCATCTCGGCGCGCCGCGCCCGCTGCCAGCCGCGTCGATGGAGCGCCACGGCCCGGGGCTCGTAGAGGATCGACCAGCCGAAGCGCCGCGCACGCCAGCAGAGATCCGTATCCTCGTGATAGGCGAAGAAGTCCTCGTCGAAGAGCTCGCCCTCGAGTCGGAGATCCGTCGTCGCCTCGACCCGCAGCATCATCGCCGCGCCGCTGGCGGCGTCGACCCGCTCCGGCCGGTCGTACTGTCCGCGATCGGGCTGCTCGCTGCCGCGGTCCCGGGGCCGACGATGGCGGGGGAAGACGATGCCGGCGCTGTCGATCGTGCTGCCGTCGGGCCGTAGGAGCTTGCCCGTCGCGATCGCGACGCCCGGGCGGGCGACCATCTCCTTGATCAACCCCGCAGCGAAATCGGGCTCCAGCTCGACGTCGGGATTGAGAAGCAGGACGAAGCCGATCGACTCCGCTCCCGCTGCGCGGTCCTGCGTTCCACCGTCCTGCGTTCCGCCGTCTTGGCCTCCCCCGTCCGCTGCTCCGCCCTTCACTTCGCCGCCCTGCGTTCCGCCGTCCCTCCCTCCGCGACCGAGGATCCGATCGATCACCCGATTCGCGCCGCCGGCATAGCCGCGATTGGGGCCCAACTCGAAGTCGACCCCCGGATGCGCCCGTCGCAGGCCCTCGAGCCGCTGCGGATCCTCGCCCGTGTCGTAGACCGCAATCGAGACGGGCGTGACGCCCTGACGGGCCAGGCTGGCGAGGCAGCGCTCGAGATCGTCGTAGCTGCCGTGATTGACGATCCCCGCGCTCCAGCGCGGCGGATCCTCGGGCTGCACGAGCGGCTCAGGACGCCGGATCCAGGAAGTCCCGGAATCCATAGCGCCTGCTCGGGCCCAGGTGGATCTGCTCGAGGACGCCGATGCCCTCCTCCTCGACCTCGCCCTCGCTGTTTCGAAGGCGGGCGCGGACGACCTGCTGGATGTGCTGGTTCGGGAGCCGCTGGAATTTAAGCCCATGGGCAACAAAGCGCCCGTCATCCTGGCTTGAGACGC
>CAYWGW010000049.1:0-20869 GCA_964457385.1 uncultured Spirochaetaceae bacterium
GGTCGAGACGAAGCGGGTCGAGCGAGTCCGAGGGCGACGCGGCTGGAAACGGCCAAGCTGGAAACAGCCAAAAGGTGACCTCAATGAGCAGGTCACCTGAAGTCGCCATCCCTCGCAAAAGCACCGCAGCGTCGAAGTCGGTGGAAGCGTCTAGCAGCTCGTAGTTCGGGGGCGTCGGGAGAATTCCCGGCGCCCCACTCATCTGCGACTCCGTCGGGCGGGTCCGGTCGGTTCCGGAGCCTGGGTTGATTTCAGCCCGCTGCCCGTCACGGCGCGGCGCAGTAAGGCAGGAAGACGCGACGACGAGAGCACGACGACGAGAGCACGACGACGAGAGCAGGACGAGAGCAGGACGAGAGCAGCGTGGCGAGCGATGATCTCGCAATGCTCTCGTGAAACAGAACCGGGCAGGAGCGCGTGAGCGAGCCAGTCGGAACGTGGAGCGAAGGTGGGGGTGTCCATGAAGGGTGGGATTCGAGACGAGTTGGACGAGACGCGGGATGGGAAAGTCGGGGCGAGTCGAGGTCTCGTCGTCCAGCGCCACTTCACCACTGCGGGTATCGATCCCTTCGACACCGTCGAATGGGACCTGCGCAGCGCGACCATTGCGAACGAGAAGGGCGAGACCGTCTTCGAGCAGACCGACGTCGAGATTCCCCGCAGCTGGTCCCAGCTCGCGACCAACGTGGTCGTCTCCAAGTACTTTCGCGGTCATCTGGGGACTCCGCAGCGCGAGTCCAGCGTGCGTCAGCTGATCGGCCGCGTCGTGGGCCGGATTCGCGAATGGGGCGAGCAGGGCGGCTACTTCGCGACGGCCGAGGACGCGCAGGCCTTCGCCGATGAGCTGACCTACCTCCTCGTGCATCAGAAGATGGCCTTCAACAGCCCCGTCTGGTTCAACCTCGGGGTGGAGAACACGCCCCAGCAGGCCAGCGCCTGCTTCATCAACTCCGTCGAGGACACGATGGAGTCGATCATGGGGCTGGCCAAGACCGAGGCGATGCTCTTCAAGGGCGGCTCGGGTACCGGCAGCAACCTGTCCTCGATCCGGTCCTCGCACGAGCAGCTGGCGGGCGGTGGCGTCGCATCGGGACCGGTCTCGTTCATGCGTGGCTTCGATGCTTTTGCCGGCGTGATCAAGTCCGGTGGCAAAACGCGTCGGGCGGCCAAGATGGTGATCCTGAACGTCGATCATCCGGACGTACTCGAGTTCATCCAATGCAAGGCAGCGGAGGAGAAGAAGGCCTGGGCCCTGATCGAAGAGGGCTACGAAGGTGGCTTCAACGTGCCCGGTGGCGCCTACGATTCGGTCTACTTCCAGAACGCCAACCACTCGGTGCGGGTGACCGACGAGTTCATGTCGGCGGCGCGTGCGGGAGAGGGCTGGCAGACGCGCGCGGTCACGACCGGCGAGGTCGTCGACACGCTGCCCGCCGGTGAGATCCTGCAGACAATGGCGGAGGCGGCCCATGTTTGCGGAGATCCGGGGATCCAGTACGACACGACGATCAACCGCTGGAATCCGGTCAAGAACTCCGGACGCATCAACTCGAGCAACCCCTGCTCCGAGTACATGTTCCTCGACGATACGGCCTGCAATCTCGCCAGCCTCAATCTCATGACTTTCGTGGACGGGAAAGGGGAGTTCCAGGTCGAGGACTATCGACGGGCGGCGGGACTCACGATCCTGGGCCAGGAGATCCTGGTCGATTTCGCCAGCTATCCGACCCCCCAGATCGAACGCAACAGCCATCTCTATCGCCCCCTCGGCCTGGGATACGCGAACCTCGGCGCGCTCCTGATGGCCTTCGGGCTGCCCTACGACAGCGACAAGGGGCGGAACGTGGCGGCGGCCCTGACATCGCTGATGTGCGGCGAGGCCTATCGGATGAGTGCGGAGATTGCCCAGGCGATGGGACCCTTCACGCGCTACGAGCCGAATCGCGAGCCCTTCCTCGAGGTGATCGAGATGCATCGTGATGCGGCCTACGCGGTGCCGCCGTCGGGCGTCCCGAAGCGGCTCATGAAGGCGGCGCGCCGATCCTGGGACGAGGCCTTCGAGACGGGGAGCGAGCACGGCTATCGCAATGGCCAGGTGACGGTGCTCGCGCCGACCGGCACGATCGCCTTCATGATGGATTGCGACACGACCGGCGTCGAGCCGGACATCGCACTCGTCAAGTACAAGAAGCTCGTCGGCGGTGGGTTCCTGAAGATCGTCAACAACACCGTGCCGATGGCCCTCGCGAAGCTCGGCTACAGCAAGGCGCAGGTCGACGAGATCATCGCTCATATCGACGAGCGCGAGACGATCGAGGGCGCTCCGGAGCTGAAGCCCGAGCATCTGCCGGTCTTCGACTGCGCCTTCCGGGCTCGCAATGGCGTGCGATCGATCCATTGGATGGGCCACATCCGGATGATGGGCGCCGTCCAGCCATTTCTGTCGGGAGCGATCAGCAAGACCGTGAACCTGCCGGAGGACGCGACGATCGAGAACATCGTCGAGGCGTACACGACCGGTTGGAAGCTGGGCCTGAAGGCGCTTGCCGTCTATCGGGATGGCAGCAAGCGGACGCAACCCCTCAATGCCGGTCGTGACGTGGAGGCCGCCGAGGCGGTGGGCGACAACCTCGTCGAGCTCGATCAGTATCGGCCGAGACGTCGAAAGCTGTCCGACGAGCGCCATGCCTTCACGCACAAGTTCTCGATCGCAGGGCACGAGGGGTACCTCACGACGGGTCTCTACGACGATGGCCAGCCGGGCGAGATCTTCCTCAAGATGGCGAAAGAGGGCAGCACCATCTCGGGTCTGATGGATACGATCGCGACGATGACATCGATCGCCTTGCAGTACGGTGTGCCTCTGAAGGCCCTGGTCGACAAGTTCAGCCATACCCGTTTCGAGCCGTCGGGCTTCACGAACAACCGGGAGATCCCGATCGCCAAGTCGGTCACGGACTACGTCTTCCGCTACCTCGGGAACCGCTATCTCGACCGGGAGGACGCCGCGCCGATGGAGGTCTCCGACGAGACGGGGGCGGCGATTCCGCTCCCGCTTCCGGAGTCCTCGTCCCAGGCGGACTCGCAGCCGTCCCAGGCGGTGGCCGGCGCGGTGGCCGGTGGCTCCGGCAGCTCGCATCGGGCCAGCTTCGTGAACCAGGCCGACGCGCCTTCCTGCATGGACTGCGGCTCGATCATGATCCGCAACGGAGCTTGCTACAAATGCCCGAACTGCGGCAGCACGAGCGGCTGCAGCTGATCCGATCTGCCGTGTCCGCCGGGAGGGGAGGCACGATGATCAGGCGGCGCCCGTTCGCTTCGATGGCTCGACGGTGGTTCCTCGCCTCGGCTGCATGGCTGCTCCCGTTCGTCGCATCGCCTGGATGCATCTCGATCGATCTCTTCGAGGGCGGCGCGGCGGCGCCCCTCGAAGAGACGGTTCTGCAGGGCAAGCGAGGGCCGAAGATCCTGCTGCTCGAGATCGACGGGGAGATCGACGGCGTTCCCGCGATCGATCCAGTCTTCGGGAGCGAAGCCCCCAGCATGGTGGCACGCGTGACCGAGGCGCTCGATCGGGCGCGCGAGGATCCCGAGATCGGGGCGTTGCTGCTTCGGATCGATAGTCCGGGTGGCACCGTGACCGCGACCGACCAGATCCACTCCGAGATCCTGCGGTTCAAACAGGACCTGGATGTGCCCGTCGCTGCCCAGCTGCAGTCGACGGCCACATCGGGTGGTTACTACATCGCGATGGCGGCGGACGTCGTGCAGGCCCATCCGACGACCCTCACGGGCTCGATCGGCGTGATCTACATCAATGTGAGCCTGGCGGGATTGATGGACAAGCTCGGAATCGAGGACCAGACGATCACGGCCGGCGAGCAGAAGGATGCGGGCTCACCGCTCCGCCGACTGCGTCCAGAAGAGCGGGCGCAGCTCCAGTCCATCCTGGACGATCTTCACGCCCGCTTTCGGACGATCGTCGAGCAGGGACGTCCAGAGCTTCCGGCAGACCGGGTGGACGAGCTTGCAGACGGCCGCGTCTTCAGTGCCCCTCAAGCGCTCGACCAGGGACTGGTCGATCGGATCGGGACGCTTCGCGAGGCGGTGAGAGTGGTCGAGGATCGACTCGGCGTCTCCGAGTCCCGGGTCGTCCGCTACCACCGCCCGAGAGAGATCCGACGGAATCTCTATTACCGGATCCCGGGCCGCCGCCCGCCTCGGCTCGCCCCGAGCGGCGATCTGGCGACGGAGCTTGCCGGCTCGCTCGCTCTCCAGCGACTCGATGGGATCCTCTCGCGATCCGGGTTTCTCTATCTCTGGTGGCCGGCGGTGGCCCGCTGATCGAGCGCCTCAGACGAGCGGGCGATCCTTGACGAACATCGCGGATTGATCGCCGACGTAGACGATCTCCCCTTCCTGACGAAATTCGAATGCGAAGCGGAGGACGATCCGCGTGGGTCGGACTCGCACGCGGACTTCTTCGGAGACGAGGTCGATGGGCGGACCGATTCGCGCGAGCCGCTTGAAGTCGGCACGATGGATCCGGTTGCCGAACCCGGCCCATCCTTCGGCCCATCGACAGCCGTGGAAGAACCACGCGTGGAGGCAGCCGATGGATCCCGTCGCCATCAGCAGCTCTGCCCCCGACACGTGGGCGGGATGCCGATCATCGACGCGCTGACAGCGCGCGAAGGGGAGGGCTCGCGTCGTCTCCAGCACGGCCTCGATCCGGGATCGCGCGGGATCGAGGCGCCGGATCTCGTCGATCAGGCAGGCCTCTTCGGTGTAGAGAAATGTGTCCAGGAAGGCCTGGACCTGCTCGGGATCCACCACGTCCCGGCTGCGCTCGGCAAGCGAGCAGAGCGATCTCCGTTTCATCGTGCTTTCCCCGATGTCGGCATTCACCAGAGGAGCGTAGGCGATTTACCCGACTCGTTCCTTCTGTGGGCACCCGACGAATTCCTCCGAGAGACGATCGGGTCTGTCGTGCAACGTCCCCGGTATTCGAATCGATCCCCCGAGTCGATCGGCTGCGAGAAGGAGTTGGCGATCAAGGGAAGCGGGTCGCGGGACGATTGAGCGTAGGAAGCCGTCGCGGGTCGCGGCGAGCAGAGATGGGGGAATGACCGAGAATGGCGAGCGGGGATATTCTCGAAAGACTGCCCGGGGCAATTGCCACGGCAGAGAATCTGCCGAGCCCGCCGACGGTCGCGCTCGAGGTCCTGAGAATCACCCGCGACGACGGGGCCGATGTTCAGGATCTGAATCGGGTGCTGGCGATCGATCCAGCGCTCTCGGCCCGGATCCTGAAGCTCGCGAACTCTGCCCTCTATCGTCGGGGCGCGGCGGTGACGTCGCTCGAGGCGGCGACGATGCGGCTCGGACTGAAGGCCCTCAAGCTGATGGCCCTGAGCTTCTCCCTGACGTCCGGAGTGGCTCGCAAGCCGGATGATCTGGACTTCGACTACGCCGAGTACTGGCGACGAAGCCTCACGATGGGAGTGGCGGGGCGTTCGTTGGCTCGTTTTCTGGGTCACTCCCTGCCGGAGGAGGCCTTTCTCTGCGGGCTCCTGGGCCGAATCGGGCAGACGGTGATCGCCCGATGCCTGCCTCAGGAGTACTCGCCCCTGCTGGAGATGACGGAGGGGCGTCTGCCGACGGCGGCCCTCGAACGCGAACGACTCGGCTTCGACTTCCACGACGTGGGAGCCGCTCTGCTGGCTCGCTGGGAGCTGCCCCCGATGATCAGCCGAACCGTGCTCGGCTGGGGAGATCCGGACCGGCTGCCCGAGGACGAGGACGCTTCCGTCATACACCTCACGCGAATCATGCATGCAGCGGATCTGATGAGTGCGGTCCTCTGCGATCCGGATCGAGGTGCCTGTGCGCTCGCCCGCCTGCACGCCTTCGTGGGGGATGCCTTCGAACTTCCGCAGGACGAGATCGACGCGATCCTGGTGGGCCTCGAGGAGAGCGTGTCGGAGATGGCCGCGATGCTCGAGGTCGAGATCCCCAACACGTCGTACCAGGAGATCGTCGATCGCGCGCGAGCACAGCTCGTCCAGATCAGTCTCGGCACCGCATTCGATCTCGAGCAGACCCACCACCGAGCGGCCGAGCTCGAGCGCCGCAACCTGGCGCTCGCGAGTCAGGCGAATACCGACCGGCTGACCGGGATCCCCAATCGAGCCCATTTCGACGAGGTGCTCGAACGGCTGATCGCGGACGCTTCATCTGGCCCCGTATCGGTCGGGCCGGACGCGCAGGAAAAGGAGATAGGGCTGCTGATGGTCGACATCGACCATTTCAAGCAATTCAACGATACCCACGGACACGCGATCGGCGACGAGGTGCTGAAGCGCGTCGCGCAGGCGATGCAGGCGGCGATGCGCTCCAGCGACGTGGTGGCGCGATATGGAGGCGAGGAGTTCGCCGTGGTTCTGCCGGAGGCGAGCCTCGCCACCCTCGAGACCGTGGCAGAGCGGCTTCGCGTTCGGGTCGAGGAACTCGTCTACGAGCATCAGGGCGATCGTCTGGAGGTGACGGTCAGCGTGGGCGGCGCTTGTACGCCCCGGCTCCAAAGCGCGAAGGAAGCGGCACATCTGCTCGCGTGGGCGGATCGCCGTCTCTACGCGGCGAAGGCCGCCGGCCGCAACCGCTGTGACTGTCGCCGGCTGGAGGATCAGCCGGAAGATCACGGGTCGACGCCGGACGGGAGTCGATGACCCGATCATCACGAATCCGTTCTCAGATCGGATTCGTCGGCTCGCCCCGTTCTTCCCGCTCGCACGCCTCCGCGGCCCGTTGCATGTCCGGGATCATCGTTCGCGAGGCCGACCAGAAGCAGAATGCGGCCGGTGCGAGCATCATCGAGATGATCAGCATGGCCCAACGCAGGGAGTCGACGCCCAATCGCGGCTCCAACAGATCGCTCAGCACGCCTGTCACGGTCGGGCCCATCGCGAGACCGATGATGTTGGTCACGAAGAGAACCAGCGCCGAGGCGGTTGCGCGGGTCTTCGGGGTCGCGAGGGATTGGGCGAGTCCGTAGGCCGGTGCCTGCCACATCAAACCGAGAAGGGCTGGCGGGATCAGCCAGAGAACCGCAGCTCGACCAGTGGGAGCCGTGTAGACGAAGAACGAGAAGGGCAGGGAAATCGCCATCGCGGCTGCCGGCAGCCACATTCGGCCGCGCAGATCGGTGAGCGCCCAGCGATCGGCGAGCCAGCCTCCGCTGAAGGTGCCCGCCGCGCCTCCCACGCCGATGATGAGCGACAGCCAGGTTCCGACTTCCTGGGTCCCCATCTCGTAGGAACGGATCAGGATTGAAGGCATCCAGTTCACGACCGAGTAGCCCACGAAGCTGTAGAGGCCCGCTCCCAGGGAGAGCATCCGGAAGCTGCCCGAACCTGCCAGGAAGCGGATCGTATCCCGGATGTCGGGGGATTGGCCGCTCCCCGTCCCGCCGAGCGACGTGTCGACGGGGCGGGCGGGTTCCGGGAGCGTCGCCGCCACCAGCACCGCCAGCAGCAGACCCGGTCCCCCCACGATCCAGAAGGCCTGTCGCCAACCGAGGGTTTCCTCGAGCCAGCCACCGATCAGGAAGCCGACCAGGATGCCGAGCGGCACGCCGAGCGTGAAGATGCCGAGGGCGCGCCCGCGCCGATCCGGCGGGAAGTAGTCCGTGATCAACGAGTGGGCGGGCGGACTACAGCCGGCCTCGCCCACCCCGACTCCGACGCGGAAGAGCAGCAGCGTCCCGAAGCCCGTGGCCGTCCCGCAGAGCACGGTCATCAGGCTCCAGATGGTCAGGCTTCCGACCACCACACCCTTGCGCGACCAACGGTCCGCGAGCTGCGCGATCGGGATGCCGAGGGTCGCGTAGAAGATCCCGAAGGCCGTCCCGGACAGCAGGCCGAGCTGCCAGTCGGCGAGCCCCAGATCCTCCTTGATCGCCTGCAGCACGATCGAGAGGATCTGGCGATCGACGAAGTTGACGATGTAGACGACCGTGAGGAGCCAGAGCGCGTACTCGGCAGCGCGAGGCGCAATGCCCACCCCAGTGGAGGCGGCGGGCGCAGAGCTCCCGCGCTCCTGCAGGGCGACGTCTCTGGGCATGGATCGTGGACCTACATCCATTCGCTCCGCGTCTCGCCGCGAAGGCATGCCGTTCCTGGTCGTCAGGCTCGTCCACTCGCCGCTTCGGGCCTCTAGCCTACATCCGCGTGTAGTCGGGACCTTCGCCGCCCTGCGGGGGCGTCCAGGTGATCACCTGATAGGGATCGGCGATGTCGCAGGTCTTGCAGTGGACGCAGTTCTCGTGGTGGATGAACAGCTCCTTTTCGCCCGGCTTGCCCGGCACGTCGATCATCTCGTAGACCGCCGCCGGGCAGAACTTCTCGCAGGGATTGCCGTAGTCGGTCCGGCAGGAGGTCGCGCAGACGTTGCGGTCGGCGACCTTCAGATGCGAGGGCTGATCCGCCTCGTGCTGGGTTCCGGAGAAGCCCACCGAGTGCTCCTTGGAGAAGGTGAGCACGCCGTCGGGCTCGAAGGGCGGCGGATTGCGCCGCTCCTTCGGAAGCTCCCAGATCTTCTTCATCACCGCGTGGGAGGGCTCGGTCTTGATGAACGGGATCAGCCCGCGGCCCTTCGTGATCAGCATCAGGGGAATGTTGACCAGCATGCCGAAGAGCGGCGCGATCTCGTTGGAGCCCGTGAAGTTGCGGGCCTCGAGGTGCTCCTGATAGGCCCAGCTCGCCTTGAATCGCTCGGCATAGCCGCCGAGCGTCTTCGAGCTGTAGTCCTGGACCTTGAGGGCGTCGATCAGCGTCTCTGCCGCCATCATGCCGGACTTGATCGCCATGTGGATGCCGGCGAGCTTCATGATGTTGAGCATGCTCGCCGAATCGCCGACCAGCATCGCGCCGTTCGTATACAGCTTCGGCATCGCGTGCAGCCCCCCCGTCGGGATGCATTTCGCGCCGTAGCGGATCAGCTCCCCGCCCTCGAGGAGGTCGCGCATCAAGGGGGAGTCGCGCTTGAACTCCTGCGCCGCGCGGTGCGGATCGTTGTTCGGATCCTCGGAGGAGAGCGAAGTGACGAAGCCGAAAGACACGAGGTTGTCTTTCATGTCGTAGAGCCACATGCCGTTGATCTGGCCGAAGAAGTCCGGGAACATCGAGCCGTGGACCACGCGTCCCGGCTGGTGCTTCTCCGGCTTGACGCGCCAGATCTCCTTGATTCCCGTCTCGAAGGTCTGCGGGTTCCTGCCCTGCATCTCAAAGCGATCGACCAGCTGCTTCGTGAGCGAGCCCCGCACGCCTTCGCCCAGGATCGTGCAGCCGGCGATGATGTCCATGCCGGGCTGGTAGACCCCCTTGGGCTTGCCTTCCTTGTCGATGCCCATGTCCCCGGTGCGGACTCCGATCACGCGATCGCCCTCGGTCAGGATCTCGGCGGCAGCGAAGCCGGGATAGATCTCGATACCCATCGCCTCGCATTTCTCGGCCAGCCACTTCACCACGTTCGAGAGCGAGACGACGTGGTAGCCCTTCTTCTTGAACATGGGCGGCGTGATGGGCGACTTGATCGTGCCCTTCCGCGTGAACATCCAGAAGTAGTCCTTGTCGCAGGTGTACTCGATCGGGAAGCCCTGCTCGAGGTAGTCGGGCATCAGCTCCTCGATCGCCCGCGGGTTCATGACGCCGCCGGAGAGCTGGTGCTCGCCGATGTTGGCGGCCTTCTCGATCACCAGGATCGTGGGCGGTTCGATGGGAGCCTCGCCGCGCTTCTCGCAGGTCTCGTTGTGGGCCTCGACCCGCTTCATCAGGTGGTAGGCCGAGGCCAGGGTCGCGGGGCCGGCTCCGACGTAGAGGATGTCGACCTCCATGCTCTCGCGTTCGGGCTCGCTCATCGCTGGATTTCCTTTCTGGGGGCGCTACTTGGAGACAAGACGGAACTTAGGAGACGGAATGATCCGAAACAACCGGAACGGGTCTACTCCCAGTCGCCCCAGGCTGCGTGTCGGGCGGAGCCCCTCGGGATGAGGTGGTCGACTCCCCGGGTCTGGCGCGGGATGCCGTGGCTGCTGACAGAGCGGCGTTTCGCTCGTCGTTCGGTCCGGCGCATGGCTCGATCAGCGGGCGGATTCATTGATAGGGGTGCATCCTCGCGTATCCTAGACCGCGCGCGGAGTCGATCGCAGTCATGCAACGGATCGCAGGGATCCAGAGACGGGACATGAGTATCGCCATCCCCCTCCCCAACGTCCCCAACGCCGACGCATCCGATTTCGCCCAGATCGTCCGCGAGTTCCTGACGGCGCATGCCGAGTTGCTCGATCTCTTCAGGAGGCACGCGCCCGACGAGATTCCCTTCGCCGCGATCCGCCGGCTCGTGGGCGACGACGATCGGGCGGTGCTGTACCGCCTGAAGGAGCGAAGCCATCGTCTGTTTCGCGTCGAGGAGCCGACGGCCACCCAGTCCGTCCGACGGGAGGCGCTCTTCGACCTCGCGATCGGCTCGCTCTTCCACGAGTCGATGAAGCTGCGGGAGAGCCTCTATCAGCGGGAGGTCTATGCGCCCCGGGTCGCAGCGCTGCGGGCGGCCTCTGAAGAGGAGGAGGCGGCCGAGTTCTTCGGGGAGTTCGATCGCATCCTCGATACCAACCGGGCACGGCTTCACGAAATCGTGGCGGAGGTCCGGATCCTGCTCTCGCAGACCCGGGATCAGCTGCGACGGCTGCTGGTCGAGCGTGCCGGCGAGCGAGTCGTCAGTCGCTTCCTGCTGAGCCGACGGACCCAGGTCGATGCGGCCTTTCCGGAGGGTTTCGAGGGGCTGCTCGAGGCGATGCACGGAAGCCCGGTCGCGGGTCTGGTCGAGGCCTCGAGATCCCTGCTCGAGAGCGCCTACTTCGTGGAGGCGATCCGGACGCTACGCGAGGCGGCTCGGTATCCCGACGCGCCGCGCGCCGAAATCGACCAGCTCACACTCTACGCCGAGGGTATGCAGGCGGTCCTGGACGGGGATTACGCGAGCAGCCTGGCGGCACTCGAGGCCTGGGTGGACCTCGGTGCGCACGAGCTGGAGCGGGGCGCCGCCCGGCTCGCCGCTTCGGTGTTGTCCCGGATCGATCGACTGCTGGAGGAGGACGGCGAGCGCGAGGCCATCGCCGCCTCGGCCAAGCAGATTCAGCTGCGGCTCGACACGGCCTCGGCCTGATCGAGCGTGGAGCGGCTCGCGAGCGTCCACAAGACGATGCCGAGCACGATCAGGCCCACGCCGATCCACTGGGCCTCGGACAGTCCGAGCGCAACGCGCGGATTCACCCGCCAATGCTCGATCACGGCGCGGCCCAGGCCGTTCAGGACAAGGTACTCGCCGATCAGCGAGGGACTCTTCCGCCTCCGGCGCCAGAGCAGCAGCGTGACCAGACTCAGCCAGCCGAACTCGTAGAGCTGGGTCGGATGGACGGGGTGGTCGACCGGTGGCGCGCCGTTCGGGAAGGCGATGCCCCAGGGCAGATCCGTTGCACGTCCGTAGTCGTCCCCCACCAGCAGGCATCCGATCCGGCCGATCGCCTGGCCGATGGCCAGTGAGGGGGCCACCGCGTTGGCGAAGGGCACGAGCGGGATCCCGTAGAACCGGCAGCCGAGGACGCCCGCGAGAGCCCCGCCCATCAATCCTCCGTAGAAGGTCATGCCGGCGCGGGCAAAGAGCGAGGCCACGAACGCCCCCTCGCCCCGGAGCGAGACATCGATCGCGTAGTAGAGCTTGGCGCCCAGCACGCCGCCGATCATGATCCAGATCAGCATGTTGGCGGCGTCTTCGGGATCGAGTCCCTCTTCCTTCATCCGCGGGATGGCGATCCCGTATCCGACCAGAAAGGCTACGGCCATCGCAGCCCCGAAGCTGCTGATGGGCCATCCGAGAAGAGGAAGCGTGAAGAGTTCCGGGTACATAGAGGCTCCTGGCGACGCACGGTACGCAAGCGGGGCGGTGCGCGCTACGGGAAGGGGTTCCGGGCCGTGCCCGATGATCCCATTCGTCCCGACGGCTCCGCTCCGGGTCTCGGGGGCAGGGGCTGGCCTGTAGACGCCCATAGGCGCGCGCTGGAGTGCATGGCCCGGCTCCGCGGGCGCCGGTATCCTTCGTTGAGAGGGCGTCGGGCGCCAGGTCGTTCGATCCGCGCCCTGCGCCCACCACGTGGCGCAGGGGAGCAGACGGAACAGATGGCCCGGCTTCCGGGTAAACGGGTCGGGGGAGAGCAGGCGGTTGAACGAACGCGAACAGCACTATCAGCGCGATCGGCGTCGGGGTGGGCGGGACGAGAGCGAGAGGACCCCCGCCCTGCCCACGGCCGCGCGGCGTCTGGCGACCTGGGTGCTCGTCGCTTTCGGAGCTCTCTTCGTACTCGACGGTCCGGTCGGAGGCCATGCGCAGGACGTCGACCCGGTGGTCGTGGAGCGGGGAAGGAGCGACCGCCCGGCCGTCCGAGCGGCAATCATGGCGCATCTGCGAGACCGCCGATCATCCCTCGCTCCCGAGGAGCGGGAGCGGGTCATCGAGGCGGTGCTGCGCAGCAGCCGTCGCTACGGACTCGACCCTTTCCTGGTGACTGCCGTTCTGCTCGTGGAGAGCGACGCGCGTCCCTGGGCCGAGAGCCATAAGGGCGCCATCGGTTTGATGCAGGTCATGCCGCACATGGCGGCCTCGCTGCCGCTGTCCGGGAATCTCGCCACGATCGAGAGCAACGTCGAAGCCGGCTGCTTCATCCTGGCGGACAACATCCGGCGACTCGGCGAGGCGAGGGGCATCTCCAGCTACTTCTGGGGTCGGCAGATCGGCAGCGTGGCGTATCTCGAGAAGGTCCAGAGGGCACGAGACCGGGTCCGCCGTGCGAGTACGTCCTGAGGATGGCCTCGTCGAAGATCCGCCGCCAGGAGACGGAGGTGGAGCTTTCCGAGGCGAACCTTCGCTACCGGCGCAGCTGGCTGCCGCACGATCCCCGCCACGCGATGGTCCTCGTACACGGCTATGCCGAACATACGGGTCGCTACGACGAGATGGCGATGCACTTCGCGGCGCGGGGCTTCTCGGTCCACGCCTACGACCAGGTGGGCCACGGTCGCACGCGCGGACCACGGGGGCATGTCGATCGCTTCGGGCGTCTGGTGGATGAGCTGCTCCGCTTCGTCGACCTGGTGCGACAGGAGGATCCGAGCCTGCCGCTGACACTGGTCGGGCATAGCATGGGTGGCCTCGTCACGGCCGCCTCCGCCGTGCTGGGGAAGCCTGCGGCCGATCGGATCGTGCTTTCCGGTGCGTTGCTGCAGGTCGGGGGCGCGGACGGTCCGGACTGGCGCCTCCGGCTCCGGGCGCGGGCGGCGCGCCTCCTCGCCCCCATCGGCCCGCTCGCCAGCTTCTCCATGGGCCTCGATGCGCGTGGACTGTCACGGGATCCGGAGGTCGTCCGACGCTACCAGGACGATCCCCTCGTGAAGGATCGGATCTCGGCTCGCTTCGCCAGTGGCATGCTGGCGATGGTCGAGACCGTCCGACAGTCACCGGAGCGCGTGGACGTTCCGATGCTTCTGCTTCACGGGGAGGCGGATCCGATCTGCCCGACGGCGGGCAGCCGCGCCTTCCACGCCGGGCTGAGCCCCGTCATCGCGGCGCGGAGTGCATTGAAGATCTATCCCGGGCTTCGCCACGAGATCTTCCAGGAGCCCGAGCGACGAGCCGTCTGGCAGGACATGCTTGACTGGCTGGGCGAGTGAGCGGACATCATGCAGGAAGATCTGACCCATCTCGACGAGCACGGCCGGGCGCATATGGTGAACGTCGGCGCGAAGGCCATCACGCATCGGATCTGTGTGGCGCGCTGCGAGATCCGGATGGCCGATGCGACGAGGAATCGGATCCTGGAGGGGACCATTGCGAAGGGCGACGTGCTCGCGACGGCGAGGATCGCCGGGATCCAGGCGGCCAAGCGGGCCAGCGATTGGATCCCGCTGGCCCATCCGATGCCCCTGGATTCGGTCGGTGTCGTGCTCGAGCCCGGCGCCGAAGCGGGGGTGCTCGAGGTGGAGACCCGGGTCGAGGCCCATTGGCGGACCGGTGTCGAGATGGAGGCGCTCGTCGCAGCGTCGGCGGCTGCGCTCACGGTCTACGACATGTGCAAGGCGATCGATCGGGAGATGCGCATCGATGCCCTGAGGTTGGTCGCCAAGAGCGGGGGAAAGAGCGGTCCGTTCCTCCGTCCCGGCGAGGCGAAGGGGGGCCTGACGACGGCAGCTGGGTCGCAGCGAGCCCTGGAGACTTGCGAACCCGCAGGGAATTCCGAGGACTAGGGATTGATCGGGGGGTTGGTGGGTGGATCCGAGGAGAAAACGCCCGTGGTCGGGGAAGGCGTCGACAAGGGCGTCGAGACCGAGCCGGAGGGGGAACTCCGCCGGGAGGATCGGGGTCTGTCGGACCAGGGGAACGACCGACAGATGACCTACGAGATCGTCGAACGGGGAGCCGTGGTGGGTGGGATCGGTGGAGTCGGCGGTCGAAGCATCGGCGGCAAGAGCGCGTTCGCCCGTGGGTCCGCTGCCCCCGGGGTGGTCATCGAGGATCCGGATCGGGAGCTGGTTCAACGCTGGCAGGCCGGCGACGAGAGCGCCTTCGAGGCGCTGATCAAACGTCACGAGACCCGCGTCTACCGGCTGCTCTATCGCATGATGGGTAGCCGCGAGGACGCAGAGGACCTCACCCAGGAAACCTTCCTCAGCCTGCATCGCCACGGTCATCGCTTTCGCGCCGAGTCGCGGTTTTCGACCTTCGTCTACCGGGTGGCTGCCAACGCCGCGCTGAACCGCCGCCGCTCGCTCGGGCGGGGCCGGGCGCGGATCGAGCGACTGAAGACGCGGCAGGCCGCTGGCGACGATCTTCCAAGCTCGCCCCGGAGCCCGGAGGACTCGACTCTGGGCGGCGAGCTCAGTGACCATGTCCGAGCGGCGCTCGACGCGCTTTCGCCGTCGCTCCGGATGCCGGTCATTCTCTACGACATCGAAGGGCTGGCCTACGGTGAGATCGCCCGTGTACTCGGGATTGCGGAAGGAACCGTGAAGTCGCGGATCCATCGGGCGCGACAGGCGTTGCGCGAACGATTGAAGGAGCTGCTGGGATCGACCACAGCCGAGGATTTCTGACGTGAATCATGCTGATGTGAAGAGCTGCCTGGCGGACTATCTCGAGGGCGATCTCTCGCTGGATAGACGTGCGCGGGTGGATGCCCACCTCGATGGCTGTGCGGACTGCGCCCGAGAGGTCGATCAGATGCGGAGGATGATCCGCCTGCTGCAGCTGCTGCCGGAGCCGGAGACGCCTCCGCTGATCGCGGCCAACGTGATGCGACGGATCCGAGCGGGGGAGAGTCGGTCGGGTCTGGTCACGCGCTTCGTGCGCGCAGTCGGCGGGACCCTCGATCCGGGCTTCGTACTGCCTGCAGCAGTGATCGCCAGCGCGGCGCTGGTGCTGGTGGTTTGGACGGACCCAGACTCCGTCAGGTCCTCTTTCAGACCGGGTAGTCTCGTTCCCCGGTTGGAGGCGAGCCTGGAGACGACGGGTGTCGGGCCGGCCGAGATGGATGCGTCGCGGGGCGGGAGGTCGGCGCCCCTCGGGATGGGTCTCGATGCAGCGAGGGGTCGGGTCTTTGGAGCGCCGGCCGCACGGGATTTCCGCACGGTGGCGAAGGGTTCGGATCGTCGTTCGATGCAGGATCGGCCCGACCCGTCCCTGCGCGCGGCGCCGATGCAGACGCGCATCGTCATCCAGCTCGAGCCGACGCCGTCGCGTGGGCTGGTCCTCCATCAGGATCCTCTCCTTGCCCCGCTCGGGTCGTCGTCATTCGAGATGTTCGAGACCTCCTTCGGCGGCGGCATGATCCATGGATCGACGGGTTGGGAGCCGGCCGGACGACAGGCGCTGGGGCCGCGGGAGGCACGATTCTCCTCGACGAGACCGGAGTCGAACGCCCCGGTCGATTCATCGACTGGATCGTCGTCGGGCACTGCGGAGGTGGACAAGCGCGACGAGTGGATCGCCCGGGCGATCGAGGATCCGATTGGCTTTGCGCGCTTCATCGCGAGCCAGAATCTTGCGGAGCAGGAACTCTGGGTCGCGCGTTTGAGTGAGCGTGCGCAGGCCCGGGGCTTGCTCGAAGAGCTCCTGACGACGATGCGGACCAGCGGACACTCTGCGGCCGTTCTGCTCGCAGAGGATTTCGCGGCCGCCGCGGCAGGCTCGACTGCAGAGACGTCTCGACCTCCTGCCTCGCGCTGACTCGAAGGGCTTCTTGGCTCGGGGAGAGCCGACGCCTTCCGCGCTCCGGACGATCGGGAGGCCTCTCGTTCACATCTTGAGCGGCCATCCAGCTCGCCTAGCATCGAGACCCCGATTGCTGCGAGAGATCCTCCGATGCCGCCTCCTTCCTGTCCGTCAACTCATCCCCACCGTCCTGCGTCCGCCGCGATCGGGACTGGAGGCCGTGCCGGTCGCCCCCTCGCCGCGGTGATGCCGGATCCGGGCGCCCGGCCCGCGGATCCGTCGACCCGTGATCGGCCCCGCGAACGTCTGGAGGACAAGGGCGTGGGAGCCCTGGCCGACGCGGAGCTGATAGCCCTCGTGCTACGCACCGGCGCTCGGGGTCAGGATGCCTGGGATCTGGCTCGCCGGATTCTCGATGACATCGGAGGCCTGCGGGCGCTGGGGATGAGCCCTCCCGCCGAGCTCCGAGCGATTCCGGGGCTCGGACCGGCCAAGATGGCGAGCCTGCTGGCGGCGCTGGAGCTCGGACGTCGCTGGGTCGCCGAGCCGCTCGTTCGGGGCACCATCCTGCGCGGTCCGCTCGACGTTCAGCGCTCGATCGAGCCCCATCTTCGAGGACTCTGCCGAGAGTCGTTCCACGTGTTCCTGCTCGACGGTCGGCATCGTCTGCTCTCGAGCGAGGAGGTCTCCGTGGGTACGCTCACGGCCAGTCTCGTCCATCCGAGAGAGGTGTTTCGCGGAGCGATTCGAAGCGCCGCGGCGGCCATCCTGCTCGTTCACAACCATCCGAGCGGCGATCCGAGACCGAGCGCCGAGGATCATGCCGTGACCCGCCGTCTCCAGGCGGCGGGGGAGCTGCTCGGGATTCGGGTGGTGGACCACGTCATCGTTGCGGAGGGCGGTTACTACAGCTTTCGCGAGTCCGATCCGGCGTTCGAAGGCCACGCTGGTTGAAGTAGGAGCGCGAGTGGCAAAGGCGGCAGAGCGAGGCGTCGGACCGGGGGGCAGCGCCCCTGGAGGTCCTGCGGGCCGAGACGGGCTCGCCCGGGGTCCTGTGGGCCCTCAAGTCGGGTATGACGGTCGGACGATGCGCATTGCACGCCGCAAAACGGGGGCCAGGAACGACCTCGCGTGGACAGGGTCGTGCCTCCGTCGAGGACGCGATCAGCGATGGGAGAGGGCGGGATGTCGAAGGTCAGCTTGCGCCCGGATCGGGTCGAGTCGAACGAGCCGCTTCCGGAGATCGATCGCCGCCGCACGAGTCGTGCTGCGGTCACCGTCCGGATCGACTACTCCACCGTGGATGAGATGTTCTCGGAGTTCACCCGTGACATCAACGAGGGCGGGCTCTTCATCGAGACCGAGAAGCCCCATGAGCCCGGAACCGAGGTCGCGATGCAGTTTCACCTTCCGGGCACGGACGAAGTGCTGCAGACCCTGGGTCGGGTGGTCCGGGTCTCCCCCGGCGCACCCGGCGTGACGCCGGGCATGGGAATCGAGTTCGACGAGCTGAGCCCGGAAGACCGTCGCCGGATCGATCAGATCGTTCGCGCTCTTCGGTCGCGAGAGCCTGCGTCCGGCTGCTGAATCTCGGAACCGATCGAGAACTCCAGCGTCGTCAGAAGTCAGACGGGTCTCAAAGAAGGCTCAGAAGGGAATGTCGTCGTCCATCGGCGGGCCGGGATCGTTCGCAGGGGCGCCGCTCCCCGCTCCAGATCGAGAGCCTGCCGAGCGGTCGCTGGCTCCGAACCCATCGCCGCCCCGATCGTCACCACCTCCCCCTGCCCGGGGGCCGATGAAGTTGACGGTCTGCGCGTTGATCTCGGTCGTGTACCGCTTGTTCCCGTCTTTATCCTCCCACTCGCGGGTCTGGATCCGACCCTCGACATAGACCGTGCGGCCCTTGCCGAGGTACTGGGCGCAGAGCTCCCCGGTCTTCCCCCAGGCCACGATCCGATGCCACTCGGTTCTCTCGACGCGCTCGCCGTTGCGGTCCGTCCAGCTTTCGCTCGTGGCGAGTGTGAAGTTGCAGACGCTCTGTCCGCTCGGCGTCTGGCGCAGCTCGGGATCACGGCCGAGATTGCCGACGAGAATGGCTTTGTTGACACCGGCCATGGGTAGAACTCCATCGGGACTGGTCTGGGGGAAAGGGCTGGCTCATAGTGTCTCGCCGCGGTGGAATGGCGTCAAGGGAGGAACGGGCAGACCCTTTGCGCGACCGGGCGGTCACGTTATCGTTCGGGCGTTCTCCTCTCCGGGGGGTGAGGGAATGAAGACTCACTTTTTCTCATTCTCAACGGCGCTCTGGCATTCCCGATCCAGCTCGTCCCGAGATCGGCGTGAGCACGCATCAAGCTCGTCCGGCGATCCGAAGGTCTGCGTCACTCCGTCGGTGAAGGCTCGTCCTGTAGCGACGGACCCGTCATCAGGCGGTCTCGCGCTGCTCGGAGGCGGTCGTCTTCCGGAGAGGGGGATCCATGGCTAGGGCCGCCGTCAAGGGCTCGAAATCTCGTCGCGGTCGCACCACGCAAGACGACCGCCCCCCCGGCAGTCCGCTTCTGATCGCGGCGGGCTCGGAGATCGCCGGCCTGGTGCTGATCGGTCTCGCCTTGCTCTCTACGCTGGCGCTGGCGACCTACGCGCCGGAGGACCCGGTCGGTGCCCTGGTCGAGGTCCGCAACGCCGGCGGTCCGGCAGGCGCGACGCTCGCCGGCTGGCTGCTGCATTCGACGGGTGGGGGCGGTGTCGTCTGGGTCGCTGCCGGGGCCTTTGTGGGCGGTCGGCTTCTCCTGGGACTCGGGCTGCCGGGGCTCTGGTCGCGATTCTGGGTCGGGATCGCCTTGCTGATCCCGGCGTTGGCTGCCCTGCCACCCCTGCTCTTCCAGCTGGCGCCGGAAAGCGTGCCCTGGGTGGAGCCCGGTTGGCTCGGACTCCGTCTCGTGCGCCTCGAGACGCTTCTCTTCGGCCGCGTCGGGGCGGTGGTGCTGTCGTCGTCGTTGTTGGCGGTCGGTGTACTGTCGCTCACCGGGATCTCGACCGGCGCGGTGCTCCGGGTGACCGGATCCGGGCTGCGGCTCGTCGCAGGGATCACGACGGCCGCTGTACTCGGGCTCTCGGAGCGTTCGATTCGGATTGTCCGGAACATCGCGAGCGCCTTGGTCCAGGCGGCTCGACGCTCCGGGACCGCCCTCCGACAGGCCCCCGGCTGGGTGCGGGAGTGGCTCGCCCGGTTCGAGGTCTGGAGTGAGCAGCGTGCGCGCCGATCGAAGAGAAGGCAGCAGCTGGAGCCCGAGCTCGCCGTCGGTGATCCTCCCGAGGAGATGCCCCGAACGGCCTCGAAAAGCGGCCCGGAGCTCGTCCCGACGTCGGCGAGCGGGTCCGCTGCAGGGCGGCGTGGCCGGGCCGGCGAGGAGCCGGACATCGTCGATCACGATCAGGAGCGCAAGAAGACCCGCAAGCCCGAGCAGGAGGCCTTCCGCTTCGACGACTCGAGCCACTCGGGGCCCTTCGAGCTGCCCGACATCTCGATCTTCGGCGCGCCGCCCGAGGGCGAGCGGAGCTTCGACCGCGATTCCCTGATCATGAACTCGAAGATCCTCGAGAAGAAGCTCTCGGACTTCGGTGTGACCGGTCGCGTCGTGCGCGTTCACCCCGGTCCCGTGATCACGATGTACGAGTACGAGCCGGCTCCGGGCATCAAGGTCAACCGCATCGTCGGGCTGACCGACGACCTGACGATGGCGCTCCGTGCCATCTCGATCCGCATCATCGCGCCCCTGCCCGGAAAATCGGTGGTCGGGATCGAGGTGCCCAATCCGCGGCGCGAGACCGTCTATCTGCGCGAGATGCTCGAGTCGGAGAGCTTCCGCAAGAATGACAGTCCGCTCGCCGTCGCGATGGGCAAGGACATCTTCGGCAATGCCGTCGCCTCGGACCTCGCCCGGATGCCCCATCTACTGGTCGCCGGATCGACGGGCACCGGCAAGAGCGTCTTCCTCAACTCCTTCCTCTGCTCGCTGCTGTGTCGGGCGACTCCGAATCAGCTCAAGCTGCTGCTGATTGATCCGAAGATGCTCGAGCTGTCGATCTACGACGGCATCCCCCATCTCATCGCTGATGTCGTCACGAGCCCCAAGCGTGCTGCGGCTGCGCTCCAGGGCGTCGTTCGCAAGATGGAGGAGCGCTACCAGATGATGAGCGCGACCCAGGTGCGCAACATCGATCAGTTCAACGCGAAGGCGCGCAAGTCGATCGCGGCGGGCGAGGAGAGCTTCCGGCTGAAGCCCCGACCGGGACAGGTCGAGGGCGACGAGATCGAGTGGCAGGAGCTACCCTTCATCGTCGTCGTGATCGATGAGCTGGCCGACCTGATGATGTCGGCGGCCAAGGACGTCGAGGAGTCCCTCCAACGACTCGCCCAGATGGCACGCGCCTCGGGCATCCACCTCGTGCTGGCGACCCAGCGTCCGAGCGTCGACGTGCTGACGGGCGTCATCAAGGCGAACTTTCCGGCACGGGTCTCCTTCCAGGTCTCCTCCGGCATCGATTCGCG
>CAYWGW010000050.1:0-20805 GCA_964457385.1 uncultured Spirochaetaceae bacterium
CCGTCCATCAGAGCCGGATCGCGGATCGCATCCTCGAGGAGGTGGGCGAACGACTCGGCTTCCTCGCCGAGGTCGGGCTCGGCTATCTGAGCCTGGACCGGCCAGCGGCCACCCTCTCCGGCGGAGAGGCCCAGCGCATCCGGCTCGCGACCCAGGTCGGGGCCCAGCTGATCGGCGTGCTCTACATCCTCGACGAGCCCTCGATCGGCCTGCATCCCCGGGACAACGATCGGCTGCTGTCGAGCCTCGAGCGGCTGCGCGACCTCGGCAACACGCTGATCGTCGTCGAGCACGACGAGGCGACGATCCGACGCGCCGACTTCGTGGTCGACATCGGGCCCGGCGCCGGGGTCCACGGTGGTCGCCTCGTCGCCTGTGGCACGCCCGCCGATCTCGAGACCCACCCGGACTCCACCACAGGCGACTTCCTGTCGGGGCGCCGCCACATTGCGTGCCCGGCCCGCCGCCGACCGCGTCCGGACCAGGAGGCCTGGCTGCGCCTGGCGAACTGCCACGCGAACAACCTGAAGAACGTCGACCTCGCGATCCCCATCGGCTGTCTCACCGTGGTGACCGGGGTCTCCGGCAGCGGCAAGTCGACCCTCATCAACGACACCCTCCATCCCGTGCTGGCTGCGCGACTTCATGGCGCGCTCGCGGAGCCCGGTGCCCACGGTGCGCTCTCGGGCCTCGAAAGGATCGACAAGGTGATCGACGTCGACCAGAGCCCAATCGGCCGTAGCCCCCGCAGCAACCCCGCAACCTACAGCGGTGCCTTCGGCGGCATCCGCAATCTCTTCGCCGGGCTGCCCGAGTCGCGCATGCGCGGCTTCGACGGCGGGCGCTTCTCCTTCAACGTGAAGGGGGGTCGTTGCGAGGCCTGCGAGGGCGACGGCTCGATCCGCGTCGAGATGCAGTTCCTGCCCGACGTCTTCGTGACCTGCGAGGTCTGTGGCGGAAGGCGTTACGATCGGGATACGCTGTCGATCCGCTACCGCGGGCATAGCATCGCAGACGTGCTCGAGCAGACCGTCGAGGAGGCCCTGGCGCTCTTCGAATCCGTGCCGCCGGTAGCGAGGCCGCTGCGGGCGCTGGCAGAGGTCGGTCTCGGCTACGTCCGGCTCGGGCAATCGGCGACCACGCTGTCGGGCGGTGAAGCCCAACGGATGAAGCTCGCGAAAGAGCTCGCCCGCCAGGCTACAGGGCGAACCCTCTACCTGCTCGACGAGCCGACCACGGGACTCCACTTCGTCGACGTCGAGCTGTTGCTCGGGCTGCTCGCGCGACTCGTGGATCGGGGCAACACGGTCGTCGTGATCGAGCATCATCTCGACGTGATCCGCAGCGCCGATCACGTCATCGACCTTGGACCGGAGGGCGGGACTGCGGGGGGGGAGATCGTCGTCGTAGGCACGCCCGAGGAGGTGGCGGGCTGCGCGCACTCGCATACGGGTCGCGCGCTCGCGGGCTCACTGCGATGAGCCCCGATCCGCTTCGAGAACCGCCGCGAAGGAGCTCGGCGGGCGTCTATCCGGACGTGCGAGGGGCGTTGCTGCTCACGTTGCTGGCCACCCTCGCCGCGGCGCTGGTCGCGGTCCTCTTCATCGACCTCGGAACGCTGGCAGCGGTCGGCATCGGGCAGGCGATCGGCATGGGGGCGGTCGCCACGATGGCGGCCCGAAGGGTCGCGGAGCCCCAGGCGGATCGGCTGGGGCTCCGCGGCTTCGAGCTGCGCAACGTGATCGCCGTGCTGTGTCTGGTGCCACTGATCCTGCTCGCCAGCGAGCTCGACAACCTCGCGGCGCAGCTCGCCGAGAAGGCGGACACGGGCGCGGCCGGCGTGGGCACAACCGCTGGAAGCGACGAGAGGGCGGCCAGCGGCGCGAGCGACGAGGCCGACGTCGGGAATGAGACCGACTCCAACGGCGATGTTCGCGCCGAAGCCGCAGACAGGTCGGGCGCGGTGCACGGGGCCGAGGCCGTGCTCGGGCCGCTGATCGATCCCGAGGATCCGTGGAGTCTGCTGCAGGCGATGATCGTGCTGGTGGGCATCTCGCCGGTGGTCGAGGAGTTCTTCTTTCGCGGGGTCCTGCAACAGGGCCTGGTCGCGCGCTTCGGTCTCGTCCGCGGCATCGCAGTGGTCGCGCTGCTCTGGACTCTCGTTCGACCGGCGCCCGTCGATCATTGGCTACGCTTTCTGGCGGCCTCGCTCGCGTCCATCGTCCTCGGCTCTGCATTGGGCCTCGTGCGGGTCGCCACCGGCTCGATTCTGGCGTCGATCCTGCTCTCTAGTCTCTGGGCAGCCGTCGGCCTCGGATCGCTGGCACTCCTGGGTCGCGTCGATCTCCCAGGGCTGAACGTCGACCAGAGCCATCTGCCCTGGCCGATCACACTCGTGAGCCTGTTGGCCGTCGGCTGGGCGGGCCTCACGCTGTACCGGGTCGCCCGTCCCCGATTCCGGATCGAGTGCCGGGCCTTCGGGCTCGAGGATCCCGGACCTCCCTGAGTCTCGACCGCCGGCCCTCGGAGGCGGGTGGAATCACTTCGGCCGACTCGGACCCGCGCTCTCTCGCTCCGACAGGCAGCGATCGATGGCGGCGAGCACGTCGGCCTCGATCTCCTCCACACTGCGTCCCGCGTCGATCCGGATCAGGCCCGCGACGTCGAGCGTGTCGAAGAGCGCGCCCACCCGCTCCTGGAAGCCCAGCTCCTCGAAGGCCGGCTCGGCCCGACCCCCGCGCGCCGCCACCCGCGAGAGCCCCACCTCGGGACTGACTTCGAAGAGCAGCACGAGGTCCGGCGCCACGAACTCCGCCTCGCTGTCGGCGAGGATCTGCCGAGGATCGAGTCCGCGGGCGCCCTGATAGGCGACCGTCGATAGATAGGAGCGATCACTGAGCACGATCTTCCCCGCGGCCAGGGCCGGCTCGACGACCTCGCGCATGTGCTCCCGACGATCCTCGAAGAACCAGGCGAGCTCGGTTTCCGGGGGCACGAGCGAGCCGTCTCGAGCCATCTCCCGGATACGCCGACCCCAGGGCCCATCGGTCGGCTCGCGCGTCTCGACGACATCGAGGCTCCGCGCACGCAGCGCCGAGGCGGCTCGTCGGAGCTGGGTCGACTTGCCCGACCCGTCGAGTCCCTCGAATGCGATCAGGACCCCGCGCTTCACATCGCCCCCGTTGCCCGCCGTTCTCGCTCGAACGGCTTCGAGCCCGGATCCCGCTCTGTACTCGTCAGGAGCGCGGCGGGGGCGGGCGCGAGGCGTTGGGGAAGGCTGGTACGCCCCATGCAAAGACCCCGGAAGTCGCCTTCGGGCGATCCCCGTCGCACTCCTACAACGGGACCGGGAGCGAGGCGGGGTCGAGATTCGTCGGGTGGAGGCACAGGGTTCGGGGCGGGCCTATTCAACGGGGTGAAGCCCGCCTCGAGCCTCCACCCGGCGCTTCTCATTCCCGCGTCTCGGAGGACTCGGAGGACTCGGAGGAATTGCCGGAGTCGAACGATCGGACGGGGGTACGGAGTGAATCGGACTCGGGAACGCGATCCCGAGAGAGGGCCTCGATCGTCTCGGCGACCGCCTCAGCGATCCGTCGATGTCCCGAGGCGTTGGGATGGACGTCGTTCTTCTCGAAGTGCTCGGGGCCTAGCAGATCGAGCAGATTCGGCCCGCAGATCACGGCCGAAGGCTTCGTCGACCCTTCTTCGGACATGGCCCGGCATAGACGCTCGATCGCGAACCGGTATTCGAACAGCCGCACCCGAACCCTCGGGGGGGCAGCGTGGTGGGGAGTTGGGGGAAGCAACACCACCTGACCGACTCCGTAGTCCAATAGTCGACGGGTCAGCAACTCCAGGTTTCGGGCGTACTCATCCGGACGGAGAGGGGCGTCTTCCCCGAATCCAACCGCGTCGTTGGCGCCCAGGAGGATGACGACGATGCTTGCGGGAAGATCTCGGGCCGCGAGGCCATCGAAGAGAGAGACCTGAGAGGTCTCGAACTCGGTAAACGGAATGCCCACCGTCGGGCTGACCCAGTCGAGCGTCGTGGCCCCACCGACGCCCCGCTCGATCACCCGGTAGCCCTGGCCGAGTCGCGCCGCCAGCTGCGCAGCCCAGCAACGCTTCTCGACACACGATCGGGTCAGCCCTTCGGACCCGCTGATGAAGCCCTCCGTGATCGAGTCTCCGATCAGGAGGATCTCGACATCCGAGGTCGGGCCGGAGCAGGCGACGAAGGCCAGCGGGCTGACCAGAAGCACGAGCGAAGAAACGAGAAGCCGCGGACCACAGTGCAAGGGCAGCCGGGTCGCGCGCTGCGCTCCGCGCCTGACGGAGTATCCGACACGAGCGCGCGCGCGACCCGATCCTGCATGCCGCAGCAGACCCCTCAGACCTTGCCCTGGAGCAGGAACGCGATCACGAGGCCGTAGATGGCGATGGACTCGATCAGCACCATGCCCAGGATGAAGTAGGTGAACATCCCGCCCGCAGCGCCGGGATTGCGCGCGATGCCCGCGGTGGTGTTACCGGCGGTCAGGCCCTGGGCGATGCCGCAGCCGAGCCCCGAGAGACCGACGGCGATGCCGGCGCCGAGGCCCGCTCCCAGACCGCTGTCCCCGCCCTCGGCGAAGGCCACGGCGGGAACGAAGAAGAGCACGAGGGCCCACAGGAGCACGTTGACGATACGACGCATGATGATTTTCCTTCTCATTGGTCTTGACCCTGGAAGCCCTTCTGGCTCCCCCTCGACCTTCGAGGTCGGGGCGGGTCGGCGGATTGGTGACCGGCGAATCTCACCGGGTCGACGAACGGAGCCTGTCCCCGTCCGGAATGGAGTGGCCGAGGGGCTGGAGTTCAGCGTCCCGACCGCAGGGCGCGAAGACGTCGGGTCAGTGCGGCTCCTCCAGCGCCTGGCCGATGTAGATCATCGTCAACAGCGCGAAGACGAAGGCCTGGAGGACACTCACGAGCAGACCGAGGCCCATGAAGACCGCGGGCACCGCGATCGGGATCAGGCTGAGCCAGACCAGCACGACCGTGTGGTCTGCGAACATGTTCGCGAGCAGACGAATGCCCAGCGTGAGGATTCGCGAGATGTGGAGCGGGATCTCGAGCACCAGGAAGACCGGAGCCAGCAGCCGCACGTGATAGTGCTTGCCGCCGATCTCCATCTCCATGATCGAGGGACCCATGAACTGGTAGATGTACTTCCAGCCGTGCTGCTTGATGCCCACGTAGTTGTAAACGGCGAAGGAGATGATGGCCCAGGCGAAGGTCACGTTCACGTCGCTCGTGGAGCCGAGCATGCCGGGGAGCAGGCTCATCACGTTCGAGACGAGCACGAAGAAGAAGATCGAGCCGACCACCGGGAAGTAGCGGCGCCACTCGGGGCCGATCGTGGTCTGTCCGAGATCGCCGAGCGCCTCGATCACGACCTCGACCACGTTGCGGATCGAGACGCCCTCTTCGGGCAGAACGCCTCCCTGCTCGCCCGCCACCGCACGCTTCACCGACAGGCCCGCGAGCAGCAACAACACCGCGGCGAAGAGAGAGGAGAGAACGATCCACGGGAGATGGAGCTGATGAGCCAGGGACTCGAAGACGTTCATCGGGACAACTCGTCGTCATCGACCGCGAAGATCGCGGCCCGCGCTTCGGCGGAAGGGAGGGAAGAAGGTGCCGGGGCGGAGTCCACGGCGTCGTCCGCGTCCGCCTCGGAGTCGGCGCCAGGCTCGCGGAGCAGATCGTCGCGCCAGGTCGCCATGAGACGACCCGGACGCCAGATGCTGTAGCGCTCCCAGTACTCGACATCGTCGTCCGGCTCGGATTCGAGTTCGGATTCGAGGAACGTGGGCAGCGTGGCCGGATCGACGACCGGAGGGCGATGAATCCAGGCATCGATCACGGTCGCCGGCATCGCCAGGGAGAGCCCGATCAGCAGGGCCGCCGGATTCGCGCCGGCCTGCATCGTGACGAAGATCGCCACCGCCAACAGGATGAAGCGGAGCGAAAGCATTCCGAGCCAGCCCCGGACCGCAGCCAGCTCGCCCTTGAAGAGCCTGCGCGCACCGCGGTGGATCGCGCCGAGATTGAGTGCCTCCAGGAACGCGCCCGCAGCCAGGCTCGTCGCGAAATGCGGCGTCACGAAGGCAAAGGAGACCGCCACCGCGCCCGCGGAGAGTCCCAGATTCAGCTGCTCGACCCTGGCCAGTTCCAGCCTCATGACCGCTCTTCGTCCGTCCCCATGTCCCTGTCCGCGCCCCCATCCGCGTCGTCGCCGTCGCCAGCACCCGCGTCATCCGCACGAATCTTCTCGCCCGTCGCGTCCGTCTCCGTGCCGGGCTCCGCCTCGGGCTCCTCCGGATGGAGATGACGTCCCAGTCGGAACAGGCGCAGAACGAACGCCGCAAAGCCGATGGCCGCCCCTACGAGCACACCAATCGGCGTCGTCTCGTAGTGTTGATCGAACCAGTAGCCCAGAGCCGTCGCGACCAGGATCGACCCGACCGCCTCGAAGGCCCCCTCGTAGGCGCCTCCACCACTGCTGCGGGTGGCCGCCCGCTTGAAGCGCCGGCTGCCCGGATACTCGGGCGGTCGACTCACCTGTTCTCGCCCCGTCGTCGCCAGCCAGTACTCGTCGGCCCGCGCCCGCCCGTGGCCGGTCGCGACCCACGCGGACGCTGGAAAGCGGCGCGCAGCATAACCTTTTTGCGGATGGGGCTCAACGAGCCCGCGCCACCTTCCGCAGCGCGGAGCGGGCCGCATCGAGGGTCTGATCGACGTCTCGACGACGATGGGCCAGGGAAACGAAGCCCGCCTCGTAAGGAGAAGGAGCCAGGTAGATACCCGCCTCGAGCATGCGAGCGAAGAAGCGCCGAAAGGCCTCGGTGTCGCTCTGCTGCGCGGCCGCGAAATCGTTCACAGGACCCTCGTGGAAGAAGAAGCCGAACATGCCTCCTACGCAGCGAGAGACGAGCGGAACGCCTTCCTCGGCCGCCAGACCCGCCAACCCACAGGCGAGCTGGCCGCAACGATCCGAAAGCGTCTCGTAGACGCCGTCCGCCTCGAGCAGCTCCAGCGTCGCGAGCCCCGCCGCGACCGCCAGTGGATTTCCCGAGAGTGTGCCCGCCTGGTAGACGTCTCCCTCCGGTGCGATGCGCTCCATCAGCTCGCGCCTGCCACCATATGCTGCGGCGGGCAACCCGCCACCGACCACCTTCCCCAGACAGGTCAGGTCCGGTCGAACTCCGTAGAGACGCTGCGCGCCGCCGCGGGCGACCCGGAAGCCGCTCATCACCTCGTCGAAGACGAGCAGGGCTCCGAACTCGTCGCAGAGTGCCCGCAAGCCCGGAAGAAAACCTTCCACGGGCGGGATCAGGCCCATGTTCCCTGCCACCGGCTCGACGATCACTGCCGCAAGATCCTCGCCCCAGCGCGCGAAGGCCGCCCGCGTCGCCTCGAGATCGTTGTAGGGCGCCTGGATCGTGAGGGCAGTCATCGCCTCGGGCACTCCCGGAGAGCCGGGGATGCCGAGCGTCGCCACGCCGCTGCCGGCGCCCACCAGCAGGCCGTCTGAATGACCGTGGTAGCAGCCGTCGAACTTGAGGATGCGACTGCGCCCGGTCACGGCGCGCGCCAGTCGCAGCGCGCTCATCGTCGCCTCGGTCCCGGAGCTCACCATCCGCAGCTTCTGCACCGACGGCAGTACCCGACGAACCGCCTCGGCCAGATCCGACTCGCCCGTCGTCGGCGCGCCGAAGCTGGTCCCGTGCGGCAGTGCCCTCCGGATCGCGCGCAGAACCTTCGGATGGGCATGACCCAGGATCATCGGGCCCCAGGAGCCCACGTAGTCGATGTACTCGTTGCCATCGATGTCGCGGATCCGGGCGCCGCGCGCCGACTCGATGAAGCGCGGCACCCCGCCCACCGAGCCGAAGGCCCGCACTGGGCTGTTGACCCCACCCGGAATCGAGCGCCGCGCGCGACGCAGCTCGAGCCGTGACTTGGAGACGCCCATTCCGCTACCCGTTCCCGTCGGAGCCGTCGGAGCCATCGGAATCGGGGCCCGGGTCGACCGGCGAGCCACCGACGCCGACATCGCCTGCGCCCCCGGCGGCGTCCTCGCCTGCGGCTGGGGCACGGGCTGTGGCTCCTTCGGCTGTCGGCGCGACGCTCACGTCCTCCTCCGCCAGCCGCGCAATCGACACCAGCTTCTCCCCGGGCGAGAGATTCATGACGCGCACGCCCTGGGTGGCCCGACCCATCGACGAAATCCCCCCGACCGGGCAACGCAGGACCTTGCCACCGTCGGTGATCAGCATGACGTCGTCGTCGTCCACGACCTGGCCGATCCCGATCACCGGTCCGTTGCGCGCGTTCGCCCGGATGTTGATGATGCCCTGGCCGCCCCGCTTCTGGACACGGTACTCGTCGAGGGGCGTGCGCTTGCCGTAGCCGTGCTCGGTCGCGGTCAGGATCTGGGTGCCGCCCGAGAGGATCTCCATCCCCACGACCTCGTCCCCCTCCGAGAGCGAGATCCCCCGCACGCCCGTCGCCGTTCGGCCCATGGCGCGGGCGTCCTCCTCGGAGAAGCGGATCGACTTGCCCTGGCGCGTGGCGAGCAGCACGTCGTCGCGGCCACTGCTGCGACCCGCGGCGATCAGCTCGTCGTCCTCCGTCAGATTGATCGCGATGATGCCGGCGCGGCGCGGATTCGAGAACGCAGCCAGCGACGTCTTCTTGATGACACCATTTCGTGTCGAAAGGATGATGTACTCCCCTGCGGCGTCCTCGAAGCTGCGCACGGGCAGCATCGTCTGGACCTGCTCGCCGTTCTGGAGTGACAGCACGTTCACGATCGCCTTGCCCTTGGCGGCGCGGCCGAGCTGTGGCAGCTCGTGGACCTTCAGCCAATGCAGCCGGCCCAAGTTCGTGAAGAAGAGCAGATAGGCGTGGGTCGAGGCGACGCCGAGATGGCGAACGAAGTCCTCCTCGCGGGTCTCCATGCCCCGGGCGCCCTTGCCGCCGCGTCGTTGAGCGCGGTAGAGGGTGACTGGATTGCGTTTGATGTAGCCGAGATGGGACAGGGTGACGACCATGTCCTCCTCGACGATCAGGTCCTCGTTCGTGATGCCGTCGATGGCGGGCGCCAGCTCGGTCCGGCGCTCGTCGCCGAACTTGTCGACGATCTCGCGCAGCTCCTGCACCACGACCTCGAGGATGCGTTCGTCGCTCCCGAGCAGAGCCTTCAGGTCGGCGATCAGGGCCCGCAGCTCCGCCAGCTCGTCGAGCACACGCTGGCGTTCCATCGCCGTCAGCGCGCGCAGTCGCATGTCGAGGATCGCCTGGGCCTGACGCTCGGAGAGATCGAAGCGCGTCATCAGCTGGCCACGGGCGGTCGCGGCGTCCTCGGCGGCGCGGATCAGGGCGATGATCTCGTCGAGGTGGTCGAGGGCGATCGCGAAGCCCTCGAGGATGTGGGCGCGGGCCTCGGCCTGGGCGAGATCGTAGATCGCCCGGCGGATCACGACCTCCTTGCGGAACTCGATGAAGTGTCGAAGCGCCTCCTTGACCGAGAGCGTCTGCGGGCGGCCGTTCACGAGGGCGAGCAGGTTCACGCCGAAGGTCGTCTGCAGCGGCGTCATCTTGTAGAGCTGATTGAGGATGATGTCCTCGGCGGCATCCTTCTTCAACTCGATCACGACGCGCATGCCTTCCCGGCTCGACTCGTCGCGCAGGTCGGCGATGCCCTCGATGCGACCTTCGCGTACGAGGTCCGCGATCCGTTCGAGCAGCAGTGCCTTGTTGACCTGGTACGGGATCTCGTGGACGACGATCCGCGTGCCCCGCTTGTAGGGCTCGAACTCGGCCTTCGCGCGAAGGACCAGATGGCCCCGGCCCGTTGCGAAATAGCTGCGGATACCGTCGGTTCCACATAACATCGCGCCGGTCGGGAAGTCCGGCCCGGGCATCTTCTCGAGCAGCTCGTCCAGCGTGCAGTCGGGGTTCTCCGCCTCGAGGATCAGGGCCGCCGTGAGTTCGCGCAGGTTGTGGGGCGGCACGTTGGTCGCCATCCCGACCGCGATGCCCGCGGAGCCGTTGGCGAGCAGGTTCGGGAAACGACTCGGCAGGACGACCGGCTCCTGCATCTGGCCATCGAAGTTCGGCTGGAAGTCCACCGTCTCGCGATCGATGTCGCGAAGCATCTCCTCGGCGATCTTGGCGAGACGCGCCTCGGTGTAGCGGTAGGCGGCTGCCGAATCGCCGTCGACGCTGCCGAAGTTGCCCTGTCCGTCGACCAGCGGGTATCGCAGGGAGAAGTCCTGAGCCATGCGGACCATGGAGTCGTAGACGGCACTGTCACCGTGGGGGTGGTAGTGCTTCAGGACCTCGCCCACGACACCCGCCGACTTCGAGTAGGGCCTGTTCGAGAGCAGCCCCTCCTGGTTCATGGCGTAGAGAATGCGGCGGTGGACGGGCTTCAATCCATCGCGCACGTCGGGCAGCGCGCGGCTGATGATCACGGACATCGAGTAGGCGAGGAACGAGGAGCGGACCTCGTCCTCGATGTTCACGGTCGAGATCCCTCCCGAGGGCGGGTTCGGCGGGGTGACCGGATCGGTCGGATCCATCGGCTCGTCGGACACGGTTCAGCTCATCCTCATCGAATCATGAATCAGACGTCGAGATTCGCGACGTTCAAGGCGTTGTCCTCGATGAAGCGCCGACGCGGCTCGACGACGTCTCCCATCAGGGTCGTGAACACGTCGTCGGCCTCGACGGCGTCCTCGACGCGGATCTGCACCAGATTCCGGTTCTCCGAGCTCATGGTCGTCTCGGCGAGCTGGTCCGGATTCATCTCGCCCAGACCCTTGTAGCGCTGGATCGACAGACCCTTGGTCGCGATCGCGAGGATCTGGGCCAGCAGCTTCGTGATCAGCGTGAAGGTCTCGGGCGGCTTGTCGCCGTGGTAGAGGACGAAGGGAGGATGGCCGAGCTCGGCCTGCTCCCCGACCAGGCGAACCAGCTTCTGGAAGTCGCCGGAAGAGACCAATGTCCGATCGAAGGGTGTGCGTAGCGTCTGACCGGCGCGTCGGGTCTTTGCGACGAGCTTCAATCCGTCGCTGCCGAGTTCGGGCTCCGTAGTCCATTGGAGCTCACCGATCTGCTCCGTGCCGTCCGCCGGGAACGCGCGCTCGAGCTCGGCCGAGATCTTCGGCGCGATCTCCTCGAGTAGCACCCGCTCGTCCGCGAAGTCCTCGGGCGTCGGGCGCGCGAGGGAAGCCGCTGCGTCGACGACCCGCTCGTCGAAGAGCCGGATCCGGAAGTGGTCGAGGGCTTTCTGCCGTTGGCTCGCGTTCTTCAGCAGACTGCGCAGCGCCTCGCCCTCACGGCTCCCTCCGTCGGCGCATTCGACGCGGGCAGTGCCGAGAGCGAGGTCGAAGAGGTAGTCCTCGAGGGCCGGTTCGTCCTTCAGATAGACGTTGGTCTTGCCGCGTCGCGCGCGGAAGAGCGGTGGCTGCGCGACGTAGAGGTAGCCACGCTCGATCAGATCCCGCATCTGTCTGTAGAAGAAAGTCAGCAACAGCGTACGGATGTGGCTGCCGTCGACATCCGCGTCGGTCATGATGATGACGCGGTGGTAGCGCGCTTTCTCGGCGGCGAAGTCCTCCCCGATCCCCGTGCCCAGGGCGGCGATGATCGCCTGGATCTCGGCACTCGCGAGCATCCGGTCGACCCGCGCCCGCTCGACGTTCAGGATCTTGCCGCGGATCGGAAGGATCGCCTGGGTCGCGCGGGACCGACCCTGCTTCGCAGTGCCACCGGCGGAATCCCCCTCGACGATGAAGAGCTCGCATTTCGCCGGATCGCGCTCCTGGCAGTCGGCGAGCTTGCCCGGCAGGCTGAAATCGGAAAGCGCGCCCTTGCGTCTCGCGAGATCCCGCGCCTTCCGCGCCGCTTCCCGGGCACGAGCGGTATCGACGATCTTCTCGACGATCGGCTTCGCGACCCGCGGATTCTCTTCGAGGAAGCTCGAGAGCTGCTGGTAGACGATGCCCTCGACGATGCCGCGTACCTCACTCGTGCCGAGCTTCGCCTTGGTCTGACCTTCGAACTCCGGCTGGGGAACCTTCACCGACACGACGGCGGTGAGTCCCTCGCGAAGGTCGTCGCCCGTGACGGAAGTCGGCTCGTTCTTGCCACCGCGGCTGCCAGGTTTCGTGTTCGAAGCGATGTAACGGTTGAACGCCCGGGTGAGTGCGGTCCTGAAGCCGATCAGATGGGTTCCGCCCTCGACCGTGCTGATGTTGTTGGCGAAGGAGTAGACGGCTTCGTTGTAGGAGTCGTTGTACTGAAGCGAGACTTCGACGTCGACGACGACCTGTCGGCCGTGGTCGTCGAAGCTTCGTTGACCGGCGAGATAGATCGGTTCCGGATGGAGGGGACTTCTCTTGTCGTTCAGATGCTCCACGAAGGAATTGATGCCGCCCTCGTAGCAGAAGTCGTGCTTCTTGCCGGTCCGAACCTCGCTGATGATGATGCGCACGCCGGCGTTCAGGAACGAGAGCTCGCGGAGTCGCTTGGAAAGCACGTCGAAAGAGAACTCGATCGACGGGAAGATCTCGGAGTCCGGGAGAAAGCTCACCCGGGTCCCCGTCTCTTCGGTCTCGCCGATCACCTCCAGGGGCGCGTCCGGAACGCCGCGCTGGTAGCTCTGCACCCAGATCTTGCCGTCCCGCCGAATCTCGATGGAGAGCCGGCTCGCAAGTGCGTTGACGACCGAGACTCCGACTCCATGGAGCCCGCCCGAGACCTTGTAGGACTTCTCGTCGAACTTGCCACCGGCGTGGAGGGTCGTCATCACGACCTCACAGGCGGAGCGCCCCTCGCCGACATGCATGTCCGTCGGGATCCCGCGTCCGTTGTCGACGACCGTGACGCGCCCGTCTTCCTCCAGCACGACCGAGATCTCGCTGCAATGGCCGGCGAGGGCCTCGTCGATGGAGTTGTCCACGATCTCGTAGACGAGATGGTGCAATCCGCCGGGGCCGGTCGTCCCGATGTACATCGCAGGGCGTTTTCGAACGGGCTCGAGGCCCTCGAGCACCTCGATCGAGCTGGCGTCGTAACTCACTAAAGAGACTTTCTGACGGGCCCTTCGAGGGGCTTCTCGTCATGCGGCCCAGACCACCGCGGGAGTGTTCCCAAAGGCGCCTCAGGCGAGCCGAAACACTACCTGAAGGCGGGGGGCGGGGCAAAGACCGGAGAGCTCCGAAAGCGCGACCAGCGGGCGATCTCGAAGTTGTGGGTGGAAGTCTCGGGCGGTCACGAGATTCCCCTGGGTACGCTCAGTCTGACACCGGGCTCAGGCGACGCGAAGCCGCCTCAGATGCGCATCGGCATGACGACGCCGAGGATCGTCTCGTCGTCCGGGGGCGAGATCCGGGCCGGTGATAGCTCGTCCTGGAAGGAGATCCGGATGTCCTTCGTTCCAATGGCGCCGACTGCGTCGAGCAGGTAGCGGGCGTTGAAGCCGATGCTGAGGCTCTCGCCGCCATAGTCCACGTCGAGCTCCTCGCGCGCGTCGCCCAGGTCGGGATTGCTCGACGAGATGACGAGCTGGCCATCACCGAGCTCGAGCTTCACGGCCCGGTTGCGCTCCGAGGAAAGCAGGGCAACGCGACGAAGCGAGTGGATCAGCGGATCTGCAGCGAGGATCAGGTGTCGGCTCAGATCCTTCGGAATGACCTGATTGTAGTTGGGAAACTCGCCTTCGATCAGACGCATGACGAGCGTGACGTCGCCTTTGCGAGCGAGACCGGTATTCTGGGCAAACGCCAGGTCGATCTGCTCGGTATCGCCTTCGTCCACCAGACGCTTCAGCTCCCCCAGACCTTTGCGGGGGATGATGACGCCGCTGGACAGCGCACTGATGTCTCCTTCGATCTCACGATCGATACAGGCCAGCCGATGGCCGTCGGTCGCGACGAGACGGATCACCCCCGTATCGGGTAGGACTTCGAAGTAGACGCCGTTCAGGTTGTATCGGGTCTCGTCGACCGAGGCCGCGTACATCGTGCAGTCGATCATCGCGCTCAGCAGCGCCGTGGAGACCGGAACGGTCTTCTCAGGGCTGAACTCTGGTAGCGTCGGGTACTCTTCGGCCGCCGTTCCGGCCAGGGTGAATCGACTGCGATTACAGCGGATCTCGAGATAGGAGTTTGCGGTCGCCTCGAGCTCGATCTGATCGTCGGGAAGCTCACGCACGATCTCGAAGAGCTTCTTTGCGGAGATGGTGAGGCCACCTGCCTTTTCGACCTGGGCCGCGTGGCGAGTCTGGAGACCGACCTCCAGGTCCGTGGCCGAAAGTTGAAGCCCTTTCTCGCCCTCGGCGGTCGAGGCCTCGATCAGCGTGTTTGCGAGAATCGGCATCGAGTTGCGCTTCTCGACGATCGATTGGATCCGACTGACACCGTGGAGCAGCTCGGTTTTGCTGATCGAGAGTTTCATCTGTCTTCTCTTCTTCTGGGATTCGAAAATGTAGAAGTAGTGGTAGAGAGTGACGGAGAGACCGACAGAAGGAGCTCAAGAAGCCGGATTCAAAGCCCTTCTCCGTTCGTCGACCCGGTTGGGGCGCAGGACACGTCCGATACGGAATCTGCAGCGGATCGAGAAGACGCCGGTGCTGTCGGCAAGGTAACACGGGGAAGCTGGATCCGACCGCCCGGATTGTCCGAGCAGGCTTCCCGAGTCCGGGATCGACTTCTGCATTGACAGGGCGTCGGCGCGACGGGTAACCTCCGCCCCTCGCAGGGATTCGTCCGGGCCAAGAGCAGGTCAGGCTCGCGCCGCTTCCTCCGTCCTCGCGCGACGAGCGACGGGTGGGGAGCGATGCGGCGGGGCGATCTTTCGAGAGACGACTCCAAAACGACCTGAATCGAGCCGGTTGGATGTTTCCGGCAGCGAGAAAGCGGAGGATCCGCAGAAATGAAGCGGACTTTTCAGCCGAGTCGGATCAAGCGACTCCGCAAGCACGGTTTCCGGGCGCGCATGAAGACGAAGGCAGGCCGGGCCGTGATCAAGCGACGACGAGCCAAAGGTCGACAGCGGCTCGCGGCGACGATTTCGTCCAAGTAGCGCGGATTCATGGCGGAGACGGGGCGTTTTCGGCGGACGGATCGTCTGCTGGATGCCCGTGATTTTCGTCGGGTCTTGCGTCGGGGACGGCGCCGAGCCCATCCGGATCTCGTGGTCATCACCTGTCGAAGAGATCTCCGCTCGGACGAGAAAGCGAGCAAATCCGGTAACTTGGGGAAGGATCGCTGCGTTGGGTCGCGGAGGCTCGGGATCACGGCCAGTCGCAAGGTCGGGAACGCAGTGCGCCGAAATCGATTCAAGAGACGGATCCGGGAGTGGTTTCGGCGAAGGCGATGGGAGCTGGAGCCGGACCTCGACGTGGTGGTAATCGCGAGGCGTTCCGGGGCTGAACTTGGATTGATGGAGCTCGACGAGCGGTTGAGTAGCCTCCTCGGGCTTGCACCGGGAACTGGGGAAGGAGATGGCCGCGGTTTGAGGAAGCCTGGCCGTTCCAGCTCCACAGCCAGGACAGGTCACGAGCATGGATGAACGGAATGGCGCGAGTGGGCAGGAAGGGGGAGGCACCGCCTGGCGGGGGCTCTTTCGGCTCTACCGACTCGTTCTGTCGCCGCTGCTCGGTCCGAGCTGTCGTTTCGAGCCCTCCTGCTCGTATTTCGTCGAGGAGTCGATCGCGCGGCACGGTCTCTGGCGCGGGATGAGGCTGGGAACGGCCCGAATCCTACGCTGCCATCCCTTCCATCCGGGCGGCTACGACCCCGTGCCCTAGAGGCCTGATCAATCCATTGGATCGAAATACTGCTCTCGCATTTGCGCTCTCGATGATGGTCTTCGTGTTGTTCCTGATGTACCAGGAGCGGCAGTACGAGGAGGCTGCGCTCCAGGCTCAGCAGAGCCAGAGCGAAGGAGCAATTGCGACCGACGATGGGAGCGGTGCCGCTTTTCCTGACACCCTCAGGGATGAGCAGGGATCGAATCGCGCGCAAATGCCTCCGGATGACGCGTCGGGCACGGAGCGCGGTTCTGCAGGACTCCGGGGCCAGGGCCGCGTGGAGCCGCTTCAGGACCGGGGGAGCTTCTCCTCGGATCCCGACGGGCGTGCGATCCCCCTCCGAACGCTGACGCTCGAAAATGAGAACGTGATCGCTAAAATCTCGAACGGTCCGGCGCTGATCGAGAGCTGGCGGATTCGATCTTACGAAGAGCGTCTGCCAGGGGGTCGGGTTCCGATCGACCTCGTCAGCGTGAGCGAGCGACAGGCGGTCCTGTCTACGAGATTGCGAACGACCGTCGGGACGGCCTTCGATGAGGCGCGTTTCGAGGTTGTCCACAGCAGCAGCCGGGAGGTGGTGCAGCGCGCGACGAGTGAGCTGGGCGTGCTGACTCGCACCCTCCGACTGGATGAACAGGGCTACGGATTCGACCTGGAGATCGGCTTCGAGAGTCGGCAATCAGGGCCGATGGATGCTCAGCTCGAGATCCTCTGGCCCGTCGAAGCTTCGGAGCGACTGGACTTCAGGGAGCTGTCGCTGCTCGCCTACAGCCCCGACGAAGGGGTCACTCGCGAGATGGCGTTGGGTGTGGGGCAGGCGGGCTTTTTCGGCCGGTTGATGGGAGGAAGCTCCGACGGAGTACAGGAGATCGACGGACCGGTGCGTTGGGTGGGCTTCGATGTCCGGTACTTCACCGGCGTCCTGATCGATCCGGATCCCGATTCCAGGCCTGCCCTCGACGTGCGTTTCGAGATGCTCGAGCCAGCGAAGAGCGCGAGGGCACAGATTTCGCCACCCGTGGTGGCTCTAGGCCCGGGCGGGACGATGTCACGGTCCTTGCGAGGCTTCTTCGGGCCCAAGGAGCCGGAGGCATTACTCGCTGCGGGCCATGGACTCGAGCATACGATCAATCGCGGCTGGAGCTGGCTCGAGCCGCTGACCCGGCTCTTCGAGATCGCCCTGAGCAAGCTCTATCTGGTCATTCCCAACTACGGGTTGGCGATCATCGTGTTGACGGTCCTCGTTCGCGCGCTGGTCTCACCGTTGATGGTGAGGCAGATGCGTTCGGCGGAGAAGATGCGGGCCGTGCAGCCGCGAGTGAAGGCGCTGCAGGAAAAGTACAAGGACGATCGCCAGAAGCAGTCCGAGGAGATGATGAAGCTGTGGCGTGAGGAGGGGATCAACCCGCTTGGGGGCTGTCTTCCGGTCTTCCTGCAGTTTCCGGTGCTGATTGGTCTTTTCTATGCCTTGCAGAGCTCGATCGGATTGCGCCAGGCACCTTTCGTACTCTGGATCGATGACCTCTCCCAGCCCGCGACCCTCTTTACGATTCCGGGTCTCGAATTCCCGGTGCGCCTGCTCCCGATCATCATGGGGGCGAGCATGTTCGTCCAGCAGAAGATGACGCCTACGACGGGGATGGATCCCGCTCAGGCGCGGATGATGCTGATCATGATGCCGGGGATGATGTTGTTGATTTCGTATACGTTTCCGTCCGGGCTGGTGCTGTACTGGACCGTCAGCAACCTGCTGGGGATTGCTCACCAGTATTGGATCCGGAAGAAGATGCAACCCGTGAGCTGAGGATCGGCTCGGCGGGGACTCTTTGCGTCGCCGAGGTCGACTCAGAAAGAAAGCGAGAGAAATAGAGATGTACGACATGCGCCAGGAGCCGAACGAGTTCGTTGCCGACAATTTGAAGGCGGCCCGGTCGAAGGCGGCCGAGTTCTTTGGGACGTCGGAGGACAACCTGAGAGTCGCGGTTGCGCCGCCCGGAGAGATCTACGGGACGGCGGGACAGACCGTGATCGTCGCGGTCCCGAAGGGGGTTTCCACGAGGGATCAGTCTCGGGGCAGCGATGGTGGCCGCGATGGGGGTCGGGGCCGGGAAGCAGCGCGCGGTCGCGATCGGGAGCGCGGGCGGGATCGAGATGGCGACCGTGATCGGGGCCGGGATCGCGACCGCGACCGCGATCGGGGCCGAGGTGGCGATCGGGAGCGCGGCCGGGAGGCGCGTAGCGAGAGCGCCGATCGTCCTGAGCCCCGCAGCCGGTCTCGCCGGAGTCGAGGCGACGATGAAGATGCCCCCAGGGAATCTGTTCGTCCTGAGCCCCGCAGCCGGTCTCGCCGGAGTCGAGGCGACGATGAAGATGCCCCGAGGGAATCTGTTCGTTCTGAGCCCCGCAGGGCTGTTTCGGACTCAAAGGGAACGGTCAAGGGATCGATTGGTCCCGTCGGGGAGTTCGTTTTGGGCGCGGTCGAGCGGATGAAGCTGGGCTCTTTCGAGATCTCGGAGTCTGCCGAGGGCGATTTCCTGATCTATCAGCTCACGGGTCCCGCGGCAGAAGTGCTTCAGGGCGGCGATGGCCGGGCAACCGACGCCCTTCAATTGATCGCCAACCAGGTTGCGATGCGTCAGAGCGATGACGCACCGCGTATTGTCGTCGATGTCGAGGGCGGCGGGGAGGAACGCGAGCAGACCCTGACGCGTCTTGCGGAGCGAGCGGTGAAGAGGGCGAGAGAGACCGGAAAGTCCATCGCGCTTGATCCGATGAACGGACGCGATCGACGGGCGATTCATATTGCGGTCCGAGACGAAGACGATGTCGCGACGATGAGCGTGGGTGAGGGCCGGTATCGTCAGGTCCTGGTCGTTCCAGAAGGTGCGCCCGAGTATGAGGATGCGGTGGCGGAGTCCTCCCGCGCCTGACGTGCGTCCGCGAGGATGAGACCGTTAGCGCGGCTGGAAACGCTGAGTTGTGTTCCACGGGGAACGCTGTGCATCGGACGCTCGTTCGACGCGCTTGGGTCCGGCCCGACCCCGCTCCCGTGACGCCATTGCCGCGAGTGCGTTCCACGGGGAACACAAGTTGACGCATGACAGAACCAGAGACGGCGAGCCCGCGGCTCAAGAGGAAATCGCCGTCTCTGCGCACCTCCTGCGCGGCCTGGAAGCACTTGGCTCGCCCCCCCAGCCTGTCCAGCTCCGGCAACTGACCCAGCTCGTCCTGCTGCTGGGCGAGTGGAGCGGCCGAATCAACCTGACGGGCCACCGGGATCCAATCACGATGGCCACTCGCCTGGTCCTCGACGCGGCCGCCCTCAGCCTGGTCCTGCCCGAGCTGGCCGAGGCGAAGACGCTCGCCGACCTCGGGAGCGGAGCCGGGTTCCCCGGGCTACCGATCTCGATCCTCCATCCACACCTCATCGTTCGCCTCATCGACTCCCGCGAGAAGCGAAATCACTTCCAGCGCGCCGCACGCAGAGCGCTCGACCTGAAAAACGTCGAGCCAATCCTTGGGCGCTCAGACGAGCTCGAGGTCCAGCACGCAGACATCGTCGTCGCCCAGGCCATGGCACGGCCCGTTCGAGCACTCGAGCTCATGCTTCCCTGGGCCTCGACCGGAGGACTGCTCGTTCTACCCGCCAGTGAGGACGCCGCCCAGCCTCCGATTCCTTCCGGCGCCCGATTCGTCGGAGTGCGCCACTACCAGCTGCCCGGTCTCGAGATGCGGCGAAAGCTCTGGATCGCCAGGGCCTCCACTACCTGACACCCGCTGATCCAGCTCGCATCCTGCCATCCACCCTCTCGCAATCGTGGCCCACTGTGGTACCACCCAATCCGGAGGCTATTGGAAGGAGGACGCTCGTTCGGTCCTTTGGAGCTGAGGCTGGATCGGCCTTCCGCTCCCGGAACACGGCGCAGGGCCCGACGTGCGTCGTCTGACACTCGTCCCAGGCCGCTGATTCCGGTGCTTTCCTTCGCCACTGGCTTCTAATGTGCCGGGGCGAGAATGCATGCGAGCCCGGCGAGCGGCGACGAACGACCGAAGCAGACCGAGAAAACAACACCGATGGGTTCTCGTCCCTATGTCATCGCTGTAGTGAACCAGAAGGGAGGCGTCGGGAAGACCACGACCGCCGTCAACCTCGCCGCGTGTCTTGCCGCCGCTGAGCGGAGGACGCTGCTGGTCGATATGGATCCCCAGGCCAATGCAAGCAGCGCGTACGGAATCTCCCGCGCCGAGCGACAGATCTACGACGCCCTGATCGACGAGCTCCCACTACGCGAATGCACGACTCCGACCGAGCTGGACACACTTCATCTCGTGCCCGCTGGGCAGGATCTGGTCGGCGCCGAGATCGAGCTCGTCTCCAAGCAGGAGCGCGAGTTCTGCCTTCGACGAAGCATTGAATCGATGGGAGAATACTACGACATCGCGCTCATCGACTGTCCGCCCTCACTCGGTCTACTCACCCTGAATTCCCTGACCGCCGCCGACGCCGTGCTCATACCGCTCCAATGCGAGTACTACGCGCTGGAAGGTCTCGCGAGCCTGACCGAAACGATCGAACTCGTTCGTGCCCAGCTCAATCCGCCCCTCGTCATCCAGGGCATCGTGCTGACGATGGTCGACCAGCGAAACAACCTCGCCAAGCAGGTCGAGGCCGAGGTGCGCAGACATTTCGGAGACAAGGTGTACCGAACGCGGATCCCTCGAAACATTCGGCTCTCCGAAGCGCCGAGCCACGGCCAACCGATTCTGCTCTACGACATCCACTCGAAGGGCGCCGTCGCGTACACCAAGCTTGCCGAGGAGCTTCTGATCCAGCTGTCACAGAGCGCTCCCAGACCATCCGCGCCCGGTGCCCCGGATCCTTCGCCGCGACTCCGTTCCTCCGCCTCAGCCACCCCGGACCACACGCCAGACCA